>NZ_JBEPKL010000003.1:0-235006 GCF_040544655.1 Sphingomonas sp. 1185
ATGTCCGGCAGGCGGGAGATACCATGCCGCTGCAGGCATCGGTGCAGCGCTGAGCGCGTCAGGTGCGGGATCGATGGTTGCAGAGCGTAGAGGCAATCGTCGAGCGGCAGCAGCGTGTGACGTCGAAACGCCACAACCATCGCCTCTTCGGCCTCGGACAAGGTTGTCGAATGAGGGGCCTTCGGCCCGGTCTTCAGGTCCTCGACGGTCGCCCGCTTACGCCACTTCGCGACCGTCTTTGGGTTGATCCCCAACTCACGGCTTAGCGTCGCGAGCGAAGCTTGGCGCGCTGTATTGCTGCTCGGACGGCGTGCGTGGTCGTGGCGCACCCATGACGAACTTGTCCCATGCGGCTTCCTTCCATCCCAGCGAAAGGATCACACCATCAAACTCTGGGATCAAACACCTAAAAATGAAATCGACAAGTAGACGGGATGCGCGATAAACTTACATCTGTCGTCAGCCATTGAAAACAGATCAGCGTAACCGGCTAGATTTGGGCCGCTGTAAAGCCATGGGTATGGCGGTGGCGTCGCTCGGGTTAACGGGCCCGCCGTCCAATTTTGCGGCACGGCCGAACGGCCGTGCGGGCCATGCACAGGGGTATTTCCGCTGCTCGCATGCGCCATGTCGAACAGCGGCTTTCGTCATAAGCTGATGTTCAACGTTGGCCCGGTTGGCGTACCGGCATTAGGGCCGGAGGCGACGACAATGGGTGCGCTCGCATCCATCCTCGCGTTGCAATGGCAAATAGGGTGCGATCAGCGACCATTCCGCGTCGCTCACGTCGGACGGATAGGGCTTGCGGCAAATGCGCATCCCATCACGGATCGATCAGTCCCTCTTGCAAGTCCATAACAGCCTATAGGCTGCCGGTTGGACGTGACACAAAACCGTCATCGGCCTGACGTGCCCGTGCATTCGAAACTCAACGGCACTGCAACAAAGGTGCTTTAGCGCGCAGCCCATGGGCGCTGAGAGAGCCGCCCTTCAGGGAATGTGTCATCATGAAATTCGCTACCGCCAGTGCCGTTGCGGCACTGCACGTTCTGTTCGCGCCTGCCGTTTCGGCGCAGACCGCTGCATCCCAAGCCGGTTCGGAGATCAGCCAGGCCGCGGCGGATGCTGCTGGTGAAGACGTCGTCGTGACCGGCACGCGGGAGCGTGGCCGCACGCAATTCGATACGCTGGCGCCGATCGACGTGCTGCCGGAAGCACTTGTGCAGTCCAGCGTATCGAGCGATCTCACCAGCGTGCTGGCGCAATTGCTGCCGTCGTTCAACGTGCAGCGTCTGCCCGCGGCCGATGGGCAGGCGTTCGTGCGCCCGGCAACGCTGCGCGGCCTGTCTGCCGATCAGACGCTCGTCCTCGTCAACGGCAAGCGCTATCATCGCTCGGCACTACTGGGAACGCGCGGTGCGCAGGCGCCCGATCTCGCCAGCATCCCCACCCTCGCGATCAAGCGCATCGAAGTGCTTCGCGACGGCGCGTCGGCCCAATATGGCTCCGACGCGATCGCCGGCGTCATCAACATCATTCTCGACGACCAGCCGGGAATGGAGGCATATGGCCAGTTCAGCCAATATTATGCCGGTGACGGCAACAACTACCAGTCCGGCGCTCGCGGTGGCGTCGCGCTCGGAGACAAGGGCGCGATCGTCTTCACCGGTCAGTTCGAGCACGGAGAGGCTACCTCGCGCACCCGTCAGCGTCCCGACGCCGCCGCCTTCCAGGCCGCGAACCTGACGCTCGCGGTCCCGAACCCGGTGCAGCGCTGGGGACAGCCCGACGAGGAGCGCGTCCGCGGCGCAGTCGACATGCATTACGACCTCGCCGACGTCGCGACCGTCTACGCGTTCGGGACTGTGCAGCAGGGCGAAGGGATCACCGATTTCAACTGGCGAAACCCCAGTAATACCGGCAGCGTCTACAACGCCAGCAGCGCCTTTCCCGATTTCAGCTTCCGCAGCATCTATCCGGTCGGCTTCACGCCGCGCTTCGGCACGCAATTTGCCGACCTGCAACTCGTCAGCGGCCTGCGCGGCAATCTGTCGGACGCGCTCAGTTACGACCTTAGCGCCTCGGCCGGCCGCAGCCGCATCGACTATATGATCGCCGAAACGCTCAACGCATCCCTTGGGCCAGCCAGCCCGACCAGCTTCTACCTCGGTCGCCTGACGCAACGTGAGACGAACCTCAACGCCGACTTCGTCTATCGCCTGCCCATCGGCGGGGTCGAACCGCTCAACATCGCCTTTGGCGGCGAGCGTCGGATCGAGCGCTACGCGGTCGGCGTCGGCGATCCGGCTTCCTACGCGATCGGGGCGGGTGCGGCCACCGGTCTTGCCCCGAACGCCAATGGATTCCCCGGCTTCGGGCCGCAACAGGCGGGCAACTTCCAGCAGACGAGCAACGCGGGTTACGTCGATCTCACATGGCATCCGGTCACGCTGCTCACCCTCGGGGCGGCGGGCCGCTACGAGGATTTCTCGAGCTTCGGGGACAAGTTCACCTATAAATTCTCCGGCCGGGTCGAGCCGGTCGAATGGCTTGCGCTGCGCGGCACCTATTCCACCGGCTTCCGGGCGCCGACTCCGGCCCAGCTCAACTCGCGGGTGGTGAGCCAAGGCCTGGACACCCGGACGCTGCAGGTCTTCAACCAGGGGCGCCTGGCTCCCACGGACCCGCTCGCGGTTGCGCTGGGTGCAAAGCCGCTGCGGCCCGAAACGTCGCGCAACATCAGCGCAGGGCTCATCGCGCAGACGCATATCGGGCTTGGGGCGACGGTCGATCTCTATCAGATCGATGTCGACGACCGCTTCAGCCAGTCGGCGACGATTCCCATCCCGGCGGCCTTCGCCAATCCCAACCGCTTCACCTCGATCAGCTATTTCACCAACGACTTCAACACCCGGACCCGGGGTGTCGATGTCGTCGTCAGCTATACTCATACTCTTGGCGGCGGTCGGGCCAGCGCGACGCTGGCCTATAATTACAACCGCACCACCGTCCGTAGCGGAACGAGCGCGGCGATCGCCAACGACACGCAACGCCGCATCTTCGAGGAACGGCTGCCCCAGCACAATGCGACCGGCACGCTCGGCTACGAGATCGGTCGGGTCGGTGTGATGCTGCGCAGTCGTTATTACGGGCCCTGGACCGACGTGACGGGCAATGCGACCGGCGAGTTGTTCCAGCGCTTCGGCGGCCTCGCGCTCTTCGACGCCTTGCTTACCTATCGCGTGACGCCGAACATCTCGATCCGTGGCGGCACCGAAAACGTCTTCAATACCTATCCGGCGGAAGCGACCAATCAGGCGAACCGTGGCCTGATCTATTCGCGAAACGCACCCTATGACACCGACGGTGGCCGGTACTATGTACGGCTTGGGTTGAACTTCTGATGATCGATCGGCGCGCGCTTTTGGCTGGCGGGATGGCCGCTACCCTTCCCCTGCCTGCGCGCGCCGATGCGCCCGCGCATCCCGCCCCGGACGACGAGGCGTTCTGGGCGAACATCGCGGCGGAGTATGACGTGCCACAGGACGTCATCCAGCTCGAAAACGGCAATTGGGGCGCGATGCCCCGCCCCGTTCGCGGCGCCTACGAAGAGGCCGTCGCGCGCGTGAACCGCGATACCAGCTATTATGCGCGCCGCGGCATGCTCGCCGATCTCGCTGCCGGCCGTACCGCCGTCGCGGCGGAACTGGGTGTCCCCGCGAACGAGATCGCCTTCACGCGCAATGCGACCGAGGCGCTGAAAGCGCTGATCCTCGGCTACAATCGTCTGACCGCAGGCGATGCGATCCTGTACGCCGACCTCGACTATGACAGCATGCAGGCGTGCATGGAGAGCCTGGGGCCGCGGCGTGGCGTCCGCGTTCGCCGCATCGCGCTGCCCGAACCCGCAACACGCGCCAGCCTGATCGACGCCTATGCGCAGGCGATGGCCGACGAACCACGGCTGAAGCTCATCCTTCTTACCCATCTAAGTCACCGGACCGGTCTGGTGATCCCGGTTCGCGAGATCGCGGCGATGGCCCGCGCTCGCGGAATAGACGTCATCGTCGACGCAGCGCACAGTTGGCAACAGCTCGACTTCGCGCTGCCGGACCTCGATTGCGATTTCGTCGGGTTGAACGGCCACAAATGGCTCGGCGCGCCGCTCGGCATCGGCATCCTCCATATCCGCAAAGGCGCACTGTCCCGCATCGACCGCGATCCCGCCGAAGACGCGAGCGGCCCCGACACCGTCATGGCCCGCATCCACACCGGTACGCTCGACTACGCCTCCTGGCTCACCGTCCCCGCCGCGCTCGCCTTTCAGCATCGGATCGATCGTGCCGCTCGCGCCGCACGGCTGCGCGCGCTGCGCGACCGCTGGGTCCGACAGGTGCGGGCGATCCCCGGCGTCGAGATACTGACGCCGGACGACCCCACTTTGCACGGCGCGATCACCTCGTTCCGGCTTCAAGGGATAAGCAGCCCGCAAGCGAACGCCGCCATTGCCCAGCGACTGCTTGAACAGCATCGCATCTTCACCGTTCATCGGACAGGAGCCGTCAACGGAGCATGTGTGCGGGTGACGCCGTCCTTGTTCAACTCGGCGAACGATGTCGACTGTCTGGTTAAGGCTTTGTCGACCTTTCACTGATGGTGCTCCGGGCGTGCGTGCGGTTGAGGCGGAGCGGAGCGGCGGGCTGAGCCATAGCGCAATTCTTCATCGACCGCCCGGTTCTCGCCTGGTTTATCGCCATCGCCATTCCCCAAATGCCGGTCGCCCGCTTCCCCAGCATCGCGCCGCCAACCGTCAGCATCTTCGCCAGCTATCCCAGTACCACCCCACAGTCGCTGAACGACAGCGTCGTCTTGCTCGTCCAGCGCGAACTGTCGCGCGTGAAGAACCTGCTCTATTTCGAGAGTTCGGCCGACACTTTGGGCTTGGCTACGATCATCGTTACCGTGGACCGTCGGGGATCAGGACGATCTTGCCCGCGAAGCTGCGATCCTCCAGCAGTCGATGGGCGGCGGCCCCTTCGCTCAGCGGGAAGATGGTGATGGCGGGCGCGGTGATCGTGCCGGCCCGCAAGGCCGCGAACAGCCGGTCGGCGCGGCTCTGTCGGCTTTCCGCGCGGTTCAGATAGGTCCAGAGATCGCCGCCGACGACACCCTTGGAATGCTCCATCAGGGACCGCAGATCGATCGCGGGCGGTGGGCCGCCTGCCTTGCCGAAGATCACCACGCGGCCACCGGGACGCAAGGCAGCGAGGCTGTCGTGGAGCGTGGTGCCGATCGAATCATAGACCACATCGACGCCGCCTCCGGTCGCCCGCCGCACCTGCGCCACCCAATCGTCATAGCCATAGACCGCGTTCGCGCCATTCGACCGCGCCTGTTCGCGCTTGGACGGGGTCGAGGCCAGCGCATGGACCTCGGCGCCCAGCGCCGCCGCCATCTGGGTCAGCAGCCGCCCGACGCCGCCCGATGCGGCCTGGACCAGCACCCGGTCGCCTGCCGACAGCCTGCCGCTATCCTCGACCAGATATTGCGCCGTCACGCCTTGCAGCAACAGCGCGGCGGCGGTGCGGTCATCGACATCGTCCGGCAGTGCGACCAGACGATCGGCGGGCGCGCAGACCCGTTCGGCATGGGCGCGCGGCACGTCGAGAAACCCGACCCGCTGCCCGACCCGCCAGCGATCGACGCCGGTCCCGATTGCGACGATGCGCCCGGCACCCTCATAGCCGCCGATCCATGGCGCTTCGCCGTCCAGCACATAGATGCCCTGACGGCGATAGATGTCGGCGAAGTTCAGGCCGACCGCGCTGGTCTCCACCAGCACCGAACCGGCGTCCAGTGCCTGGTCCGGAAGATCGCCATAGCGCAGCACTTCGGGGCCCCCGAACCGATCGAAAAACAACGCCTTCACTGAACTATCCTCGACACACCCATCACCAATCATCCTTGTTCTGGTTGCCAATGATCAGAGAATGCCTGCTGGACCGTAGGACAAACAGCCCCATAGGATGAGACATCTTCGAACCAGGGGTTTGCAATGGACCGATTGACCAGCATGACGATCTTCGTATCGGTCGTCGACCTCGGCAGCTTCACCGCCGCGGCCAAGGCGCACGACATTTCGGCAACGATGGTAGCCAAGCACGTCAATGCACTGGAAGCACGACTCGACACCCGCTTGCTGCACCGGACAACCCGGCGGTTGTCGCCGACCGAGGCCGGTCGACGCTTCACCGAATCCTGTCGCCGCGTGCTGGCGGATGTCGCGATCGCGGAGGCGGTGGGGGCCGAGGTGGCGCAGACGCCGGTCGGTCGGCTTCGCATCGCGGCCCCGATCGCCTTCGGCACCGAACGGGTCGCGCCTTTGCTGGCCACCTATCTCGACCGCTTTCCGGACATGCAGGCGGAACTGGTGCTGGGCGACCGCAAGATCGATCTGATCGAGGAAGGCTTCGACCTGGCCTTTCGGATCGGTGCGCTGGAGGACGACTGGCTGGTCGCCCATCCGCTCGCTCCCTATCGGCTGATGCTCGCCGCCGCGCCGGGCTATCTGGAACGGCACGGTCATCCGGAGACGCCCGCCGACTTGCGCGAACATCGGCTGATCGGCTTCGCGCAATTCGGTGCGGACGACCGGTGGACGCTGGTCGGTCCGGGCGGTGAGCATGTCGTACCGCTGCCCCCGCCCCGCCTGCGCATCAATCACGCAGCCGCGCTCCGGCAGGCGGCGGTCGCGGGCTATGGTATCATCCTGCAATCGCGCGTGACGCTGGACGGTGATCTGGCGTCAGGGCGCCTGATCCCCGTCCTGGCGGATTACGCGCCCGAACCCAAGCCGCTGACGCTCGTCCGCCTACCCGATCGTCGCATGACGGCGGGCCTGCGCGCCTTTGTCGACATGGCGGTTTCGGCGTTCAGCGACGATGCATAGGGTTATGTTGCGAGCTCCCCAGCCGCGACGGGAAGCCATCGGCGATTGCCGCCAGATCCGGAGCGTTCGTCATCCGACCACCTGCCGCAGCACGGCAAGAAAGCGATCGTTCTCCGTCGGTCGTCCGACCGTCACGCGTATCCAGTCATCGAGCGGGGGGAACGGCTTGGCAATCTCGATGCCTGCGGTGGCGGCCGCAGCGCGAATGCGGCTTGCTGCCGGCGTGCGGAAGAAGACGAAGTTCCCACGCGCATCGGTGTGGCGGAGCGATAGCGCGTCGAGCGCCGTGTGAACCCGCCGCCGCTCCCTCGCCGTCCGGTCGCGCACCATGGCGACATGGCCCTGATCCGCCAGCGCCGCGCTGGCCGCCGCAAGCGCAGGACGGGACAGGGAATGCGGTGCGCCGATCCCCGCCTGACGCAAGGCGGTCGCCAGCGGAGCCTGCGAAACGGCATAACCGATCGACAGCCCCGCCAGCCCATAGATCTTGGCGAGGGTACGGAAGACGAGCACGTTGCGCCCCGCCCGCACATGCCGGATCGCCGACAGCCCGGCGAGGTCGTCATATTCGAGATACGCCTCGTCCACCACAGCCAGCGTCCGGCGGGACACATCAGCAAGAAAGTCGTGCCACGCCCCCGCCTTGCTGACCGTGCCGGAAGGATTGTGCGGGTTCACCAACGACACGGCCAGCGTGTCCGCGCCGACCGCGCGGGACAATGCGGGCAGGTCGTTTTCAAGACGCGCATCAAGCGGTACCGGCCTGCCCCGGCCACCCAGCGGGGCCGCCGCATCGACCAGCGCCGTATAGCCGGGCGCCGAGAAGACGATCTCGCCACCCCCTGCCCGCCTGCGCGCCAGGAAAAGCCCGAGTGCTTCGAGCACTTCGCCGATCACGACCTGCTCGGGCGCAACGCCTTCTAGGCGGGCGATCTGCCGGGCGAGCGCGTCCACCTCGGCCTGCTCGACATAGCGCTCCACGCCGACTGCCGCCGCACGGATGGCGGGCGCGACGTTTGGCGACGGCCCCCAAGCATTCTCGTTGAGTGACAGCCGGGTCCGTGCGGCAAGACCAGTCCCGATCGCCGGTGTCGCGGCCACCGCCGCGCCCATCGCGATCCACTCGCGCCGATTGAGCAGCGCCGCCATCAGAAGCTCACTCCGGCACGAACATAATAGAAGGCACCGCTAAATCCGAAGGGTGAGAATTCGCTGTATGGAAAGACGCCGAACGTATCGGCGCCGGTCAGCGCGGCGGTCGACCGGATGTTCTCGGTCGGATAGACATTGAACAGATTGTTGGCGCCCACCGTCACCGCCAGGTTGCGGTTGACCTGCCCGGTGAAGCTGAAATCGGTCACCCATTTCGGCTCCAGTTGCTGGATCACATCGACATTGCCCCGCGTCCCGGATTCGGTCGGCAGCGTGCGATAGGGCGTCGATCCTTGCGCGATCAGGGCGACGGCGGCAGGCGTCTGGTTGGTCAGCGCCACTTGCTCGACCCGGCCATAGCGGGTCGCGCGCACATCGAAGGTGATCGGCCCGGTCCGGAGGGTCGTCCCCAGCGCCACCTTGTCGCGCGGCTGGCCACGCTCGACGCGCGTCCGTTCGACAACGTCGAACAGCGGCGTCGTGATACCGAGCGCCGTAATTTGCGGGGGTGTTGCCGCGACACGGCGCAGCCGTGTCCGGTTATGATTATACGCCGCCGTCAGCTTCAGGTCGCCCCATCCGCCCAGTGGAGTCGCATAGGCTGCGGTCACGTCGACACCTTGCGTCCGGGTGTCGACCGCGTTGGTGAAGTAGCGGACGCTGGTCACGCCCGGAATGCCGATGCCGGCGAGATAGTCGCGCAGACGGCGGCTGCCCGACGCATCGACATAGTTGGACGACAACATGATCCGGTCGTCGATGTCGATATGATAATAGTCGACCGACGCCGTCAGACGGCCAGCCGCGTACGTCAGGCCACCGCCGAAGTTGGTCGACGTCTCGGGTTTCAATGCCTGCGCGCCGAGGGCTCGGGCGAGCTGGGAGCCGACCGGCGCGGTGCGGACGAGGACGAATTCGGGGAAACCAGTCGTGTTGTTGACGATCGTCCGGCTGCTGGTCGAACTGAAATATTGCTGGGCAAGGCTGGGCGCGTGGAAGCCGGTGCCGATGGACCCGCGCAGGGCAAAACCCGCAGGCAAGGCTAAGCGCGTCGATGCCTGCCCGTTCCAGGTGTCGCCGAAGTCCGAATAATGCTCATAGCGTCCGGCGAGATCGACCGTCCAGCCGCGCACCGGTTCCAGTCCGGCTTCCGCAAAGGCGCTGATCGCGTCGCGGTGGACATCGACCACGTCACTCGGCTGGATCCCGGCGAAACCCTGCGACCCGATCGTCGGGATCGCGCCGGCATTGGGTCCGTCGAGTACGCGTGCGGACCCATATTGATAGCTGGCCAGCTCGCCGGCGCCGATCTTGTAGCCGTCACGGCGATATTCGGCACCGATCGCGACGTCGATCGGTGCGGCCAGCCCCGCCTCGACACTGTTCGACAGGGTCAGGTCGGTCGTCCACTGCGAATTCCCATAGCGGCCGTTATAGAAGCGCGTCGGGCTGGCGGTGCCCAGCGTGGCGTTGAGCGTATTGCGGGTCCGATATGCGATGCGGTTGCCGCCATAGACGCTGGACAGGTCCCACTTCCAGCCGGCCAGATCGCCGCGCAGGCCGAGCGCGCCGGTATAGTCTGTACTTTCGGTATCGACGAAGGGCAGGAAGCCGTTCGGGTAGATCGCGCGGACATTCTCGTCCTGCCCCGGGCGGCGGAAGGAAGCGTTGCTCTTCGCCTTGCTCAAGCGATAGCCGCCAAAACCATAGAGTTCGACGCTGCCGAGCGGCTTGCTGAGATTGACCAGGACGGATCCGTCCTTGATGTCGCCCTGATCGGCGAAGCGCCAGACGTTGCGGTCGACGCTGGCCTCGCGCGGGTCGAGCCGTGTTCCCGTGACACCGCCCGGCGGATTGAGCCCGACCCCCGCCCCATAGCGCGACGACAATGGCTGAGGCGCGCCCGTGGGCGAAAGGCCGAAATAGAATTGCCGCGTGTCCGGCTGCGCACGGTTCGCCGCCTGATGATCGCGATAATAGCCGGTGACGTTGACGAAGCCGTCCTCCCCCAGCTTCAACCCGCCGCCCAGCGAGACCTCATAGGTGTCACCGCCGCCGTCATAGGTCGTGCCCGCGCTGGCCGTAGCGTGCAGCGCGGTATCGGTCCGAAGCAGGATGTTGATGACACCCGCGATCGCGTCGGAGCCATATTGCGCCGAGGCACCGTCGCGCAGGATTTCGATACGGCCGATCCCTGCCGCCGGGATCTGGTTGAGGTCGGTCGGCGTCGCGCCCTTGCCGATCGTGCCGCCGGTGTTCACCCAGGCTGCGCCGTGAAGCCGCTTGCCGTTCACCAGCACCAGCGTCTCGTCGGGCGACAGCCCGCGCAGCGAGGCGGAGTGGATATGGGTGTTGCCGTCCGGCGTCGTCGGATTGGCGAAGGAGAAGGACGGCGCAAGCTGGCGAAGCACCTCGCTCGTCTCCTGATAACCCGAAGCGCGGAGGTCGTCGCCGCGCAGCACGTCGATCGGCACCGGTGAAGTCGTGACGGTACGTTCGCCGGTGCGCGTCCCGGTGACCACGATCTCGTCGCCCGTCTTCGACTCTTCTATACTCGCCCGAGGGGCCGCGTCTTGTGCCGCTGCGGTCGCCATGGGTGATGCGCCGACCAACAGACTCATCACGACGATCTTCATCCATCAACCCCCTTGCCGACCCTGCGACGCCTGTTGGCATTCGCATCGACATAATATCCTATCGAGTCGATGGGATTTGATAGAAATGATTGTGTATGGGCAAGCTCAGGCCCATCTGCCGCGCCGCCGTGTTGGGATGTCCTTTGCGCAAGCCGGTCAGACTGCTTCCAGCCCATGCGAGCGTCCGCGCTCAAACGGGACTTGGCTGGCATGCACGAGGATCGAAGCCGATCTTCAGCGGAGGCTTGCATGCATTCGGCTGAGTGCCGTGTCAGACCATGCCCCCTCGCCCGTCCCAACTATTAGCTGCTCGGACGCAGGAAAAACTTTGTCGCGGGACCGCTGACTGCTTTTCTACCAAACTCCCATCTGAATAAGGGGGTATCATAATGCCGTTGGTCATCGGCCGCCGTCGAGCGGTACAATTCGCCATGTCCGGTGCGGCGCTGATCGCGATGGCGCAACCGGGGCTGGCACAGCAAAAAGGGCATTTGGCGGCCCCCGCCGATGATCAGATTTCTCCGACCGATCCCCTGGCCACCGCAGCCGACATCACGGTCGTCGGGACGCGGGCCTCGCTACGCTCGGCGATCGCGCGTAAGAAGCAGGCGGATACGGTGGTCGATTCGATCGTAGCCGACGACATCGCCAGCTTTCCCGACAAGAATGTCGGCGAGGCGCTGGCCCGGATCACCGGCGTGCAGTTGCAGCGCGACTTCGGCGAGGGCAGCAAGGTGTCGATCCGCGGCGTCGAGCCCGATCTGAACCGCATCGAGATCAACGGCGTCAGCCAGCAGAGCGCCGGCGGCGAGCGGAGCGGCGACTTTCGCGAACTGGCGGTCGAGCTGGTCAAGTCGATCGATGTCTATAAGGGCTATACGGTCGATCTGACCGAGGGGGGTATCGGCGGGACGGTGCGCGTCGAGACCCGTCGTCCGCTCGAACTGCTCAAGCCCATCTTCAGCATCAAGGGCGAGGCGCAGCGGCTGAACCTGGCGCAGAAATGGCGCCCGCGCGTCAATCTTACCGCGGGCCGCGCCGACCTGCTGGATGGTCGACTGGGCGTGTTGCTCAACGTGACGCACAGTCAGGTCGATACGCGCGGCGACTCCATCGCGAATACCGACTGGCGGCGCTATTTCGATCTCGATCGGTCGAACGAAAAGACCGTCGCCGACCCGGACTATGCAGCCTATTCGACCTATGAAAGCTGTGCGGGCACGACGGGTGGAACCGCCGCCAAGGCCACCGCCGCACGGCTGGCGTGCGAGACCCAGTTCTTCGACTGGGCTCCCAACTCCGCACGATACCGGGTGCTGGACCGATTCGACGCGCGGACCTCGTTCGACGGGCAGTTGCAATATCGCGTCGCCGATAACTTCACCATCTGGACCCAGGCGCAGCTCAACTGGCGCAACCAACGGATGCGCGACACCAATTACACCGTCAATCTGAGCAGCGGGACCGGCAGAACCCTGGACCTGACCCGCTATAACCTGGACGCGCCGCTGGCCACCAACGCCGCCGGCGGCACTTCCCGTCCGCGTCCGACGGTGGGAACGGTCACGACCGAGAACCACGTATTGACCAGCGTGCTGACCGCGCTGAACGGTGTAAACGCCGCCACCGATAGCGCGACCGCCAATTATCGTGGCGCGAACGGCATCGTCGGGGTGCAGCGCCGCGACTTTCGCTACGACGAGGAAAGCCGCTATTTCCAGACCGGGTTCGAATGGGATCTGGACCGGCTTCACCTGATCGGCCTGGCCTCGACCTCCAGGGCGTCGCGGATCGATGAGACGAACCTGGTGGGGATCACGACGGGCGTACCGGGTATCACGATCGACCGGCGCAACCCCGCCGGTCTGCCCATCCTTCAGTTTCCGGCGGCGTTCGATCCCGCGGCCATATCCAGCTATGCCGACGCCACGCGGCGCGGCGCGAATGGGCAGTTGCTCAACCAGACGGGTCCCGTACTGCAATATCGCCCCGGCCAGAACGATGCCTCGGAAGACCAGTTGAAGCTGGATGCGACTTATGCCGTCAATTGGGGGCCGCTCAAGGCCATCGCCTTTGGTGGTCAGTTTCGGAACCAGGATCTGGTATCCTACGGGGCGGGTGGCGCCCGCCTGCTGAGGGCGGCCGTGACCGCGGTTCCGTCTGCCGGGATCGCCGCATCGCCCGCCGTCTACCAGTATAACAACAACATATCCTATACGACCGTGATCGGCCCGGTTCCCGCGGGCGGAGCGGCGGCCAACACCTATTACCTGACTGCAGCGCAGTATCAGCAGTTTCTCGCGGCCAATAGCGGGGTGACCGGCGGAGCGCCGCTGTTCACCGGGATTTCAGGAGCGGAGGGCGCGCCGCAGAGACTGGCCATCCCATTGTTCGACTATGCCAATTTGTCACGTTATTATGACCTGTCGGGATTCAACCAGGATCGCGTGCGCTTTGCGGACGGCCTTCCCCAAATTCCCGATTACGTCATCAATGAGCGTATCGTCGCGGGCTATCTGAAGGCCGATATCGATACACGCCTGTTCGGCATGCCGCTGACGGGCAATGTCGGGGTGCGCTATACGGCGACACGCGACCGTTCGGTCAGCAGCAACACGCGCCGCGAGAATCGCGTACGCCCGGGAACCGGGGTCGGCACCATCCCGGCGGTGATCGAAACCGCTACGGTCGCGGTTCAGCAGATCACGCTGCAAAATCGCTATCATGACTGGTTGCCCGCCGCGAATGCCGCACTGGAAGTGCAGCCCGACCTTTTCATCCGACTGGGCTATGCCAAGAACCTGGCACGGCCCAAGCCCAGCGATCTTTCCCCCGCAATCAACTGCGTGATCGACACGGCGGATACGATCGCGGGTGAGGACACCTGCTCGGCCGGCAATCCCTATCTGAAACCTTATCGTGCCGACCAGTATGAGTTGAACGCCGCCTGGTATCCCAACCGCGATACCGCGATCAGTATCGGCTATTACTACAAGGACATCCAGAGCTTCGTGCTGCCCGCCGCGACGGTGTCGGGCGTGGACCTTTTTCGCGACGGCACGCTGTACACGGTACGCCAGCCGCTCAACGGCTTCGGCGCGAAGCTCGACGGGATCGAGGCGAGCGCCCAGACCGTGCTCGGCTTCCTGCCCGCGCCATTGGACGGGTTCGGGCTCAGCGGCAACATCACCTATAGCCGCTCGATCAACAGCGGCCTCACCAACCAGGCGACGGGCGAGCCACTGGCCGAGTTCCCCGGACTGTCCAAGTTCACCTACAATGCCAGCATCTTCTTCGACCGCGACTGGCTCAACGCCCGGATCAATTACAACCGGCGGAGCAGCTGGCTTTATCAGGCCGCCAGCGCAAACAACGGCAACAGCCCCGTGTACCGGCGCGGCGAAACCTATGTCGATGCCAAGGTACAGCTTCGCCTGGGCGCCCATTATTCGGTATTTGTCGAGGCGCTGAACCTGACCAATCAGTTGACCCGATCCTATATCGATGATGCGCGGCCGATCGAATTCACCGATGTCGGACGGCGCGTGTTCCTTGGCGCGCAGCTGAAACTATAAGCATGCGGGTGGTTCTGATCGGAGCCGGGCTGGTCGGTTTTGCGCTGCTCGCGAAGAGCGCGTCTCCCGCCTGTGTTCGGGCCCGAACGCCTCCGCCGTCCGCATGGCGGATCGAGGCGGAGGACCCGGCGGCGCGTGTCACCTTCCTCGGTGGAGACGGAGTCGAGATCGACACGGCGCGCGGTTTGACCCTGTGGTACGCCCGCCGTCTGGCGATGCCGGTTCGCATCGCGTTCGAGGCAAAGGCGGTCGCGGCGGGCGGTCCTAATGATCAGGTGAGCGACCTCAACGCCTTCTGGATGGCAACCGACCCCGCCGTCGCGGACGGTTCGGTGTTGGCCGCCGGTCGCCACGGCAGGTTCGAGGATTATGATGCCCTGGCCACCTATTATGTCGGCATCGGCGGCAATCGGAATACGACCGTTCGGATGCGGCGCTATGGGGGGCAGCCCGGCAACCGTCCGCTGATAGGAGAGCGTGCGCCCGCGCGCTCGCGCGACCTGCTGTACGCCAATCGCTGGACCCGGATCGTGCTGACCGCCGATCACGGGGGAATTTCCGTGAGGCGCGATGGCCGCTCGCTCTTCGCCTATCGCGACGCGGCGCCCTATCGACAGGGCTGGTTCGCCTTTCGTACGACGCAGAGCCATTGGCGCCTACGCCATATCTCCATCACTTCTACCTGTAATCTGGAGTATACCACCGACGCGAGCGGCCCGGACGACGCGCGCTAAGCAACCAGCCGCAATCAGCGCGCATTGGGCTGACCAAACGGTCCCTCACCTGTACGCCGGGCAATATTTCGGCGCGGATTAGTCGCGCGAGCTGTTGTCGTCGCTGCAGATGCTGAGCGTTAGGATCAGGCCCCATTGATGTGAGCGTTGCGATCTGACTCAGGCTTCGCGAGGAAACCGGGATGAGCGACCTTTTTTGAACTGCTACGTAAACGTGCTAAGTAGAGCGTCGACTTGGTCATGAAAAACGGCTAAAATCGAGATTTTAGAAAATGGTCGGGGAGACAGGATTCCTGACCTATTTTTTCCATGCGCTAAGCCATTGATTTTGCGTCGATGATCAACCCGTCTGTCGGCGGGTTGCACAGCAAGGGGTACAGCCGCGGGTACAAGTTGACAAGCGCGCATGACGTTTGTTCGGTGCAGCTATTCGCCTTGTCATTCGTCCGTGAAGAAGTCCTCGTCCAGCCGCTTCACCGCGATGGTACGGCTCACCCTAACGCCGACGCCATGTTCGATCATCAGCTCGGCAAGACGCGTGCCGTCGATCAGGACCACGCGTTGCGGCAGATGGCGGACGAAGTCGATCGCGGGGGCGCTGAAGCTGGAGGTGGTGACGAACACGCCCTTGGTCGCGCCGAAGCCGACCAGGCTGCCGACAAAGCCCTGCACGTCCGGCCGACCGACCCCGACATGCGGGGCATAGCGCTTCGCCTGGATATAGATTCGGTCGAGACCCAGGCGATCCTCGTCGATCACGCCGTCCACGCCGCCATCGCCGCTGCGCCCCAAGCTTAGCGCGGCGCCCTCATGACTGCCGCCATAGCCCATCGCCACCAGCAGATCGACGATCGCGCGTTCGAAAAAGGCCGGGCTCTGCGCCAGCACGCGCTGGAGCAGTTCCGCCTTCAACGCGGCGTGGAGGACGCCCTGCGCGGCGTCGATCTGTTCCTCGGGCGTGGCGGTCGCGGTGGCGGCGGCTTCGGCGACCGACGCTTCGGCAGGCGAGGCCTGCGCGTTCCCGGCATAGAATTGCGCGAAAGCGGGATAGGTCTTCAACGTTTCGACCGTGATCGCCGCAGGCTGGGTCGTGAGCAGCGCCTTGCCCTCCGCGCTGGCGACGAAGCGGCCCCGTGCGGGGCTGTCGATCAGCCCCGCCTTGGCCATGTAGAATTTTGCCCAGTGGATACGGTTGTGCAGCACGCGCTGACGTCCGCTGGGCAGCATCTCCTCGCGCTCCGTCTCGCTCAGGCCGAGCTGATCGGCGATCGCCGTCGCCGCATCGGGCACGCGCGTGACGCCGGTGGCGGCGAGGCGCAGGACCGGCAGCATCAGCGCCTGATAGTCGGGAATGGCCATGCGTCCCCTCCTCGCTCAGCTCACGGCCTTGCACGCACGCCCGCGCTTCGGCTTGGGCGCGGCGGCGCGTTCGGCACGGATACGGTCGAGCAGCACGCTTACCGGTTCGTCGTTCGGGTCCTGCGGCACCAATTCGCCGCGAAACGCCTTGGCGAGGATCGCGGCTTCGAGCCGGTCGAGCAGCGCGCGGGCGCGGGTCGCTTCGGCTTCGAGGCGGTCGGCGCGGGCGAAAGCGGCTTCGATCATCTCGACCCCCGCTTTTCGAACGTCCGCATCCGGATAAGGAATAGGAATGTCCCGGAGCGCGCCCTGACTGATGTTGCGCATCGAAAGCTGATTGCCCGTCGCCCGTAGCTCGATCTCGCGACGCCCGGCTTGTGAGCGCAGAAACCACATCACCCATCGCTTGTCTGCGTCAGGCATGACGAGCCGGAGGATTTTGTCGCTCAGATAAAGCTCGTTCGGCTCCTCCTCGACCAGCACGGTTGCCCCGACCAGTTCCAGCGTGTTGGCACGGGAAATAAGCAGGTCACCCGCCCGAATTTTGGCAGCATCGGGCGGGGTGTAGTCATGTGGCAACGTCTTCGACTGCTGCGCATCGAAGCGCCCCCACGTCACGGCGCTGACCTTAACCACGCCCCGCTCGCCCAAACGAGGCGGTCGCTCTTCGCAGCGGAGGTTCTTGCCAGCCTCAATCCCTGTCAGCAGGTCCCCAAGCGGGGTTGCGGCTTCGTGCTCCGAGAGGCAGCGCGAAAGCACTTCCGACCTCAGGCGGCGGGCCAAGATCATCACCCGCTCCAAATCTCCTCGTGCACGGGCAAGACGGATGGTCAGCGCGTCTAGCTTCGCGACGATGCGTCGCTGTTCGGAAACAGGAGGGAGATCAATAATCAGCTTCGCCAGTTTCGATCCGTTGAAGTTTGGCTGGCCCGTACCTTCCGATCCATCCAGAATCTGCTCCCAATATCGGGGCGACTGGAAATAAGACGCAGCAAACTCGCGAGATATGATCCGGTCATCACATCGAACTTTGATCAAATAGGACGCGAAAGCGGCATCGAATTCCAAGTCTCGAACCAAATAGGATTTTCCGACAGTTGCCCCCGTCCGAGCAAACAAAAGATCGCCCTTCTCCACACGATAAGGAGCCGCTTGATCACTTGACACGTCGGCAAATGGAACAGCGTTCCAGTCAATCTTACGATTTTGGATGTCGGTGATGCGGATGTAACGATAGCTACCCCCGCTTCTTGAGGACGTGCAAGTCAACCCGTATTGGATCGCCTCGCTTGTATCCCCGATAGTCGTTTCAACCCACCCCTGCGGCAACGTCATTCCGCCGCCTCCGCGAGAATCGGTTCTTCCGTCTCGCTCCCTAACTCCGCCACCAGCGCGCCGATTTCCTCCAGCGCGGCCATCAGATGGCCTTCGATCGCCGCCGCGATGTCCTCGGGCGTGTCCAGGCCATCCTCGGCCTCGGCGCTGGTGTCCTTGAGCCAGCTGATGTCGAGATTGTCGCTCCGTGCCTCCAGCGCGGCGCGGTCAAAGCGGCGGAAGCGGCCGGTTTCGCCTTCGTCCTTGCGCTCCGCGCGGCCATGCGGATCGTCGCCGAACGCCGCCACGAAACCCGCAAAGTCGGCGCGTTTCAGCGGGTTGGTCTTGCCATAAGCGGGCGCGCCCGCGCGCATGTCGTAGATCCACACCGCCTGCGTGACATCCTCGGTCGGGTCGGCTTCGGCGGAGCGGGTGAAGAACAGGACGTTGGTCTTGACCCCCTGCGCATAGAAGATGCCGGTCGGCAGCCGCAGGATGGTGTGTAGGTCGCAGCGATGCATAAGCATCCGCCGGAGCGCCTTGCCGCGCCCATCGTCGAACAGGACATTGTCGGGCACCACCACCGCCGCGCGGCCGCCGGGCGCCAGCGCGCGGATGATGTGCTCGACGAACGGCAGCTGATAGGACGAGACGCGGTCGGTGATGGTCAGGTCGTCGCGCGTCGGCGGCCCGCCCGCCGGGCCGAAGGGCGGGTTGGTCAGGATCAGATCGGCGCGCTTGAACGCCGCCTCGCTCCCCCTGGGCGACAGCGTGTCACCGAGCACTAGATCGGTCGGGTCGATCTTGTGGAGATGCAGGTTCATCAGCAGCAGGCGGAAGGTGTCGGGGACGTTCTCGACACCCCGGAACGCCTCGCGCAGCTGGAACGCCTGCTGCTTGGGCGACAGCTCGAAATAGTCGTCGGTGCCCTCCCGCATATGGCGATCGGCGGCGATCAGGAAGCCGCCGGTACCCGCCGCCGGATCCTGGATCACCTCACCCGGCTGCGGCTTCATCAGCTCGACCATCACGTCGATCAGCACGCGCGGGGTGAAATACTGCCCGGCCCCGCGCTTGGTCTCCTCCGCCATCTTCTGGAGTAGGCCCTCATAGGCGTCGCCGAACGCATCGCGCTCGGCGGAGAACCAGTGCAGCCCATCGATGGCGTCGATCAGGCGGCGCAGATTGGCGGGTTCGCGCACGATGGTCGACGCGTTCTGAAAGATGGCGACGACCGAACGATCCGGCACCTTGGCGGGATCGCCCAGGTCGATCAGCGCGCGCTTGTAGACGGTCAGCAGCTCCGCCTCGTTCGCCGCCTTCAGCCGCGACCAGCGATAGGCCTCTGGGATGCGGCTCTCGTCCTTCTGCTCGGACGCCATCTTCAGGAACAGCAGATAGGTCAGCTCGGTGACGTACTGCTGATAGGTGATGCCGTCCTTGCGGAGCATGGCGCAGAGCCGCCACAGCTTATTCACCAGTTCGGCGGAGGGGTTCACGTAATCGTCGTCCTTATTGTCAATGCCGGCAGATCAGGCCGCCTGGTCGGTATCGCCACGGCTATCCCAGATGGCGACGTTCAGGTCCATCAGCACATCGTGCAGGTTATGGTCGAATTCGCGGTCGATCGCGTCGAAGCCGCCATTCTGCGCGAAGAGCGGGTCGGACAGGATCGCGGGATCGCCGACCGGCTGTTCCTTGAGCGCGCGGCCGATGCGTTGCAGCCAGCGGCGCTGGGTCGGCGTCCACTCGCGGCTGACCAGGATACGCTCGACCCCGCTTTCGACGCGCGTGGCATAGGGCACCAGCGGATCGCCGAGCGCCGCCTGCCGCACGAAGCCGATGATATGCGCGGCGATGTCCGCATTGCGGACGCGGCCATAGGCGGCGCGCAGGTGGCTTTCGGAAAAGCCGTGCTCGTCGAGCAGGATGGCGATTTCCTTCAACTCGGCGCGGGTCAGGTCGCGTGGGCGCTGCGTCGCGGCGATCAGCGCGGGCACGACGTTCATCTGGGAGCGGACGTAGGCCTCAAAGCTCTCGATGTAATCGGCGGGACTGGCGTGATCGGGAAAGACATCCTCAACGCCGATCAGTTCGTCGTCATGCCCCGAGATGAAAACGCCGGGATCGGTCCGCTCGCGCGGCCCCTGGTCCAGGATCTCGACCAGCGAGGGATGCCGCTCGAACAGCGCCAATGCCTCGGCGGGCGAGGCGTCGCGCAGGCGATCGGGCAACGCATCGGGCGAGCCTAGCAGCTGCTCGATCCGCTCCCGCGCCGATGAGGTGAGCCGGGGCAGCCGCTGGCGCAGCTTCACCACGATCTGGTCGCGGACGAAGGCCTGATCATCCTCGTCCGTCGCGCGCGCCAGGTCGCCGAGCAGCGTGGCGAAGCTCAAGGCGGGATCGACCACGACGGGCCGCATGTCGGTCACGTCCTGAAGGTGCGCGTAGAGATCGACCGCGTCGAAGATGCGGAAATGGGTCTTGCCGATGTCGTCGCAGCGCCGCGTCGCGCGGCCGATCATCTGGTCGTAGAGGATCCGACTGTTCACCCGCCGGACGAAGACCAGATTGGTGATCGCGGGCACGTCGATGCCCGTGGTCAGCAGGTCGACGGTGACGACATATTTGGGGCGCGGATCGTTCTTGAACGCCTTGATCCGCTCCAGCGGGCGATCAACCGTGCCGGTGATCTTCTCGACCAGTCCGCCGGGTAGCGCGCCATATTCCTCGGTCAGCGCCTTGGCGAGTTCGTCAACCAGGATGTCGGCATGGTCGTTGCTGACCGCGAAGATCAGCGTCTTGCCCGGCTGGCCGGGCGGGCATTCCTGCGCCACCGCCTGCGCCACCGCGCGGTTGAACGGCTGGGTCAGCACCTTGCGGTTGAACTCGGCGACCTCGAAATCGACCTGATCGGGCAGCGTCATCAGCTCGATCTCGCCGGTCTGTCGGTCGACGATCTCGACCTCCTCGCCCGCGTCGAAGTGGATGCCGGTCTGACTGAGCGCGGTGGTGATCCGACGCGGCGGGCGATGGTCGATCAGCCATCCGTCGATCACCGCCTGACGATAGCCATAGCGATAGACCGGCAGGCCGAAGATCTGCGTAGTGTGCAGCGCCGGCGTCGCGGTCAGCGCCACGGTCGCGGCGTCGAAATAGTCGAGCACCCGGCGATAGGCGGACAGATAATCGTCGAGATTGCGGAAGCCGAGATCCTCTTCGCGCAGCTCGGCGTCTAGCGTGTAGCCGCGATGCGCCTCGTCCACGATGATCAGGTCATAGGTGCCGGGCGTCGGCCGCGTCGCATCGGGATCGTCGAACAGACGCCGGATCATCGCCTGCACGGTCGCGACCTGCACGCGGTCAACCGCCTCGGGCAGCTTCTTCTCCAGATCGGCAACGTTGAAGACATCGCTGAATTTGAGGAAGCCACTGGTGTCGGTCACGCTCATGGCGTCGAGCGTCTGGCGACCCAGCGCGCTGCGATCGACCAGGAAGAGGATGCGGCGGAAGCGACTGGCGCGCAGCAACTCGTACATCAGCGCGATGGCGAGACGGGTCTTGCCGGTCCCGGTCGCCATCGCCACCAGCATGTCCCGCCGCCCGGCCCGGATCGCGTCCTCGACCGCCGCGATGGCATCGCGCTGATAGGGACGAAGGCCGGCAACGCCCAGTTCCTGCTCGGCGACGTGCGCACCGGCGGGGACGATCGCCTGCGCCAGTCGCTCTTCCAGATCGCGCGGGCTGAACCATTCCGGCAGCGCACGCGGCACTGCACCCGGCGTGCGGGCGTCCCAGAACCAGATTCCCGATTTTGTCGCCAGCTGCTTCACATAGGCGCGGCCGTTGGTCGCGAACAGGAACGGCAACTGGTAACGATGCTCGCCGTCCATCCAGGGGCCTCCGACCGCATATTCGTCCGGGGTCAGGATGATGTCCTGGGCATAGCGCTTCGCCTGCCCCAGCATCCCGGGCACGTCAGTCTTGCGCTTCTTGGCCTCGACCACGCCGACGCAGCGGCCGTCGATGAACAGCGCATAGTCGACATGCCCCTTCTTGGCGGGCCATTCGGCGATCGCCATCGCCTCGCCATAGGCCGGCCGCGTGCCTTTAGCGTGTTTCAGCGTCTCGCTGTCGACCGTCCAGCCCGCCGCGCGCAGCTTGGCGTCGATGAGCACGCGGGTGGCGTCCTCGTCCAGCTCCACCTTGTCCGCCGCGCGCAACGCTGCCGCGGAAAGCAGTTGCATGTCCTGCGTCGGAGCCGCCTGCGCCTCGGCGCGTACCGCGGCCAGTTCCTCACGGGCCTTGGCCAGAGCGGCTTCGGTTTCTGCCGCATAGTTCTCCCAGAACGCACGTTGCCGCTGCTGCTCGTCGAACGATGCCGCCAGCCGTTCACGTTCCGCCTCGGCGTCCTGCGCTCGCAGACGGGCCTGCGCCGCGGCGTCATGGCTGTCGGCGACGGTCTTGCGCAATTTTTCAAGCTGTCCACGCAAGGCGGCATCGGCGTCCGCAGGCGCAATCGGCGGCACGAACGGACCTGGATCGAATGACGACGCATTCCGGTATGTGCGATGATACCAGACGCCGATCGCGCTCGCGAACTTCAACGCATTTAGGGCGTCGCCAGACGAGCCACGATCTTCATGCGCAGCCGCGTTACCCCAGCGCTTGATCTGGAACAGGAGGTCGGCGACCTGCTGTGGAAAAATCCCGCGCGCTCTGCCCTCGCGCAGCACCTCGTCCAATGTTGCCGAAGCCGAAATCGTCACGCCGTGTCGCGCAACGACCTGCTTCGCCAAGGCCTCACCAAAGAGGCGCAGCTTCAGCAACGCCGCCGGCGGGTCGGACCGGAAATAGCTCTCGGCCAATGCGCCCAGCCGCGCCAACTGGCTGTCGCGCGCCGCCAGAAACCTGAAATTGCCGCCCTGCTGAATCACCACCCCCGCTTGTTAGCACGGACGTCATCGTCCTCAAGCATCGGAAAGGATCCATGGTCATTAGCGTAATATGGTAACCGAAACGCGGATTGATTATCACCCGCTCGCGTCAAAAGGACAGACCGATGGACACGCTTTCGGTTGATACCGACTTAATCGACGAGGCTATACTCGCATTGATGTTCTTGACCCTGCATCGGAGTGGGTCTGCCAGGGCGTCATGGCGCGCTTGGAAGTCGTTCGACTGGTCAGCCCTTGATCGCCTACAAATGAAGGGCCTGATTTACGATCCCTACGGTAAAGCGAAGTCGGTAACCCTAACCGAAGAAGGTCACCGTCGATGCGAGGCGGCCTTCCGGCGGCTATTCACCAAGCCCGGTTGAGGGACGGTAAGGCGCTTGGCCGCAGCGGCTTGCCGAAATGGTGGGAGAAGTGCGAAGCATCCGATCAGGGTGATGAAAGCCGGTCACAGCTGCAAAGGTCGTGGTGCCTGATCCTAACGATTACTCACGAAGCTCAGCTTCGGTATCGACAATTGGGACAGGCCGTGTAAAAACGGCTTCACAGCAGCTGGTCAGTATTTTCGGCGCGGCGCGTTGAAGGTTGAGCGTTGGCGCTCAGCTCTGAATTGCTGCGATCATTGCCCGGACGCCGAGGATGGCAATCAGCCGTTTGAAGTTATAGGCCAGGATATGGAGGCAGGCCTCGGTTCTGACGTGCTTCAGCGTTTTCGTTTGGAAGTGCGTCGAGCCCATCCATGCTTTCAGCGTGCCGAACGGATGTTCGACAGTCTGCCGGCGGATCCGCATGGCCTCTGGCGCACGATCAAAGCGCCGCTCCATCGCCTCGACGACTGCCTCATGTTCTCATCGTTTGACCCGGCGTTCCTTGCCGGTCGTGCATTGGTCATGGAGCGCGCATGCCTGGCAGTTCGAGCTCCAGTAGCTATGGAGCGTCATACCGGCCTCGACCGAGGTGTACCGATAGATCAGGTCTTCACCGGCGGGACAGCGATAGACGTTTTCCTGCTCCAGATAGACGAAGTCCTGCTTGCCGAAGCGACCTTGCGCCTTCGCCCCCGAGGTCAGCGGCCTGGGCACGAAGGCGGTAACGCCCATCCCCTCGCAGGTCCGGATGTCCTCGCCCTTGAAATAGCCCTTGTCGGCAATGGCATCCAAAGCCTCCACCCCCATGGCGTCCTTGGCTTTCGCCGCCATGAGGGCAAGTTGCCCGCAGTCATATCCAATGTTCAAAAGCTCGTGCGCGACGATGAGGTGATGTTCGGCATCGACGGCCGCCTGGAGATTGTAGCCGACGATGCTCGTGCCGCGCCCCGCACTCGCCATGGCGCGGGCGTCCGGATCGGTCAGCGACACCTGCTGGTCCGGCGCATTCCGGACTTCCTCCTCGCGTACCGCAAGATCGCGCAACTGCGCGCGCAACCGGGCGATCTTCTCCGTCAATCGCTTCGCCTTCGGCTCGGCAATGTCACTTTCTTCGCGGTCGGCACGATCAAGCGCGTCGAGATACCGGTCGATATTGTCCTGCACCTGCTTCATCCGCGAGGCGACCTTCGCGGCCGTGTAGTTCTTGTCGCGGTTGTTGACCGCCTTCATCTTGCTGCCGTCGATGGCGACCACCGCGCGCGTGAACAGCCCCAATTGCCGGCACAGAACGATGGACTGGCTGCACACCGCCCGGATCGCAGCGCCATTGGCCTGGCGGAAGTTGGCGATCGTCTTGAAGTCGGGCGCCAACCGCCCCGTCAGCCACATCAATTCCACGTTGCGCTGTGCTTCACGCTCGAGCCGCCGGCTCGACTGGATCCGGTTCAGATAGCCGTAGAGGTAGATCTTGAGCATCGTCGCCGGATGATAGGCGGGCCGCCCCGTCTCGGCCGGCGTCATGCCCGCGAACTCCAGCGCCTTCAGATCCAGCGCATCGATGAACGCCTCGACCGCGCGAACCGGGTTATCTGCCGATACGTAATCATCAAGCGATGCAGGCAGCAGATAGTCCTGCCGACGGTCTTCCCCCTGAACGAAACGGCCCATGCCCAAGCCTCCCGAAACGTCGGAAAACCATAGCAGATTCCGACGTTTTTACACAGCCTCGGGACATTTCTGCCGGCAGCCGCTTATAAGGTGACCGTCCGGCTAAGCCAAAACCGGCCATTCGTCGGGTCGCAAAAGCCCTCTCCTTTATGGCAGAGTGGTTGGACATTCTGGAAAGTCGGCTTCAGGGTTGGAAATTGCCTGAAGCCGACGTTCATTCATCGGAACAGCACGACAGCTGCGCGCCTTAATGTCGGTCATTCGGCTACGACCTTCGCAACTCCAAAAGCCGCCGTTTGCTCAAGGCGCGCTAGTCGTCGTCGTTCTCATCCCAGTCGATTTCGTCGTATTCCCCAGCCTTGAGTAAGCGAGTAAGTTCCTTTTTCGTGGGGTATTCCTGCTTCAGTTCAAGATTCTGTAAATCCACCAGCTCACCCGGCTCAACCATGACGATCTGCTTGACGAGCCTAAAGGTTTTGATGCGTGCGCCCCGCAAATTCTTGGCGGTGAGCGTCACGGTAATTTCTAGCGGCTGGTCGCTCGATGTGGGTGCGACAACACCTTCGAAATAGTAGTCCTGCCCGCTGTGAAAATCCTCGCAGCTCGCCTTCGTCTCGCCACTCCTGCGCGCCCGCACGATCGTCTCAAATTCGTGCCGGCCGACGCGCGGAGGGATCATGTTTTCCAAGTGCCGATGAATGTTGAGCGAGCTGAGATAATCCGGCCTCGGCACGGGGGCGGCAGGTCCACTCGCTGATACGGCCACCACCCGACGATTGAACCAGCCGTCGCTTGTCTTAATCGACACGACAAGGTTATCGGCCCGAATATCGCCAGCATTGGTGACGCGCACGGTGAGGAGTCTTTGATTGAAAAGCAACTCAAGCTTTTCGCTGAACTTCGTTACGAACGAGGGCACTTTGCGGGTTATGAAAGCGCTATATTTTCCGTCGTATGAGCTATCGCGGTCGCCGCCGAAACCGGAGCTAATGCCGTAGAGATCCTTGCTGCCGTTCGACTTCTTAGGATTCTGCTTCTTGATAAGCGCGGTGATAACGTCCGCCTGCTCGGGATCCAGTACCGCAACCCGGTAGATTGTCGGCGGGACGATGTCAGAAACCTCAATTGAAATCTCGAAGGTCGGCTCGTCCTTTTTGTATTCGGCAAGCTGCTGTTTGAGCCGCTGAATTTCTTTGTCTTTGGGACTGGGTTCAGGACCACGTAGCCAATCGTCGGATGCTTGATGAACTGGCAAGTCGCGACCGCGCGCATAAGCCAGCGGCTTCATATCGTGGCTGATAAGAAGGCGGTTTTTCGAGGCTACATTGCGCACGTTGAGCGCTTCAGCGACAATCCTGCTGTCACCGTCATCGGGGTCAAGCTCGTCATAGTCATTCCAAGGAATGCGCGAACATGTCGCCATCTGAAGTTCGACGCGTGGGTCTGCCTCACGAAGAACAATTGGCTCGCCGCTGATGACAGACGGGGCAATCAGCCGATTAAACGCCCTTGCATGCGGACCTAAACGCCCGTCGCGCTTCTTGGCGTCGATCTCTTCCATCGCTTTCGGGACGATCAGGGCACGGATCAGCCCTACCGTTGCAATCTCTGTCCAAGGTAGTTCGGCCACTGGCTTGCCTTCGAGCACAATATTCGCGTCGAGGAAGGCGACCAATTCATCGGTGGACCCAGACGGGATGGCCACGGCCTACCGATTTCCGCAGACTACGAGTTGATCGAATATCGGACAGCCATTCATGCAGCTTGGCCGGTGCGAACAGCCACCGCAGCGGTTGGACGCAAAATAGCGCCGGAAAGAGCGGACGTTTTCCGAGCCGTGCCAGATATCAAGCAGCGACGTACCGTCATTGAGTGTGTCGCCCTCGACCAAGCCGCTTTGAAACGAGCAGGGATAGACCTTCATGTCTTCGGAAACGTAAAGGGAGAATCGCCCAGCATCGCAGGCATCAACTAGCGCGTTGTTGGCGTTCGTCCTGGCGAATACGCCGCTCACGCAGCAGGCATCGAACCCAACCCTCAGCTTCGCATCCGCCGCGGTGGCGAGGCCGAAGAACTCATCGAGTCGGTCGCTATGGCGGAGCATCTTTTCCTCGAAGACCTTCCGCCCCGAAGGTTTGTAGTTGAGGAATATGAGCGCGTTGATCTTGGCAAGGAACTCGGGCGGGTTGCGGAGCCAGTCAATCGCCGTTTCGACGCTGTCGCCGTCGATGATGAAATGTACATTGGTCTTGATGTCGTGATCGGTCAGTAGGTGGATAGTCTCGGCTGTCTCGTGATACGGTGCGTAAGCGGAGACGGCCACCGCGCCGCAATTGCGGCGTGTCGCCGACAAAATCTCTTCAGTCAGGCCGCGCCCGTTTGTCGTGTAATTTGGGACGATCCCTTTCGCCCAAGTATAGTCGAGAATATGGACGAAATCGGGGTGCTGGTTGGGATTGCCGCCGCCCAGCGCGACTTGGAAAGTGCCCATGTCTGCGGCCTGGTCGATCACGCGCTTGTAATCGGCGAGCGCCATGTGCGACCCATGCCGGGTCGAGCTCTTGTAGCAGAATGCGCAACCTTTGTCGCACCAGTTCGTGATCGAAATGTCCATCAGCTCGGGGCCGTGCGGCGACCAGAACGGCTCGCGTTGGCCGGGTTCGGGAACGCGCGCGAAAAAACCGGTTCGTGCGTTGAAGAAGGTTGAATAGCCGAGATCCTTGTACCGATTCACGCGCAAGCGCGCTTTACCAATAGTTGTCGTAGGCATTGATGAAGAACCCTTCGGACTTGATCTCAAAAATTTCAGTGCACAGCGTCATCTCGGCCAAATTGTTTTCGCTGCTGAAATGCCCGACCGTGACCGTCTCGCCGTCTGCGATGCCCTGCTTCATGCGATCGAGAACCTCTGGCGTATATTGTTGCCGGTTCTCCAACGTGTCGAGCTCTTCGACTCGGGTCAGGACGGTGCCACGGTCGATCTGGGTCTTGAGCTCGGCGAACATGGACTCGAACAGCGGCGCCACCGGACTGTTGGGATCGACGCCCGCCGCCGTCAAGAAATCGTCGCGCGACAGCATGTCGCGAGCGATATAGACGAACGATGTCGACGAGCTGTTCGAGACGAAGTCCATCTTAATTTTCAAGTCTGTTCTCCAGTTTCAGCACGCAGTCGATGACCGTGTCCCGGACATTGTCGTCATAGGCTTCTTCAAGCACGCCCCCTGGTGACTTTATCTTGAGGATGTGCGCTTTTTCGAGTTCGGTCGGATCGAGATATATTTCGTGCACCAATTCGAGATAGGCCGCGAACGTCGGATACTCCACGCAATAATATTGGTCATATTGTGTGCGTAGATCAGTCGACCAGGCGAAGAGTTGGTTGTAGACGCCTGTGAAAAGCTGCGCCGCAAACCCGGTCGGTTTAATCTTCAAGGCATCGATAAATTCGTCAAGCGACGGAATTCGGCGCAAGGACAGAATCAAATCCTTTTCAATCACGCTAAGGCTCCCGCAGATGATGCGATGTCCGCCAATAGCATTTTGACCGCCGCGGCTCTGGCGGGCCCGACCAGGGCCAAGGCTTCTGCGCAATTAGCGGCGCCCCCAGCGTCCTGGAACAACGTGGAGACGCGCTCACGTTCCAGCCAGCCGGCGTGCGTGGCGGCGTGCAGGAAAAACGCGAGCCATTGGGGTGCGTATCGCACCAGACCCCGGCGACCTTCGTCCTCCCCGACGTCGGTCACTAGCTCATTGATGCCTTGCCGCCATGCAAGCGGGTCGTAGTTGCGATGGCCGCCAAAGATCGCCTGAATGAACGCGGCGTGCTCCGCGTCTTCGAGGTCGTTCAAATGGCCTATGAGGATGGCAATGTTCAACAAATCGACTGCGTTGCGCCGGTGCAGCAAAAACAGCGCAACGCGCCGCCGCCGCAGAGATGCGTTGGGGTCCGCCAGGATGGCCTTAACGCGCGCGACGTCCTCGCTCGTCTGCACTGCTGGAGGCAATAGGTGGACGTTGAGGCTGAAATGTTCGGTGAAGTTCGGCGCAGCCTCGCACGCCGCAATCGCGGCGGTATTGTTCGCTTTGCGTGCGAGCAGATAGGCGTAGCGGTAGACGCCTTCGTAGACCGGGCGGCCCGGCAACCGGGCCAGCATTTCCGTCAACGCCTGGGCTTGGTCGGCAGCGGCATGCTCGACCAATTGATAGGCGATGATGAAGTCTCTCAACTCGTCATAGGTAAACGAGATGGTGAGGTCGCCGACTGCCGCGAAGCCCTCGCTATCGACTTCCCGGCGGAGGATGACATCGTCATCAATGAAGCGGCTTACGATCTCTTGCTCCTCGGCGGAAAAATCGCGCACCGAGAGCTTGGAAAAATCGTCCGCGACGAGCATCGCCCCCGCAATCTTGAACAAGGCGGGCAGGGCCTTGGCCTGGTGCCGCTGAGGGAAGGAGGCGATCTTCTTGCGCAGATAATCGACGAATAGATCGCCTTTGTAGATGTCGGTCACGTACCCAACATCGCTGCCCTCATAGCGTTCGCAGAAGATTCGCAGCAGCAAGAGGTCGTTTTCCAGGAACGACTTCGCTTGCCCTCTCAATGACCCTTTGATGCTGAAATGCGCCAGATAGGCGCTTAATAGCCGGGCCTTGCTGAGGTCGGTCATTTCGGAGCGTAAGTCGTTCACGCGGTGGATGTGCGCTGCAAATGGCTCGTCGAGCATGGTCGCAAAGCGCTCGTCGAAAAACTCGCTTCGGCACGTTATAACAAGTTTAATCCAATCATATTGGCTAACCGCGCTGCAGAACGCCTTGAGCTCTTCGTTGAACGAAGTGAGGTCGGTCACTTCATTGATCCCGTCGATCAGGATCACGAACGGCTTTTCGACATCGTGCGCGACCTGGTCGAATAGCGTCAAATAATCGTGCAGCTTGGTGCCGTCGGGCGCATAGCGGTTGTGGCCGATATAGTCGAAGAGCCGAGTGCCTGGCGCGAAGCCGTTCAGCTGGCGTGCCGGGATGAACAGGCACGGAATTTCGAAGAGCCGGAATTGTTTCTCGACCAAGTCGCACACGAAATTGGTCTTTCCCTGACCCGCCATGCTGGTGACGAGAAAGATCTTGTTGCGAATAAGGCTGACCAGCGCGCGCGCCTCGTTCAAGCGCGATGTCAGCCCGCCGGCGGCACCCTCAAGCTGGAGTCGCGCGATCATCCACCCCGCCGACTCTGGGTTCACCGGTTTGTAGCGAGCCTCGCCGGTCTCGCGCCACCACGACATTGGGCGAAACTTGGCCAGCTCGACGCCGATCGCTTGGTCGACCTGGTCGAGCCACGCGCCGAGTTCAGCGAAGGTCGCCGGCGTGGCACTGAGCAGGCTGCCATCGATCTCCGACACCAGCTTGGGCTCGCCAGCAATTGTCAGACTGGCGTTGAGGTGATCATAGGCAAAACGACGGAGCTTGTCCTGAATTTTACGATAGAAGAACAATGGATTGGCGAAAAGCCTCATCTGCTCTTTGGTGGAATGCGTTTCCACGAAGATGGCAGGAATGTATTTACGCGATGTTTTTTCGACCTCAATCTTCTCCGCTGAGAAGGCGAGAAACTTGTCGAGCTGCTCGCGGAACTTCACTTGACTGTCGCGCTTCGCCCAGCCCGACGCTAGATAATGATCAATCGCCTCGAGCTTTTCGTTCTCGAGATACCGAATGCGAGTAAGGATGTTCTCCCAATCGATCACGTCGGCGGCAGGATCGAACGGAATCGTAAGCACGGCAATCGCCCGTTTTAGCGACTTTGCCGTGTATGAGGCCTGCTTCTCGGTCAGCGCGAGCACGTAGAGGTGGTCAAACGTCCTATCCAAACCATGTTCATGGAACTTCTCGAGCGTTTTCTGGACTTTACTGTTCGATCCGTCGGTGGTCACCTGAAACGAAATCCTGGTCGTCGCACAGCCCAGGTCTACGGCCGGGAAGTTGGCTTGGATCTTGTTCATGTTTTGCAGATGCGGGCAATCGAACACCAGCTTCAAAACGGGGATCAGGAAATCTTCGGCAACCGAATTGATGTCAAAGCGTCCGACGGCGTTAAGCGCCCTGATCTCATGGGCCATGCGCCCTGCATATTTGGCGATATTGTTGAGGTAGTCGTCTCGGTTCATCGGAAATCCAGCGACATCTCGATTGGGCGCGCGGGAGTGCCTCCGACATCGCGCGGAAGCTGCTCGATAAGTCGGTTCGCGAATGACATGGAAGATCCCCCTAACCGGCTGACTATCAGGCATAACGGAAAGCGGCGCAAGCAACACGCGTATGATCTCTGTAACTTGGATGACGCTGGCTGGCGTCGTATAGGCCGGTTCAAGGTAAGCAGACTTGATCGTGTGCGCCGATGAAAGGCTGTTTCCCGCGATTCTGCGCCACCTGCAGCCAGTCTGGAAACGGCCCACAGCCCCCCATTGGACACGATGGATGGAAGGCAGCTTCGCACGGTCGGGATTTGACCTGCCAATGTTGGCTATTACGGCGCGTCTTGCCGGACGAGCTGAAGAGGCCCGAATGACTGATATTGTCTGGAGCAGACGCTTGCTCCGCCCGGTCTGAACGACTGGGTTTGGTCGGAAGCTGCCCAACGCGGTGAACCGTCAGTTCTTGAACAAAGCCATCGTTCGTAGAAGCTGCGGCGAACGGCAGCTTTGTCAAAAGCGGGCGTGAGTCGCTTGCCCGTTAGACGGCCCCAATTGGGGAAGCCTGCGATCTCCAAGACGACAATAAACCCGCCGTTTCGATGACACGCATCTGCGGCGATCGACGCTGCATATAGATCGTTGAAACATCTCGTCATAGCTAAACCGCCACGCTAGTCTTCCGACGAAGGGGCGGCAACCGTGGGGCCTTCAAGTGGAGACATCGGGGCCCACCGGCTGTCGAAATGATCGTAGGGGAGCCGGATGCCAACTTTCAATCATCGTTTCGAGGATCTCGCAGGCAAGGTCACGACGGGCACAGTGGCGCTCACGGTCCGGCAGATTGAAGACGCCGGCGTTTTGGAAATTCTGCAAACACCCGGTGCGGCTCTTGGGAGCTGGCAATTTCTGGGAGCATTGCTCGATCCGGCAGTCACCACGTTCAGCTTTCGCGAACCGCTCGGACATGCGCGTGAAGTCAAGACCGCCGTATCCGGACTTTTCGGACGCTTCGTTGCTCGGGCCTATGCAACGCATCATCTTGGGCTCACTCACTTCGTCCATGTGCGCAAACCGCCGATGCGTCTGGGCGGGATGCTACGCGGAGAGCTACGGCGGGTTCGGGGGCGTCGCGGCGACATGCCCGACTGGGTTGCTTGGGGGCCGGTACCTGGCATGGCGATCGTCGAGGCTAAGGGTTGCCACGACACCAAGGGGCCAGAGGCTGCGCTCGCTCGAGCATATACGCAGGCAGAACGCGGCGAGATCAGGATCCGCGGTCGCCGTGCGCCCTTCAAGCGCTATGCGATCGCCACGCGCTGGGGGTTCAGCAATCCCAAAACGTCTTTGCCGATGCTATGGGTCAAAGATCCACAGGAAAACGGGGAATTGAGCGACGCCGAGCGCGACGCCCTGCAGGTGGCCATGGCGCGATGGCACGCGGCCACATTGCTCGCGCCCTTGGGTCTTGGAGAAATCGCGAAACCGCTACTCGAGCTTGCGCGCACACCCTTCCGCAATCGTGTTGAGACTTACCAAAGGCGCGCGGTGGACGCTGTAAGCGCATATACGCCAATGCGAATCGAGGGGGACGACGCAACTCCGGACGATCTGCTTCTTGGCGGCTTCGTGACGCCAGCTGGCCCGCTAGGCCCAAAAGCCTTGAGTGGAGACGATCGAGGATTACTGCGCCGCCTCGGCATAAGGTCGGCTTTTGTGGGAATCGAACTCGGTGCCCTAAAGCGTGCCATCGAAGGCGTTCCCGAAGCGCCGTCTGCCTTGAGCAAACCGACCAAGGTTGAGACGCAGTCTGACGTGTTAGATCGTCGATCTGGCGAAGACGGAGCTGGAACCTGGGTCGTTCGTCTCGACGACGAGCAAACTATTATTGCTCCAATGAACCGCGTGACGTGAGCGGGTTTCCTCATTTTTGTGCTAGGGCCCCCTTTTGTCTCTTGTGAGAAGATTACCTGCTCGCGCATCTACAGGCTGGAAGCGAGCCGGTGGTTGCGCGGAAAGGACTTGATGAAGCAAAGATTCGGTCCCCTGCTAGGTCACAGTCGTCAATTGGCCCCCGTGTTATGGTGCTAATCCGAAGAGGGGGTTGCACCGCGTGAACGGTAGCTTCACCCAGAAGCAGCCGTTCACCGGTCTGGGTATCAACGACCGGAGTTGGTCGAGAGCCGCCGAAGGCGGATGTCAGGCAGCTTCACGGTGTCCTCGCCGGATGCAGTAACCAGCGCTCCTGATCGTCGGCCATAAGAACGGGACGATGAGCCCCTCCCGCCAATTACCGATGCTCCGCAAGACTGCGAAAGGTAATCGACCAGCGCGGGCGTTCCATCGGTGCGATGCTATGCTCCCATTCGTGCCGTGCTGGTCCGCTCATGTGGTAGCCGCCACGCGGATCGAGCGGCACCGACACCCGGTCAAAGCCGTCGGCGCGCCGACGCCGGAAGCGCATCGTCGCCGGTTCGCCGAGGGAGATGCCGAGGACATGCCCGTAGATGGGCCGGTCCCGGTGCCAGCCGATCCCGGCACCGGGGTCGTAGCGGATGAGCAGCGCCTGGATCAGCGCCTCAGGCGCGAGCCCGGCGAAATTGGCGGCCCTGTCGCGAATGGGGACAAGCCAGTCCGGCATCGGCGGTGCATCCTTAGGGTGCCCAACCTCGAAGTCGTAACTCCATCCGAATGACGTCGTCAGGCGCTTGCCCGTCCAGCCCTGGAAGCGGAAGGGTTCGAGGTCGGTCGCGTCGATCCGGTCAATCAGCATGCGCTCCTCGTCCGTGGTGATCAGGTTCGCCCGCGTGGCGAGCCCCGGCAGGAGCGGCGCATCAAAGAGGTCAAGCATCACGCCGCCGCCTCCGCGAAGATCGGCAATTGGGTCGGTGCCGCTGCCCCGGCCTCGACGAAGTTCGATACCGTTACGCCGACCAGTCGTATCCCCTTCTGGGTCGGCAGAACCGATCGGAGCAGGTCGAGCGCCGCGCGGCGCAGACCTTCGCGACTGATGACCGCCACGGGCTGGCTGCGCCGCCGGGTGATCTGATGGAAGTCGGCGTATTTGACCTTTACCGTGACGGTGCGGCCGAAGGCTTGCCGTCCCTCGCACCAGTCCCAGACATCGTCCGCCATCTTAAGAACGCCGGCCTCAATCTCCCCGGGTTCGGTCAGGTCGCGGTTGAATGTCGTCTCCGACCCCGACGACTTGCGCACGCGGTTCGCGTTGACCGGACGGTCGTCTTCCCCGCGCGCGATGGCGTGATACCATTCGGCCGAACTGCCGAAATGCTGCTGCAGGAACGCCAGCGATTTGGCGCGCAGATCAGCCCCGGTCTCGATCCCCAGCCGCTTCATCTTCTCCGCCGTCACCGGTCCGACGCCGTGGAAGCGGCTGACGGGCAGCGTCTCGACCCAAGCGGCACCCATATCCGGCGTGACCGCGAACTGGCCGTTGGGCTTTCGATGATCCGAGGCGAGTTTGGCCAGGAACTTGTTGTACGAGATGCCCGCCGATGCGGTCAGGCCGGTCTCTGCGAGAATGTCGGCGCGGATCGCCTTGGCGGTTAGCCATGCGGTTTCCATGCCCCGCTTGTTCGCGGTGACGTCGAGATAGGCCTCGTCGAGCGATAAGGGCTGGATCAGGTCCGTGTACCGCGCGAACACGTCATGGATCTGGCGCGAGACGTCGCGGTACACTTCGAAGCGGGGCGGCACGAAGATCAGGTCGGGACAGCGGCGCAGCGCGGTGACCGACGGCAGCGCTGAGCGAACGCCAAACGTGCGCGCTTCGTAACTCGCCGCCGCCACTACGCCCCGCGCCGCGGCATGACCGACCGCAACCGGCTTGCCGCGCAGCGACGGATCGTCACGCTGCTCCACCGACGCGAAGAAGGCATCCATGTCGACGTGAATGATCTTACGCACCGCCATGCGCACGTTTTAACGCATGTAGAACAGGATGTGAACATATTGTGCAAAAACGTCGGAAACCCGTCGCTTATCCCACATGCCCATCTCTTGGGGTACATCCGAGCACGACGCCGTTCGAGCAATGCCGCGAACGTCGCCGACGCATCAGTCGGATAATCACCGCCGCGCGAAAAGGTCCATATTCGCATCGCCCCAATCCTTCAGCGCCGCGATGATCGGCGACAGGGATCGGCCGCGATCGGACAGGCTATATTCTACCCGCGGCGGCACCTGGGCGAAGACCTCACGCTCGATCAGGCCATCGGCCTCCAGCTCGCGCAGCTGGTTGGTCAGCATGCGCGGCGTCACGTCCCCGGCACGGCGACGCAACTCGTTGAAGCGCGTGCGTCCGTCCTGCAGATGATAGAGGATCACCGCCTTCCACTTGCCGTCGATCAGGCTCACCGCCGCCTCGACGGCGCAGCCCGGGGTACAATCGAGGCGGGAGTGGCGGGCTTTCGCCATCAGGACGGTATCCTTTTCGACACTATGAGCGTTTTTTGTGCCTACGACACAGGCTGACACCGTCTCTATCTCGCGTGCGTCAGCAAAAGGAGCAAGACCCATGCGCGCCATAGCCTATCGCCAACCCGGCCCGATCGACCGGGTCGATGCCCTGATCGACGTAGAACTGCCACGGCCCATTCCGACCGGGCGTGACATCCTGGTCGCAGTCCGAGCTATCTCGGTGAACCCGGTCGACGCGAAGGTTCGCAACGGCGCTGCGCCATTCGACGGGCGTGACGAGCGCATCCTCGGCTGGGATGCGGCGGGGGTGGTCGAAGCGGTCGGTCCGGAGGCCACCCGCTTCAAGGTGGGTGACGAGGTCTTCTACGCGGGCGACCTGATGCGCGACGGCAGCAATGCGGAATATCAGCTGGTCGACGAGCGGATCGTGGGCCATCGCCCCCGCAGCATCGGCTTCGCGGAGGCGGCGGCGCTGCCGCTGACCGCGATCACGGCGTGGGAAACCCTGTTCGACCGGTTGAAGGTCGACGACCAGCCAGCCGGCGGCGCCCGCGCCATCCTGATTATCGGCGGCGCGGGTGGTGTCGGTTCCGCGGCGATCCAGATCGCGCGGGCCCGCACCGACCTGACCGTGATCGCCACTGCCTCGCGCGCCGAGACGCAAGACTGGGTGCGTGACCTAGGCGCGCATCATGTCATCGATCATTCCCGGCCGATGGCACCGCAGATCGCCGCGCTGCAGATCGGCGCGCCCGCCTTCGTCTTCTCGACTACCCATACTGATCGCCATCTGGCCGATATCGCCGAGCTGATCGCGCCGCAGGGGCGCTTCGCGCTGATCGACGATCCCGCCAGCCTCGACATCGTCGTCTTCAAGCGCAAGGCGGTGTCGGTCCATTGGGAATTGATGTTCACCCGGTCGCTCTTCGACACACCGGACATCGGCGAGCAGGGTCGACTGTTGGACGCGGTGGCCGAATTGGTGGACGAAGGGCGCATTCGCACCACGGCCACCGAAACGCTGTCACCGATCAATGCCGCTAACCTGATCGAGGCGCACCGCCGCATCGAGAGCACCACCACGCGGGGCAAGATCGTCCTGGAAGGCTGGGACAGCCCGCAGGCGTAATCTCGACGCGGGTTCCTACGAAATGCGCGTGCGGGCGGGTCAGGCGAATGCCAACTCGCCCGCGACGATCGCCATGGCATGATCGACGAAGCGCGCCTTCTCGCCGACCGGCGCGACGTAACGAAGTGCCTCGCGCGCCAGTTCGGGCTCGCCTCCGCGCGCGATCAGCCATGCGGCGAGATAGGGCGCGGCAAGACAACCGCCCGCCGTCGCGACATTGCCATGAGCGGCGAACGGCGCGTCGATGACGGTGACGCCGGCCTCCACCGCCCATGGCTTGGTGGTGAGGTCGGTGCAGGCTGGCAAATCACCGATCAGGCCGAGCTTGGCCAGCAGCAGCGTCCCCGAACATTGCGCCGCGATCAACTGCCGCGTTGGATCGAGGCGAAGCCGGGCGAGCATCGCCTGATCGGCGGCAATGTCGCGCGTGCGAACCCCGCTGCCGATCAATACCGCATCGGCTTCCTCGACGAAATCGAGCTGCCGTTGCCGATGGACGGTGACACCGTTCAACGACGTCACCGTCTCGGTCGGCGCCGTGATGTCCGCGGCCCAGCCATGCGGGCGCAGCCGGTTGATGATCCCAGCGGCCACGAACGAATCCAGTTCGTTGAAGCCGTCGAAGGTCAGGACCGCGACCTGCATCACCCTTGCGTCCGTCCGGAGAACAAAGTCCGCGTCGCCCCGGCGACCCAGACCTGGCCGGTCTCATCCTGCGAGACATGGATACGCCCGCTCCGCCCGAGGCGCGTGCCCTGCGCGGCGAGATAGCTGCCACTGGCCCGACCGCTGGCGAACAGCCACTGGCCGACGGATGCGTTGAGGCTGCCGGTGACCGGGTCCTCGATCAGCCCGCCATGCGCGTCGGTGAAGAGCGCGCGCAGTTCGAACGCGACCTCGCTGCCGGGCGCATGTGGTCCGACGATGCCGATGTCGATATGCTCGGGGTGGTGCCGCGCCGGCTCGACCGCCAGCACCGCCTCCGCCGACTCCAGCATGACCGCGATCCAGCCAGGGCCATTGTCCGCCCAGGCGGCATCGACGATTGCCGCACGGTCGATCCGCAGCAGATCAGCGACCTGTGCGATCTCCGCCTCGGTCGGCGTGCCGCCGCGCAGCAGCGGTGGGGCGGCAAAAGCAAGCCGATCGCCATCGCGCCGGATCGTCACCAGTCCGACACCGCATTCCTGCACGACCATGCCGTCCTGCTTCGGCTGTCCGCCCGCTTCCGCCCACGCATGGGCGCTGCCCAAGGTCGGGTGTCCGGCAAAGGGCAGTTCGTGCGCCATGGTAAAGATGCGCACGCGATAATCGGCAGACGGATCGGTCGGCGGCAGCAGGAAGGTCGTCTCCGAAAAGTTCAACCAGCTTGCGATCGCCTGCATCTCGTCCGTCGTCAGGTCATCGGCATCGGCGATGACGGCCAGCGGGTTGCCGGTCAGCGGATCGGTGCCGAATACGTCGACGAGGCGGAATGGGCGGGTCACGGGCATCTCCTGTTGATGATGACTCGTCCTATCGCGCGACGACTGGCGCCGACAGATACACATCGGTACGATCATGCCAAACTGTATTGATGAGATTGGCAGTACGATGGCGAGCATCCCCGACGAAACCCGCACCGGCATGGTGGTCCGCGCGATCCGCGACCGGATCGATGCCCGCGCGCTGACGCCGGGCGCACGGCTGCCGTCGATCCGCGCGATGGCCGAGACGAGCGACGTCGCGCGCTCGACGGTGGTCGAGGCCTATGATCGCCTCGCCGCCGAGGGCGTCATTCGCTCGCGACCGGGATCAGGCTTTTATGTCGCGGCGCCCTTGGCCCCGCTGGCGCTGGATCGGCTGGCCAGCACGAAAGAACGCGAGGTCGATCCACTCTGGATGCTGCGTCAGTCGCTGGGCGAGCGACGACACGAATTGATGCCGGGATGCGGCTGGCTACCCGATGATTGGCTGGCGGGCGATGCCCTCCGCAAGGCAATGCGCGGGGCGGCGCGATCCGACGAGAACGGCACGCTGGCGGGCTATGCGTCCCCCTTGGGTTCGCCCCAGCTCAGGGCGTTGCTGGCGAGGCGGATGGCGGATCAGGGGATTGAGGCTGGCCCCGACCAAATCCTGCTGACCGACAGCGGCACGCACGCGCTCGATCTGGTGTGCCGTTTCCTGCTCCAACCAGGCGATACCGTGCTGGTTGACGACCCATGCTATTTCAACTTCCTGGCGCTTCTGCGGGCGCACCGCGCCAAGGTCGTCGGCGTGCCGATGACACCCACCGGGCCCGACGTCACCGCCTTCGCCGAGGCCGCTGCGACCCATCGGCCGCGCTTCTATCTGACGAACTCAGGCGTCCATAACCCGACCGGCGCGTCACTCGTCGCCGCCACCGCGCACCGGCTGCTCAAGATTGCTGAAGCGCATGACATGGTCGTCGTCGAGGACGACATCTTCGCCGACTTCGAACACACGCCGTCTCCACGATTGGCGGCCTTCGATGGCCTCGACCGGACGATCCGCATTGGCAGCTTCTCCAAGTCGCTGTCGGCGGCGGTGCGCTGTGGCCATATCGCGGCGCGACCCGACTGGATCGAAGGGTTGGCCGACCTACGCATCGCGACGTCGATGGCGGGCAGTCCGCTCGCCGCCAACCTGCTCCACGCGGTGCTGACCGATGGCAGCTATCGGCGTCACGTTGACGGTGTCCGGACCCGGCTGGCTCGGGCTACGGCCCGGGTGGCGAAACGTCTACGGGCCATCGGTATCGAGCCATGGACCGACCCGGCGGCGGGCATCTTCCTATGGGCGCGATTGCCCAATGGCGTCGACGCCGTTGAGCTCGCACGCAGGGCGATTGATGCAGGGATCGTTCTAGCACCGGGTCCGGTGTTCAGCACCAGCGGCGGATGGCGCGATCACATGCGCTTCAACGTCGCGATGAGCGATGACGACCGGCTGTACGCCTTTCTGGAATCGGCCGTGCCGCGCCTGCTACTCGAACCGGCTGGCTAAGCGCTCGACCAGGAAATCGACGAACACCCGCACCCGCGCGGGCGTGGTGGAGCCTCCGACGAAGACGGCGTGGATCAGCTCGACGTCGCCCGGATTATAGTCCTCGAGCAGCGGTACGAGCCGCCCGTCCGCGATCTCAGCCGCGACGCTGAAGCGGCCGACGCGGGTGATGCCGACCCCGGCAGCGGCGAGATGGCCCAGCGTCTCGCCATTGTTGGCGACGATGCCGCCCTCGACGGACAGCGCGAAATCCCGGCCGTCGCGGCGGAACGGCCAGGTGGGCTCGGCCCGTCGGAAGCTGAAGTTGAGGCAGTTGTGGGCGTGCAGGTCCTCCGGGACCCGCGGCGTGCCCGCCCGGGCTAGATAGTCCGGTGAGGCGACGATCACCCGTCCCCCTTCGGACAATTTGCGCGCGGTGAGCCCGCTGTCCGCGAGCGGGCCGAACCGGACGGCGACATCGGCCTGCCCACCGGCCACATCGACCAGCGTGTCGGTCAGCGCCACGTCGATCAGGATGTGCGGATAGGCCCGCGCGAACTCGCCGAGCAGCGGCACGACACACAACCGGCCATGCGCCAGCGCGGCACTGATCCGCAGTCGTCCGCGCGGCGCGCCCTGATCGGCGATCTGTTGCTCGGCATCATCGAGATCGGCGAGGATACGGCGGGCTGCGAGCAGATAGGCTTGCCCCTCGGCGGTCAGCGTCAACGCGCGGGTGGAGCGCAGCAGCAGCCGTACGCCCAGCCGCGCCTCGATCCGGTCGATCGCGCGCGCCACCGCCGAGGGCGTCAGCCCGAGCGTGCGACCGGCGGCGGAGAAGCTGCCTTCCTCCACCACGCTCGCGAACAAGGCAAGCGACCGGGCGCGATCGTCGTTGCCAGCTACCTTTGCGTCCAAGGCATAGATCCTTTGCACCGACGGACGGTTCCGCCACGCTGCTTCACCGTCCATCTATGCGCCTGACAATGACATTCGCAAAGGAGGTGTCATGGAATATCGGCAATTGGGATCGTCCGGCCTGCGCGTTCCGGCGCTGTCGTTCGGGGCGGGCACGTTCGGCGGCAAGGGGCCGCTGTTCAGCGCCTGGGGCACAAGCGATGCCGTGGAGGCGCGGCGGCTGGTCGATATCTGCCTCGACGCGGGGGTGACGCTGTTCGATACCGCCGACGTCTATTCGGATGGCGCGTCGGAACAGGTGCTGGGCGAAGCGATCAAGGGGCGGCGTGATGCCGTCCTGATCTCGACCAAGACCGGCCTGCCGATGGGTGACGGTCCGCAGGACTGGGGCGCGTCGCGGGCGCGGCTGATCGGCGCGGTCGAGGCGGCGTTGCGGCGGCTCGGCACCGACCGGATCGACCTGCTCCAGCTTCACGCCTTCGACGCGTCAACGCCGACCGAAGAGGTGATGGGCACGCTCGACCGGCTGATCGCCGACGGCAAGGTGCGTTATGCCGGCGTCTCCAACTATCCCGGCTGGCAGATCATGAAGGCGCAAGCGTTGGCCGATCGTCATGGCTGGCCGCGTCTGGTCGCGCATCAGGTCTATTATTCGTTGATCGGCCGCGCCTATGAATGGGATCTGATGCCGCTGGCGGCGGATCAGGGTGTCGGCGCGCTGGTCTGGAGCCCGCTTGGCTGGGGGCGGCTGACCGGAAAGATCGGGCGGGGATGGCCGATCCCGGCGGGCAGTCGCCTGCACGAAACCGCGCAGTTCGCGCCGCCGGTCGAGGACGAGCATCTCTACCGCGTCGTCGATGCGCTGGAGGCGGTGGCGGCTGAGACCGGCAAGACGGTCCCGCAGGTCGCGATCAACTGGCTGCTGCGGCGGCCGACCGTATCGTCGGTCATCATCGGCGCACGCGACGAGGTGCAGTTGCGCGACAATCTGGGTGCTGTCGGCTGGGCGCTGACGCCCGAGCAGGTGGCGACGCTCGACGCGGCAAGCGACGTGCTGCCGCCCTATCCGTACACCCCCTATCGGCAGCAGGAGGGTTTTGCCCGCCTCGCGCCGCCGATGGTTTGAGGGAGCCACGCTCATGAAATTCAACCTCGGATTGCTCGCACTGGCGGTCGGTGCCTTCGGCATCGGCGTGACCGAGTTCGCGCCGATGGGCCTGTTGCCGGTGATCGCAAGCGACCTGCATGTGTCGATCCCTGCCGCCGGGCTGCTGGTCAGCGCCTATGCGATGGGCGTGCTGATCGGCGCGCCGTTGATGACGCTCACCACCGGGCGGATCGACCGGCGGACACTGCTGATCGCACTTATGGGCATCTTCACGCTCGGCAACGCACTGTCGGCGGTCGCGGGTGGATATTGGATGCTGATGGCGGCGCGGGTCGTCACCTCGTTCAACCATGGCGCGTTCTTCGGCGTCGGATCCGTGGTCGCCGCCAGCCTCGTGCCGCCGGACAAGCGCGCGGGCGCGGTGGCGGCGATGTTCACCGGGCTGACTGTCGCGACCATCGGCGGCGTGCCGGCGGCGACCTGGGTCAGCGAGGCGATCGGGTGGCGCACGGCGTTCGCCGGGATCGCAGGCGTCGGCGCGATCGCGATGCTGTCGCTGCGGCTCGCGCTGCCACCGCTGCCGGCTGCGGTGGGCGGCGACATGCGCGCCGAACTGCGGGTACTGACGCGCGGGCCGGTGGTGATGGCGCTGGCCCTGACCACGATCGGCTTTGGCGGCGTGTTCACCGTGTTCACTTATATCGTACCGATCCTGCGCGATGTGACGCATGGTTCGACCGGCTATGTCACCGCGATGTTGATGCTGTTCGGCGTCGGCGCGACGATCGGCAACGGCGTCGGCGGGCGGCTGGCCGACCGTTCGGTCGACCGGGCGCTCATGCTGATGCTGGCGATCATGGCGCTGACGCTGCTCGCCTTCACCGTTCTCATGCAATGGCCGGTGACCGCCGCGATCGCCATCCTAATCTGGGGCATCGCCAGCTTCGCGATCGTGCCGCCCTTGCAGATGCGGGTAATGGACGCCGCCTCGGACGCGCCGAACCTCGCCTCCGCGATGAACATCGGCGCGTTCAATCTCGGCAATGCGATAGGCGCGGCGCTCGGCGGCGGCGTGATCGGCGCCGGGCTGGGGTTGCAGATCGTGTCGCTAGCCGGTGCGGCGATGGCGGCAGCGGCACTGGTGATGCTGATAGCATTCCGGCGTCAGCCGCGTGCGACCGCCTGTCCGGTCTGAAGAGCGGTCGCGACGCGGATGAGCTTGTCCGGATTGCGGACGATGTAGATCGCCGCGATCCGGCCATCGCGGATGTCGAGCGCGGTGGTCTGGAGCACGCCGCCGCCCGCGCGGCTGATATAGCCGGGCAGACCGTCGATCGTGGCGAAGCGGATCACTTCCACCGGCGCGTCGGGGTATTTGCGACGCAGCCCCATGAACAAGCGCTGCGCCTTTGCCAGACCCCGGATGATGTTGTGGAATGCCAGGACGCGCCCACCGCCATCGGAATGGATCGCGACGTCCTCTGCCAGCAGGTCCGACAGAGCACGCGCGTCACCGTCTCGCGCCGCCGCGAAGAAGGCGCGGGTGATCCGGGCGGCTTCCTGCGCATCGACCGGATAGCGCGGCCGCGCCTCCGCGACATGCCGTCGGGCGCGGGAGGCGAGTTGCCGCACGGTGGCCGGTGCGCGGTCCAGCGTCCTGGCCACCTCGATCAACGCGACGTCGAACACATCGTGGAGCAGGAAGGCGGCCCGTTCCAACGGTGACAGCCGCTCCATGGCCAGCATGAGCGTAACCGTCAGATCGTCGGCCACCTCGTCCGGATCGGTTGTGCCGAGCAGCGGCTCGGGCAACCATGTGCCGACATAGGTCTCCCGCCGTACCCGCGCCGACTTCAGGTGATCGAGGCAGAGCCGCGTGACGACCCGAGTCAGCCACGCGGCGGGTACCTCGACCTCTTCCGCCCGCGACCAGCGCAACCAGGCGTCCTGCACCAGATCCTCCGCTTCGGCGAACGAGCCGGTCATGCGATAGGCCAGCCTGACGAGCCGCGGCCGCTCCGCCTCGAACAACGCGGCGTCAGGCATCGTCCACCGGATGCGCGACGCGGAAAGCCACCTGGAGGCGGTTCCAGGTGTTGATCGCCCCGATCGCCATGGTCAGCCAGACCTGCTCTGCATCGGAAAATGCCGCCTTGAGCGCGTCATAGTCCGCATCGGGCGCCCCCGTCTCGGGCAGCAGCGTCAACGCCTCCGCCCAGCCAAGTGCGGCCCGCTCGCGATCCGAATAGAGCGTCGATTCCCGCCATGCGCTTAGCATGTACAGGCGCATCTCGCTTTCACCATGACGGCGTAGGTCGGTCGCATGCATGTGCAGGCAGAAGGCGCAGCCGTTAATCTGCGACACGCGGAATTTCACCAGTTCGAGCAGATCGTGGTCGAGGCCGCTTTTCGTGAAGCTCTGCTCCAGCGCCGTCATGGCCTTGATCGCTTCCGGGGCCAGAGCGTGTGGGTTGGCGATACGCGGTGTCATGGTCGGTCTCCTCAAGGTTCGAAACCATGACGAGACAGCGGCGACCGGTGTGACATGCCGGTGCAAAATCTTCGCCCGCTGCCCCGCTACGCCGGATCGCGCAGCCGCTTCCGCATCCGGGTCAACGGCACGACGACCCCGTCGACATGGGTATCGGCGCGCTCAGCCGGCTCGTAACCGCAGGCCGCGTAGAGCGGGACGCCGCCGGCCGTGCCCATCAGTTCAACGGCGGCGAACCCTTCCGCCCGTGCCGCTTGCTCGCAGTGGTCGAGGATCATCCGGCCGATACCCCGCCGGACATGATCCGGGTGGGTGTACATGGCGCGGATGCGAGCGGCGTCCTTCACCGGATCGAGCAGCGCCGGGTCGCGCAGGCTCATGCTATGGTCGCCGCCATAGAGCGTCGCGCGGCGGCTCCATCCGCCGCAGCCGACCGGCACGCCATGGTCCTCGACGACGAAGTACGTGCCGTCGCGCACCAATTGCGTGTCCAGCCCCATCACCGAGCGGCTGGCGACGATCTGCGCCGGGGTCAGCACCGCCGCCTGGCCGCGATCGATCGACAGCGTCATCAATTCGCGGAGCGTTCCGAGGTCGGCTTCGGTCGCGAGGCGGATCGTCAGGACGCTGGTCACGCCGCCAGCTCCCGCCGCCAGGTTTCGCCCTGGAGCGGAACGCCGAACCGCTCATGCATCGCCGTCTCGACGCATGCGAAACCATGCGCGGCATAGAGGCGCCGAGCGGACTCCAGCACGCTGTGGGTCCACAGCGTCAACGCGCGATAGCCCTTCTCCCGTGCGAAGGCGACGCAAGCGCCGACCAGCGCATCGCCGATGCCCCGGCGGCGGGCGAAGGGCTCGACATGCAGCAGCCGCAGCCGGGCAAGGCCATCGCCCTCGTCAGTGACGAACACCGCGCCCGCCATCACCCCGTCGATCTCGGCGACCCAGCATTGCTCGCGCTCGGGATCGAAGTCGCGCAGGAACGCTGCGGTCACCTCGCTTTCGATCACCTCCAGCTCGCGACCCCAGCCGTGACTTTTGGCATAGAGGAGCGACTGGCGCGCCGCGATCAACGCGGGCTCGCCGGCGCGGAAGGGCCGGATCACGAACGGTCCACCCGATGCCGGGTCGAGCAGTAGCCGCGCACGCGTCAGGGCCTCGACCAGATCGCGCCGAGCCTGACCGTCCACCGTGCCGAGCAGATCGCCGACGGCATGGCTCTGGCGGTGGTCGACGATGGCGAAAGCCTCACGTCCCGCCTCGGTCAGCCGCAGGTCACGCGCACGGGCGTCATTGTCGCGGCGCACGCGCACGATCCAGCCGCGCTTCTCGAAGCGTGCGACCAAGCGGCTGAGATAGCCCGCGTCCATGCCCAGCGCGTCCTGCAACACGCTGGCGGTGACCGGCTCGCGCGTGGCGATCTCGAACAGCAACCGTGCTTCGGGCAGGCTCGCCTCGGTGCCGAGGAACCGTGCGTCGAGCGCGCCGATCGTCTGGGTATAGAAGCGGTTGAACCGGCGGATCGCGGTGATGTCTGCATCTTCCATATCCGCCATGCTGGATCATTTTAGTTGACTAAGTCAAGTATCAGGGCAGCGCCGGCTCTGGCGCCAACTGCGCGCGAAGGGCGGCCGCATCGCGACCCGGCGGAGCGCCGAACAGGCGGCGATAGTCGCGGCTGAACTGCGACAGGCTCTCGTAACCGATCGCGAAGCCCACCCGCGCGACCTCCTCGGCGGCGACCAGGCGGCGGCGTGCTTCCTGCAAGCGGACCTGCTTCTGGAACTGCACCGGCGTCATCGTCGTCACCGTCTTGAAATGGCGGTGGAAGCCGGGGACGCTCATGCCCGCCAGCGCGGCGAGGTCGGCCACGCGCAGCGTCTCGGCATAATGATCGCGGATGAACGCCGTCGCGCGGCCGATCCGCGCGGCATGGGTATCGACTAGACCCATCTGGCGCAGTGCCGGTCCCAGCGTGCCGCCGAGCAACCGCCAGACGATCTCGCGTCGGATCAGCGGGGCGAGCACCGCCTGATCGGCCGGGTGGTCAAGCAGGTCAAGCAGACGCCTGAGAGGATCGCGCAGCGCCGGGTCATGGTCGCTGGTCGCCAGCGCATTGAAGGCGGCGGCCGGGCCCGGCGCGCTCACCTGCTCCGCCACCAATTCGCCCACGGTCACCGGCTCGATTGCCAGCGACAGCGCCAGATAGGGCGCGTCCGCGCTCGCCCTGACGATGCGTGACGTGACCGGCAGGTCGACCGAGGCGAGCAGGCATTGACCCTCGGCATAATGATAGGCCGTCGGCCCCAGCATCGACATCTTCGCTCCCTGCACGACGAGGCAGAAGGACGGCCGATAGACCGTGCGGATGATGCCGGTCGGCTCCTCCGCGCGGGTGATGAGCAGGCCCGGGATTGGCGTTTCGCGACCATGGACGAACCAATGGCGCTCGATCAGTTGGGCAAGGTCGGACAGCGTCGTCATGGCAGAGATCGTAGCTCCGCCGACCACCGAATGCACCGGCGCAAGCTCCACTTTGATAGGATCAGGCAGGACTTTGATCGGATCGGCGTCGCGGCGCCGAGCGTTCGCGGCGTATCTCCGGCTCATCCATTCCAACAGGAGTATCATCCCATGCGTATGCGCCAGCTCGGCCATAGCGGCCTGTTCGTGTCCGAACTCTGCCTCGGCACCATGACCTTCGGCGGCAGCGAGGGCATATGGGGCCAGATCGGCCAGCTTCGCCAGGACGAAGCCGATGCGCTGGTCCGGACCGCGCGCGATGCCGGCATCAACTTCATCGACACCGCCAATGTCTATGCCGGCGGCGAGAGCGAGCGTATCCTCGGCCAATCGCTCAAGAACCTGGGCATCGCGCGCGACGATGTCGTGATCGCGACCAAGGTGTTGGGGCCGATGGGCGATGGTCCCAATGCGCGCGGCGCCTCGCGCGGCCAAATCCTCAGCCAGTGCAAGCAGAGCCTTCAGCGGCTGGGGCTCGACCATATCGACCTCTATCAAATCCACGGCTTCGATCCTGCGACGCCGATCGAGGAGACACTGGAGGCGCTCGACACGCTCGTCCGTCACGGTCACGTCCGCTATCTCGGCTTGTCCAACTGGGCGGCGTGGCAGGTGGTGAAGGCGGTCGGCATCGCCGAGGCGCGGCGGCTCGCGCCGATCCTGTCGCTCCAGGCCTATTACACATTGGTTGGCCGCGACCTGGAGCGCGAGATCGTGCCGATGCTGCGGTCCGAGAAGATCGGGCTGATGGTGTGGAGCCCGCTGGCCGGTGGGTATCTGTCGGGCAAATATGACGGCGAGGGCCAAGCGGCGGACGGGCGGCGTGCGAATTTCGACTTTCCGCCGGTCGATCGCACCCGTGGCTCGGTGGCGATCCCCGAGATGCGCCGCATCGCCGAGGCGAAGGGCTGCACCGTCGCGCAAGTCGCGCTCGCCTGGTTGCTCCACCAGCCGGTGGTCACGAGCGTGATCGTCGGGGCCAAGCGGGTCGACCAGCTCACCGACAATATTGCCGCGACCGAGGTCTCGCTCGACGCGGACGACCTTGCCGCGCTCGACGCGGTGACGAAGCTGCCAGCGGAATATCCCGGCTGGATGCTGGAGCGCCAAGGCGGCTATCGCGCCTGACGGTCGCAAGTTCGGTGGGATGGTTTCTCGATTGTCCCACCGCTCCGACCGTCCGTTCAGAGGAACAGGGGATCATCCGGGCGGGATACGACCGGTCCGGGCGGCATGGGCAAAGGCCGGAAAGCCGAATGCCTCCGCCTGACGCGCCGCGATCTCATAGTCATAAGGCACGCCGTACAGTTGGGCTGCCCATCCGGTGCTACGACGCTCGACGATGGCATAGCGCGCCAGCGGGCTGCCCGCCTCCATGACGTGCGGGGTCGCACCCCGGTCCCGGTAGCACGGCATCCCGACGCTGCCGGGATTGACGATCAGCACGCCATCGACCGCCACGATCCGCGGCGTATGCGTATGCCCGCACAGCACCAGACTGGCCGACCCGATGCCCTTCAGCCGCGGCCGAATGGCGGTGTCGGCATCCAGCGTGGCGCGACCGGAGGTCACGTCCTCGAGCAGATATTCCAGATCCCCGCCCGCCGGGCTGCCGTGGCAGGCGAAGACGTCGCCATCACCGAGGGTGAGCGTCGCGGGCAGACCCTCGATCCAGGCCCAATGCTCTTGGGTCAGGAGAGGCCGCGCCAGAACGTCGAACGCCCCGTCGCTGCCGTCCTGCAACTGCCGCTCATGGTTCCCGGCGATGGTGAGATAGCCGGCACGCATCTGAAGTTCGGCGCTTGCCCCAGGATCGAACGGGCCGGACACGAGGTCGCCCAGATTGACGACCAGGTCGGGCGCGGCGGCGGACATCGCGTCCCGAACGGCCTCCAGCGCAGCCAGATTTCCATGGGCGTCGGCAATGACCCCGATCTTCAATGCTTCCCCCTTGGCCGAAACGCAGCGACATCCCGGATGAGCATGGCAGGTGCTTCCGCGAAACGCCATGCACGCCTAGCGGCCACCAGCGACCGCCGTTACCCGAGCTCGGGGATCAGGACGATCTTGCCCGCGAAACTGCGATCCTCCAGCAGGCGATGGGCAGCGGTCCCCTCGCTCAGCGGAAATGTGGTGATTTTAGGCGCAGTAATGGTGCCAGCCCGCAAGGCCGCGAACAGCCTGTCGGTGCGGCTCTGTCGGCTTTCCGCGCGGTTTAGATAGGTCCAGAGGTCGCCGCCGACGACACCCTTGGAATGCTCCATCAGGGACAGCGGATCGATCGCGGGCGGTGGGCCGCCCGCCTTGCCGAAGATCACCACGCGGCCACCGGGACGCAAGGCGGCGAGGCTGTCGTGGAGCGTGGTGCCGATCGAATCATAGACCACATCGACGCCGTCTCCGGTCGCCCGCCGCACCTGCGCCACCCAATCGTCATAGCCATAGACCGCACTCGCGCCGTTCGACCGCGCCTGTTCGCGCTTGGACGGGGTCGAGGCCAGCGCATGGACCTCGGCCCCCAGCGCCGCCGCCATCTGGGTCAGCAGCCGCCCGACGCCGCCCGATGCGGCCTGGACTAGCACGCGGTCGCCGGCGGCCATCCTGCCGCTATCCTCGACCAGATATTGCGCCGTCACGCCTTGCAGCAACAGCGCGGCGGCGGTGCGATCGTCGATATCGTCCGGCAGCGCGACCAGACGATCGGCGGGCGCGCAGACCCGCTCGGCATGGGCGCGCGGTACGTCGAGAAACCCGACCCGCTGCCCGATCCGCCAGCGAACGACGCCGGTCCCGACCGCGACAATGCGTCCCGCCCCCTCATAGCCGCCGATCCATGGCGCCTCGCCGTCCAGCACATAGACGCCCTGACGACGGTAGATGTCAGCGAAGTTCAGGCCGACCGCGCGGGTTTCCACCAGCACCGAGCCGGCGTCCAACTCGTGATCCGAAAAAGCGCCATAGCGCAGGACCTCGGGTCCCCCGAACCGATCGAAGAACAAGGCGTTCACTGCACTATCCTCGACATGCCCATCGCCGATCATCCTTGTTTTGGTTGCCAATGACCGGAGGATGCCTGCTGGACTGGGCTGGAAACAGCCGCATAGGATGCGAAGTGCTCGAACTAGGGGTTTGCAATGGACCGATTGACCAGCATGGCGATCTTCGTATCGGTCGTCGACCTCGGCAGTTTCACCGCCGCGGCCAAGGCGCACGACATCTCGGCAACGATGGTGGCCAAGCATGTCAACGCCTTGGAAGCGCGGCTCGACACCCGCCTGCTGCACCGGACGACCCGGCGGTTGTCGCCGACCGAGGCCGGTCGACGATTCACCGAATCCTGTCGTCGCGTGCTGGCGGATGTCGCGAGCGCCGAGGCGGTGGGTGCCGAGGTGGCGCAGACGCCGGTCGGTCGGCTTCGCATTGCCGCACCGATCGCCTTCGGCACCGAACGGGTCGCGCCCCTGCTGGCGACCTATCTCGACCGCTTTCCGGACATGCAGGCGGACCTGGTGCTGAGTGACCGCAAGGTCGATCTGATCGAGGAGAGTTTCGACCTGGCCTTTCGTATCGGCGCGCTGGAGGACGACTGGTTGGTCGCCCATCCGCTCGCTCCCTATCGGCTGATGCTCGCTGCCGCGCCGGGCTATCTCGAACGCCACCGTCACCCGGAGACGCCCGACGACTTGCGCGAACATCGGCTGATCGGCTTCGCGCAGTTCGGCGCGGACGACCGCTGGACACTGGTCGGTCCGGGTGGTGCACATGTCGTGCCGCTGCCCCCGCCGCGCCTGCGTATCAATCACGCGGCCGCCCTGCGGCAGGCGGCGGTCGCGGGCTATGGCATCATTCTGCAATCGCGGGTGACGCTGGACGGTGATCTGGCGTCGGGGCGCCTGATCCCGGTCCTGGCGGATCACGCGCCCGAACCTCGTCCGCTGACGCTCGTCCGCCTGCCCGATCGTCGCATGACGGCAGGCCTGCGCGCCTTTGTCGACATGGCGGTTTCGGCGTTCAACGACTAAGCATGAAGCAACGCGATGACGCTCGAAGCCGGTCCATTCATCACCGGAGCGCCAGATTGACGTGCCGCCATCCAAGGTCGAATTCGTCGGACATGAGCATCTCCAACCGCGAAGCGCGTCGGATCGTCCTGGCGGCGCAGGGCTTTGGTCGCGCGCGTCCCGTCACTCCGTCGGTTCGCCACCTGCGCGGCACCGCCGAGCGGCTCAACCTCCTCCAGATCGATAGCGTCAACGTGCTGACGCGGGCGCACTATCTGCCCGCGTTCTCGCGTCTAGGCAGCTATGACCGTGCCTTGCTGGAGGGAGATGCGTGGGGGCCGAAACGACAGCGACGCATGTTCGAATATTGGGCGCACGAGGCGTCGCTGCTGCCGCTCGACCTCCACCCGCTGCTCCGCTGGCGCATGGCACGGGCGGAGCGAGGCGAGATCGGCTATCAGGCGCTGCGCCGCTTCGCGGTCGAGCGCCGGGCCGAGGCGGATGCCGTGCTCGAACGCATCACTGCCGAAGGACCGCTCGCGGCCGCCGACTTCGAGAACGGGTCCAGCCGCAGCGGCTGGTGGGAATGGAGCCACGTCAAGCACGCGCTCGAATGGCTGTTCTGGTCCGGGCAAATCACCACCGCGACCCGGCGGGGCAGCTTCGCGCGCCTGTACGACCTGACCGAGCGCGTCATTCCGCCGGCGGTACTGGCGCTCCCAACGCCGTCGGTTGAGGCGGCGCAACGCGCCTTGATCGAACGGAGCGCCCGTGCGCTGGGCATCGCTACCGCCAGCGACCTGCGCGACTATTTCCGGTTGAAACCCGCCGAAGCCGATCACGCCATCGCCGACCTGGCGGAAGACGGAGTGCTCGTGCCGGTGCGGGTCGAGGGCTGGAGCCAGAAGACATGGATGCATCGCGACGCGACCATGCCGCGCCGGGTGCGCAGCGCTGCCTTGCTCGCGCCGTTCGATCCGTTGATCTGGGAGCGGGCCCGCGCCGAACGCCTGTTCGGCTTCCACTATCGCATCGAAATCTATGTGCCGCAGGACCGGCGCACGCATGGCTATTACGTGCTGCCCTTCCTGATGGACGAGGCGTTGGTCGCGCGGGTCGATCTGAAAGCGGATCGGCAATCGGGGCTGCTGCTCGCGCACCGCATCACGCTGGAACCGGAAGCGCCCGCCGATACGCTGCCGCGGCTTGAGGCCGAGCTCGACCGGATGTCGGCATGGCTCGGTTTGGACGCCGTCCGTATCGGCGCGGTCGTCCATCGGCGTTGAGCGTCTTAGCCCGTCACGTTGCTCCACCCCGCTCGGCGGCGGGCACGATGCCGTCGTCGAGCAGTGCATGGAGCGCGGCGATATGGCCATTGTCGCGCGCGCCGCTGGAATCGGAGGTCATGACGACCGTCAGCTTCAGGTCCGGCACGATGAACAGCATCTGCCCGCCATAGCCCCAGGCGAAGCGCAACGGATGGCCGCGACTGGTGCCAACGAACCAGCCATAGCCATATCGCCCACCGCTCCACGGCGATACGGTGCGCGGGGTCCAGCTTTCCTCGATCCAGCGTGCAGGCACGATCCGCCGTCCGTCGATCACGCCACCCAAGCGATAGAGTTCGCCGAACCGCGCCAGGCTGCGCGGCGACATCATCATGTCGTTGCCGCCGAAAAAGATGCCCTGCGGATCGCGCGACCATGGCGGGATGGTGATGCCGAGCGGCTCCGCCAGCCAGTCGCGCATCAGCGTGTGGGTGTCGCGTCTCGAAGCGCGGGTCAGCATCGCCGACAGCAGATGCGTGTTGCCGGTGGAATAAAGCATCGCGCCGCCCGGCTCATCGACGAACGGGCGCGCGAGGGCGAAGCGGACCCAGTTGCGACTGGACACCCAGCGCCCGTAATTCTCGCCCGACGTCCGCTCCAGTCCGGCGCGCATCGTCAGCAGGTCCTCGACGGTCAGCCGGGCAAGACGCGGGTCGGGGCCGGGCGGCGCATCGCTGCCGAGCACCGACAGCACGGGCTGGTCGACGCCGGTCAGCGCGCCTTTCGCGATCGCGACACCGACCAGCGCGGACAGGACCGACTTAGACGCGGACTTGATGTTCACCGGCCGGTCGAGCGGCGGCCCGCCGTTGAAGCGCTGCTCGGTCAGCACCTGCCCGTCGCGGAGGACCAACAGCGAGCGGAGCCGGGGAAGACGGCTGGCTTGGGCAACGGTGTCGGCCAGGATGACGGCGTCCAAACCGCGCGTCTCGACCGGGCGGGACACGGCTGCTTGCCGTGGCGCTGGTGCAGCATCGCAACCGCTGGCGAGGAGGAGCGCCAGTGCGCAGGCATATCGCTTCACGGCGTCATCGCAGAGCGAAGCGATTGCAGGAACTCGGCGGGCGCTTCGACCTGCGGCGAATGGCCGAGATCGTCCAGGCGGATCAGGCTTGCGCCTTGGATGCGCTTCACCGCCTCCTCGGCGGCCTGCGGCACGGTGCGGACGCGGGCGCGCTGGCCCTTGGGCGCACTGTTGGCCCGAAAGGCCGTCAGGTCGCGCTGGCCGATGATCAGCGTGGTCGGAACCGCAAGGCGCGGCAGTTCGGCGGCGACCGGCTGGGTTTGGATCATATCGGACAGTCGCGCCTGCGCGTCGCGCACCGTGTCGCCATCGGGGCTGGCATATTGCCCGGCCAGCATGGCGACCCAGCGATCATAGGCCGGACGCCAGACCCCATGATAATAGTTGCGGAGCTGATAGGCCTTGATCGATGCGGCGTCGGTCTTCGCTTCCTCGGCGCGCAGCTTGCCGAGATCCGCATAGGGCACGCCCTCGCTCAGCGTGTCGTTGAGGCCGAGCGGATTGACCAGCACCAGCTTCGCGACCCGCTCAGGGTACAAGAGCGCAAAGCGTGTCGCGAGGATGCCGCCGGTCGAATGGCCGACCAGCACGACCTTGCCGGCCCCGGCCCGGTCGAGCAGCGCGGCAGTCAGCGCGGCCATGGTGTGGAAACTGTACTGATAGCCGCTCGGCTTCGACGATTTGCAAAAGCCGATCTGGTCCGGCGCGATGACGCGGTAGCCCGCCGTCGCCAGTCCGCGTGCGGTGTCGCCCCAGGTCGCGGCGCAGAAATTCTTGCCGTGGAGCAGGACGACCGTCGTGCCGTTGGGCGTGGCGGTCGCCGGCCAGTCGAGAAAGGCCATGCGAACCGGATGGCCCTGCGAATTGGCCTCAAACCAGTGCACGGGGGCCGGATAGGCGAACTGCTCCAGATCGGCGCCGAGCGGCGCCGTTTGGGCAGCCGCAGTGGTTGAAAGCAGGGCCGAGCAGGCAGCGGCAGCAAGAAAGCGAAATCGCATCAACAGATAACAACAGCCGCGACGCCAATATCCCTGGCGCCGCGACGACGTGGTCAGATGGTTCGCTTTGTCTCCGCACGGCTGGTGACCATGTCCCACAATCGGTAGGCCGCGTCTTCATCGTCCGGGGATGGCGCATGGAGATTGAAGCCAATATCCTCCCAAGGCTGGCGGGCCTCCCAGTCCGGATTGAGCGACCAGTAACAGACGCTCGCCTCGAACATCGCCAGATGCTCGATGGGGGTTTCCATCGGCGGCAGGCCCTTTGTCTCGACATGCGTGTGAATGGACCGCGCCAGATCATCGAGCCGCTTGTTGATCATTTTGCTTTCCGTCAGCCGTAGGGGGCGTGGCGACATGATCGCGATGGGCGCCATGGCAGCGCGTCCCAGAACCTGCTCGGTCGTGCTGGGGCCAGCGGCGACCGGCATGAATTGCCGCAGCAACTCGGTTGGCATGGGTGACACGCCACCGGGGTAATCTGCTGCCACGGGGTGCCGTGGCATGTCGCGCAGCCAGGCGTAAGCCGGTTCGTCACGGAGAGTGCCGAGCACGGCATCAATCGTTGGATCGTCGCATCCGCTGTCGCCGGACAACAGGATTTTGCCGAACGCGATCAGCGCGTTTTTCCGTCGCTCCGCGGATATCGCCTCAATGGCAAAATGCTGCTCTATGTCGGTCTGCTGTGCCTGGCTGTCGACCTGCTTGTTCGTCGGCAGGACCCTGCCCGGATGGCGCTTCGCCCAGTCGATCACCGAACGCTGGATGTCAGCGGCGAGCTGATGTCGAAACGACGGATCGTCTCCATAGCCAGCGATGAACCGACGGAGTTCCGCATGCGGTCGCCCGGAGACTGCGCTGACGAGCGGCCAAGCACTGCCGAGCGCGGCCCGCTCATTGGTGACATTGTGCAGTTCTTTGAGCAGCGACGTCGCGATCAGGATACCCAGCGCGGTCCGCAGATCGGCAATTTCTCGCGCGTTCGGCGGACGATGGCCTGCCGCCTTTTGGTATCGATCAAGCAGACGGGGCAGGAAATTACCCGGCGATCCGATCGTGGGCTGCTTACCGTCAATCGTCTTCGGCCGCTTGCCATAGGCCTTGTACCCGGTGAGGTCGAAGCTGCCACGGGCGATGGCCTCGATCCAGGCGTGCGGATCGGGGGCTGGGCCGAGCAGTACCGCGATCAGTTCCGATAGGATCGAGCCGCGTCGGGGGCCCAGGGCTCCAACGGCGTTGCGTCCCGCCTCCGTCACCAGAAGCTTCATCATTCTGGTGATGCTCGCGGCGGCGGCCTTCTCCTGTTCGGGACTGCCGTCGCCGTACTGCCCGCCCGCCATGTGACGCCGATACGTTTCCAGTTCGGCCGGGGTCAGCAGGGCATTCAAATCCATCCTCGATGCTCCATCGATGCGGACGGCCGATGCTCGCCGCTCGCGACACCAAGCAGGCATAGCCTTGCAGACCCTCACACGCGGTAAACGCCGCCGTAAGGGCGGCGCGCACAGCCTCACAAAAAGATGGAGGAAAGCTCACAGAGAGAAGTGGGCGCCCTCACAGAAGAAGGCAGACCGCCCCCATGCGGGGCCGCACAGAAACTGCGGCGCAATACCGCTAAAATGTCACATTTCATATTTGTGTCATTTTAGCTGCGTCGGCGCGTGCGCGCCGGGAGCGCAATGCGCTCCTGGTGGAGGCGTCGCCTCCAGGTCCGCCGGCACCGCGATGACGGTGCCTCCGGAAGGCGGGACCGGTCGCATGGCCAATGGCATGCTCCGCCAAGACCACCCAAGCGCCGCATGGCGGCGAGGTCGATGACGAAAGGTCGGGAGAACGAATCGGCTGAGCCGAGAGGTGAAATGACCAAGGAGGATCACCGCGAACAGCCCGCGGCCCCCATGGATAGAAGTCGACCATGCACATCAAGACACTGGAGGCGGTCGCGATCGCCGCCGCCCTGACCCCTGCGCGTCTTGCCGGGCTGCGCTTTCCCGTCGATCCGGATGCAGGCCCGAAGCCTGCCACCCGGCTGCGGCACTATCTTCACGCGCCGGCGGCGCGGTTGCTGATCGTCCCGGCGATCGCGCCGCCCGCCCGCCGAGACGTCGAGGACCTCGTCCGGGCATATGATACCGATGCGCTGGTCGCGCTCGCCTCGCCGAATGGCGTCGACGACATCACCTTCGCGGTCATGCTCGCTGGCAACGATCCGGTTTACTCATCCGGACTGAACCTCTTCCTCGGTGCCGGGGCATCATGTCATTTCGTGCCTCCGGAGCCGAGCAGAACGTCCTTCGCCCTGCTGCCGGTAGGGCTTCGCGGTTGCGAATGCGCGCCATGGGATAGCGAGATGGATCGGCGAGCGGGACTGGCCGACGGGCGCGCGTTTCTATCCGGCATCTTCTTCGCGGGAGGGACGATGTGACCACACTCCCCGAATGGCTGGCGCCGGGTGCCGTCACTGACCGGCTTTTCGACGTCCGTGCCGAGGCCGGTCGCGCGATCGGCTTCGGCCTCGTCCGGCCGCGGCGCAGCGGACTGGAAAATACGATGAGCCAGATCGCCTTCGCCAAGCTCAACCCGGTCAAACCGGTCGACGATGGGGTGAGAACGGCGTGCGGCTGGCCGGTGACGGCCCGCGATTACCGGATCATCCCTGCGCCCGGCGTGCCGGACGTCACATCTATCGGGCGGCTGTTTGGCGACTATGACGCGGCGGTCCGGCCGCATCAGAAGCTTCTGGGCGCCGTCTTCACCTTCCCGTTCGTTTCCGATGTGCCCGTGCATGACGGCTTCGGAGCAGTGCTGTCCTATGCGGCCTTGCGGTTCGGCCGGGAACGCCGCCTGACCAGTTTCGTGGTCGCTCACGCACCGTGCGATCAGCTGGCGGAGGAAGCCCCGCATGCCCACGCCATCGTGCTTGGTCGCACCCACCGGGCGTCCGGTTGGGGGCCGCCCCATCCCGATCTTGCCGAAAGCGAGCATGCCATGTGGGCAGAGGATTGGGCGGATTTCTCCGCACGCTGGGCCCTGACGCTGGGGCAGTGAACAGAGCGGAATTTCGGTATCGCTTCATGCAGCGTGCCGGATCGATTCATGGCGATGGACGGGACGACCCAGCGTCCCGTCCATCGAACTGACCGTCGGCGGCTACGGCTCGTCAGAATGACGATTTCCCTGCCGTACCTCCACCGACCGCACGGCTGACCGCATTCTGCCATGCCCGCTCCGCTACCACGCCTTGCGAGAGGGAGACGTTCAGCTTGCCGTAGACGTCGAGTTTGGCCGCAAGCCCCTCGTGCGGATTGCCCCAGATTTGACGGCACCGGTCGCCGCCCGTGCACCAGCTCGCCTCGTATGTGGATCCAACGATTTGCGAGAAACCCGGCTTGCCATAGCGCTTCACCATCTCGGCGGCGATCTGCTCGGGCGTCCGTCCGGCCGCAGGCGCGACGTATTTGACGACTTTGACCGCGTCACCCGTCGGCATCGGCTGGAATTCGACGATCAGGCTCTCGTCGCCTTTCGCGGCGTTCAGCACCGCCACACCCTGTTTCGGCTCCTCGATCGGGAAGACGTCGCGCTGCCGCTTGGCCTCATGGTCGACGGTCGCGGCCCAATCCTCGCCCGCCGACGTCTCGACCTTCCATCCGGTACGGGCAAGCGTCGCCTGCACCTCGGGCGCGGCCATGCCGATACGGATGCCAGCGATCGTCAGCGGCGCGGCCGCGGTCTTCGTCTGCGCGGCGGCCTCCTGCTCGGTAACCGAGGCCGATCCACAGGCGGTGAGCAGCGCCAGTGCGGCGGTGGCGGTGAGCTTCGTCATCATGTCATGTCCTTGTATTCCGGACGTGCGGGTTCGTTCGCCGGAATGCATTCCGGCGTGGCAGGTCCGTTGAGGGTGTGTTTCTAGGGGTGGGCTGCGCTTGCCGGTGGCGAGCGGGCCCGGACGGCGAGCCTCATCGCAGCACCAGCGCGACGAAGCCTGCGGTGTCCTGCGCGCCGGCGACGTGGCCGGCGTCGAAGGCATGGGCGACGCCGAGCCGCAACGACGAGCTGGGCGACAGCGCGGCCGACCAGCCGAGCTCGACGTCCATCTCGCGCGCGGTCGGTGTCAGGTCGACGGTGGTGAGGCGGGTGGCGAGCGCGCCAGTCATCAGGTCATAGGCGACGGGCGCCTCGACGACCGCACGGGCGCGTTCGAGCCGAAGCGGCGAGGACAGCCCGAACGTCATCGTACCGCCGCCGAGGCGATACGCGGCGTCGAGCGCGAAGTCCGTCCCCGTCATCGGGCCGGTGAAGCGCAGCAGGTCCGATCCACCAGCGACACGAGTGGTGGCGGCCGTGGCCCGTGCCGACAGCAGCACGCCTGCAATGCTGCGGCTGGCGTTCAGGGTAACCAGCGTCGTCCGGCTGCCCGAGAGGGCGAAGCCAGCGGGGCCGCGCAGGCCCAGCACCTGACCGCGCTCGGTCAGATCCGACAGCTCAACCCCAAGCCCCAGCGGCGTTGCGAAACTGACACTGCGCAAAGCAGAGCGGCCGTCGTGCGACGCGCCGGAAGCAAAGCCTGCCGACCAGCCGCTGCCGCTCCACGATGACGAGGTGCCGACCGGTGTGGCTGCGACGTTGCGCAAAGCAGAGCCGGCGATGCCTGCGCCTTGCCCGACCGCGGCATTGGCGCTGAAGCTGATCGTCTGTCCCGCAGCGGGCGAGAAGGCGAAGGTGGCCGGTCGGTTGGAGCGCGCTGCGGCCCATGGACCGGTGGCGGCGGAGGCGAACCCCAGTTTTGCGTCGTTGGCCGTGATGGCCAGCCACGGCGGATCGATCGTTCCCAGCATCGCGCCTGCCAGCAACCCCGAACCCCGGCTGCGTGGTCCGGTGGTGCCAGTCATGGCGAAGTCACGACCATAGCGGTCGACGACCGTCATCCGGGTCACGGTATCGGCTAGCTGCCCGCCGCTGCCGAAGGGGCCCGACAGGCTAAGCGAGGAATAGCGCGCCAGCACCATATCGGCGGCGGCGAAGGCACTGGTGGGCGCCTGCGCCTTCATCGCCGCCTCGATGTTGAGCAACCCGGCGCCGAAGATTTGGTCGGCACCCTTGTCGCCGAGGTCGGTCGCGGTATCGAGCAGGATGCGCGAGATCGCCTTGCCGCCGAGCTGCGGCCAGCATTGCTTGAGCAGCGCCGCCGCCCCGGCGATCGCGGGAGTCGCAAAGCTGTTGCCCGTGACGGCGGTCAATTGCCCGTCCTTGCCGACGACGCTGACGTTCGTCGCAACCACCGCCAGCGTGCGGTCGGCAAGATCGCCGGGCAGGCCATTGCCGCTCGGCGGTCGCAGCGAGCTGTCGACACGGATGCCAAACAGGAAATTGTCCTGGTTCTCCAGATTGCTGCCAACAAGGTTGCGGGTGATCGTGCCTGATGCAGCGCTCTTGTCGTCGACGAAGTTGGAGACGGACTGGACCAGCAGCCGGTCGGCTTTGACGACGCCGTCCATTGCGGTGCGTTGTTCGGTCGCCGCCTGACCGGCTGCCTCGCCGTTCAGGCTCAGCGAGATGACGAACGCCCCTTTTTCCACCGCATAGGTGATGGCCGGGGCGACGTTCATCGGATTAGCGCTGTCCGCCTCCTTGATGACGGAAGTGGGGGTGACGTTCTCGAGATTCGGCGCGGCGATCTTTAGCGCAAGCAGCGTCGCGTCATAGGCGACGCCGTGCATACCCAAGCCGTTTTTGGCCGCCAGCGCGACCGAGGCGACTTCGGTGCCATGGCCCTGTACATCGTCGAGCGGGAAGGTCACCGTCTCCGGCGAGCAGGTGGCGCAACGCGCGATCTTATTCTCGAACGCCATACTGTCGGGTGAGATACGGCCGGCGAACTCGGCGCTGCTGGTGGCGATGCCAGTGTCGATGACAGCGATGGTCACGCCCTTGCCGGTGATGCCCCTGTCATAGGCATAGGCGGCTTTCGCGCCGACCACGGCGGCGGAAGCCTTGTACTCCGCGCTATCTACAGCGCTGGGCGGCGGGGTCGGTGTGGGGGATGGCGTCGGTGTTGGGCTAGGTGTCGGCGTCGGGATCGATCCGGACGAATTAACGCCTCCACCACCTCCGCCGCCACAGGCCGCAAGCAGCATGGCTGCTGAAATCACCGATGATGTTTGAAAAGCTCTCCGCCACTGGCGGCCAAGTCCCGCAACCATACGCACCCCCGTGTCGGGCGATGCTTGGCTTCCCCAGCCGACGGCATCGCCCCTGATGACGAGGCGATGCCGACCCGAAAGCCGGAAGTTGGAAACTCGCTATTAGACGAGCGCGCACGCCTTTAGGCCCCCGAAGGAGCCCTGGACATCCGCGAGCGCCTCCCGGCCGAAACTGGTTCGGGCCGGGTACACGGCTACTAATAGCGAGGTTTCCACGCCTCGGTCCGCCTGCTGGCGAACGGCACTGGTGTAAGCGGAACCTGTTAACGAACCAAGTCCCGCCGTGCAGGAACGCCGTTCGGGCTGCTGCAACATGCGGCAAGCTGGGCGGCTTCCGTCTGAACAATATCGCGTATTTCGAGATGTTTACCCTCTCCAGCAGCGACAATCTGCTGGAGGAAAGAAAATGAAGCGACGTCGCTTGCCCATCGTGTTTCGCCTGAGCGCCATCCTGCTGCTGACCGCCCTGATCGCGGGACAATGGTGGCAACGCCAGCCCGCCAGCAGCATCGCCGGCTGGGTGCCCGCCATGGCCGAAGTTTATTGCCCGGCCGCCGCGATCCATCGCTCCGGCACCATCGCGGACAGCGCCCGCATGCTCGACGACTGGGCCTATGCCGTGATCGGCAACGCTGTCTTTCGCGATGGCCGCGACCGCTGCCGTGTGAGGAAGGGAAGATCGGCCGGGGCCGAGCGAAGCCCTGAAGAGAAATGAAAATCGAAGGGGCCTGATCCGGACCAGCCGGTCCGGGGATCACGCTGTTGCGCAGGTACCCCCATGCATTCGACTCTCCATGACACGCTGCCGACGACCTCGGTCGCGCTCCTCAACTATGTTCTGACCGCACTCGCTCCCGACGAGCCGTACCCCTACGCGGGCAACACCGGCCTGCCGGGGGGCGTGGAGTCGCTCGAGAACAACCTGGTCGTCGTGGCGACCCCGGTCGCCGAGCGTCTCTATGACGACGCGGTCATGCGCTGTGCCGCGACCCGCAAGCGCGACGTGGTGCTGGTCCGGCACGGTTTCCACCCCGAAATCCTCGAACCGGTGCGGGCCGATGTCGCGCTGCACTCGGTCACCGGACCGATCCTGGTGCCAGATTTGAGCTTCTACCGCGATGCCGATGGCGGCCTGCACCTCGTGCCGGCGCGTCCGGACCTCTTCGTCGGGATCACCCGGCACGGGTTGGAGGTGTCGATGCCCGCTCCTTGGAACAGCGGGTGGGAGCGGGTGACCGGGCTCGAGCGCGCCGCCGCCGAGATCGTCCGCGCCTGCCGGCGGACAGAACAGGGTTGAGATCAGCGAACACGAGAATGTGCCCCCGGAAATGGGGGATGAAACAAGGAGATATCGAGATGAACACCCCGAATTTCGAAGCCGCCGTCACCCGCGCCGTCGTCAAGCTGCTGCTCGGCAACCGCAAGCTCAAGCCCGGAGTCGCCATCACCGGTGGTGATCCGCTCGAGATCGAGGATCAGATCAAGATGGGTCGTCACGCGGTCGAGACCGACGCCGACGTCCTGCACCTCGAATATCGCACCGGACCAAACCCGGCGCTGACCGGGATCACGATGTTCCTGCCGCGCGATGGCCGTTGCCACATCCAGAGCGGCTGCCGCCTGTGGCAGTCGAAGTCGGGCAACCGGGGGCTGATCCTGCCGCAGGCTCATGTGCGCGGGCATTTCCGGCTCGCTCCGCGGGAGATCGTGCACATCGACGGCAAACCCGCAGACGATCTGAGTGAGGGCATCGAACGCGCCAGCACGTGGCTGACCCGGCAGGTCATGCGGCCGGGCGTCCAGTATGACGACTCGCAGTGCACGCTCTGGGCAAAGGCCGCCTGACGGATCGCGTCGAGGTCTATCACCCTGTACGGACGAGCCAGCCTATTCGGACACCCGCTCGAAAATAATAGCGGTCTTGCCCGAATATGGCAGCTCGTCCGATATGCCGACACTCACTTTAACCGCACCTTCGCGGCTCGCGTACGATGCTGCCGTCGCTCGGGCGGCCTTAGCCGAATGGGGAGCGTCGCAGGGATGTGCGCGGTCAGCGGCGTCAGCAACTTCAGGGCATCAAGCTTGAGGGAAAGCTCGGCTTCCTCGTCATAGGTCCTTGCGGTCTCCGTCTCGCCCTCGTGGCCGAAGATGTCGCACCGCACTTCGCTGGGAACACGCCCTTTCATGGTCGTCGTTGCCAAGCCGCGGAAGCTGTGGACGTCCTTGTCCTTCCATGCCCCGCCGACGCGATGCCGCCATGACGTGCCTTCGGGGAAAGCCCAGTCCCGCAACGGCCTGAACACGGACTTGTAAAACGTGCCGGCGAATGTCGTCGAGTTCGGCGACTGCATCTCCGGAAACAGCATCGTGGATCCTGCGGCGCGCATCGACTTCACATAATCGATAAAGCCCAAGCGGATCAGTTCGGGATGGATCGGCAGCCGTCGGATCGACTGGATGTTCTTGAGCGACCGATCCTCGGTATATTGGATCAGAAAATAGGGGATCAGGTCTTGTTCGAAGACCTCGGCCAAGCCCAGTCCGGCAAGCTCTGAACTGCGACCGCCATAAAGTGGGAGCATCAACGGCAGCCAGTACCAGGCGTCGTGGAAGATTTCGGTTCCGGGTTTGAAACGTCCGCCGATACCGGCGCACCCGGTCCAGATCGGCGCGGACAACAGCGTGGCGACTTCCTGCTTGGTCCAATTGGCGCGCTTGTCCCGGTCACGCTTGCGCTGCTTGCGATCGGATTTGCCAAGGCCGGCCCGCGCAACCTTGAAGGACAGCGGCTTGGCCGGTCGATGCGCCTCGGGGTCATCCTCTTCGCCCGCCGCATGGGCCAGGACGGCAGCGACCCATGTCAGATGCTTGTTGATGGTGACCTGACTGATGCCGATCTGCGCGGGGTCCATGACTTTCGCCCGCTCCAGGCTGGCGGCGATGCCACCCGCCTGTTCTTCGCGGGTACGGCCCCAGCGGTTCGGCAATGCCCGACACAGGGTCGTGAAGGCGCGAACATGGGATTGGTCCAGATCCTCGATGAAGGCGTCGCCGCCGCAAGCGTGATCGAACAGGCGGATGGCGGTCCGCACCTGCTTGATCGAATCCGTGTCCCAGCCGCCCTCCTTGCTGTACGCGGCGATGCAGGCCTCAGCCGCATCGACGATGCGTTGTTTTGGTCGCTCGGGCTTTGGCGGCGGCGCCGGGGTCTGAGCAGGCGTGACGATGTCATCCGAGAGTGGTTCTGTAGGCGCAGGGCACGCGTCTTGTGGCGCGATCTGCTCGAAGGCGAATGGCGCGTCGTCCGCCAACGCGTCGTCGACCCATGCGGCCGTCTCGTCTTCCGTGTCGGGCAGCAGCGCCGTCGCTTCTCGGCAGGCGGCGGCCCGTGCGGCGCAGATCGTCTTGCCCATACGGGCGACATTGTCCTGCGTCGGCAGGATGCCGAACACGGTGGTGTACTTGTCGATCTGGGCCTTGGAGACGGGGTCGTTGTTCTGGAACTCGAACACCAGATCGGCGACCTGCTTCGCGCGCGCTGGCGACCAGCCGGCCGCGATCAGGCGGTCATGCTCGTCCAGCGTCCATTGCGCGCCGACCCCGCGGCGGCCCAGAAAGCCCCAGGCCTCGGCATAGAGGCTATTGATCGACGCGTGATCATCGGCTGGCGCGGTGGTGCCTGCCTGATCTTCCAGGATGCGCTGCAACTGCCAGCGCAGCGCATCGCTGAACACCTTCTTCAGTTGATCCGGCCTCATCCCCGTCGATTGGCCATAGGCCATGCGCACCCCCTCGACCGCCACATTCAGGCGATCGGCCATACACCGCGCATGTTTATAATTTCCCGTTCGAAGGGAAAAGCACAGGGGCACGTGCGTGCCCGCCACCGTGATCTTGCGCCGCCAATGATAGCTGCCGCCGCGCAGCCGCAGGTTCCGTAATCCCATTCCGTCACCCCCAATGGGTACAGCGATGGGTACAGCCGTGGGTACAACGGTTCCCGATCGCCAGGTAGGCGACGTGAAATCAACAACTTAGATGCGGATGGTCGGGGAGACAGGATTCGAACCTGCGACATCCTGCTCCCAAAGCAGGCGCGCTACCAGACTGCGCCACTCCCCGACAGGGGGTCGCCCTTAGGGGAAGCGGGGCGGTACGTGCAAGGGGAATTTGATCATGAGCCGGTTCCCCTACAGGTTAGCCTGCTCCTCACGCGGCAGGTTGGCGTCGGGCGGGTAATAGAGGCCCGCGCATTCCTCACGCAGGCAACTGCCTTCGATCACGATGTCGTCGCGATAGGCATCACCGATGAAGGACAGCGTGTCGACATGCCGCGCCTCGAAATACATGGCGTGCACGTCGTCGCGCCCGGCGCCATAGACGACCCGCCCCACCTTCGACCAGATCGCGGCCATGGTGCACATCCCGCAGGGCTGCAGCGTCGAATAGAGCGTCGCGCCGCGCAGTTCCATCTCGCCGGTCCCCTCACAGGCGCGACGGATCGCCATCATCTCGGCATGGGCGGTGGCGTCGCGGAGCTCATGGGTCTGGTTGCGCTCGGCGGCGATCACCTGTCCGTTCAGGACGATGATCGACCCGAGCGGCGAAGTGGCGGGATCGGAGCCCTTGGACCGCGCGACCGCGATCGCCTGGCGCATCCATCGTTCGTCTTCCTGTGTCATGAGCCTTCAACGCGGCAGTCGCGTTGCCGGTCCATGGCCTGGGGCTGGCGGCCTGCCCCGACGATCAGCGCGCCAGCCAGCCCCCGTCGACCGCCAGGATATGGCCGTTCACATAGGCCGCCGCGTCGCTCGCCAGAAACACGGCTGCCCCGCCCAGATCGGCGGGGTTGCCCCAGCGCCCCGCCGGAATACGGTCCAAGATCGCCTTGTTCCGGCTTTCGTCTGCCTGAAGTGCCGCCGTGTTGTTGGTCGCGATATAGCCCGGCGCGATGGCATTGACGGTCACCCCCTTGGCGGCCCATTCATTGGCGAGCAGCTTGGTCAGCCCGCCTACTCCGCTTTTGGATGCGGTATAGCTCGGCACGCAGATGCCGCCCTGAAAGGTCAGCATCGAGGCGATATTGATGATCCGGCCGCTCCCCTGCCCGATCATGTACCGCCCGGCGGCCTGGCACAGGAAGAACACGCTTTTCAGATTGGTGTCGATAACCGCATCCCAATCCTCTTCGGTAAAGTCGACGGCGTCAGCCCGGCGGATGATACCGGCATTGTTGACCAGGATATCGAGCCGTCCGAGTTCGGCCAGGGTGGTGTCGACCACCTGCTGCACGGGGGCGATCGTGGACAGATCGGCCGGGATCAGGACGACCCGGCGACCCAGCGCCCGGATCTGCTCCGCCGTCTCTTCGGCGGGGGTACGCCCCACACAGGCAACTTCCGCCCCGGCCGCAGCCAAGGCCACGGCGATCGCCTGCCCTATGCCGGTGTTCGCGCCGGTGACAACCGCAACCTTGCCAGCAAGATCAAAGGGATGTGCCATGACTCTTAGGCCAGCTGGCAGATGTCGAGGACGTTCATGTCGGTATAGTCCTGGTTCTCGCCCGCCATCGCCCAGATGAACGCATAGGCCTTGGTCCCCGCCCCCATATGGATCGACCAGGGCGGTGAGATCACCGCTTCCTCATTCTTGACGACCAGATGCCGGGTCGCCTCGCCTTCCCCCATGAAGTGCATCACCCGGTCGTTGGCGAGATCGTCCAGTTCGAAATAGAAATAGATCTCGCTGCGGCGCTCGTGAATGTGCGGGGGCATGGTGTTCCAGACGCTGCCCGGCTTGAGCACGGTGAGCCCCATCACCAGCTGCGCGCTGTCGCATACGCCGGGAATGACGAGCTGGAAGATGGTGCGTTCGTTGGATTCCGCCAGGCTGCCGCGCTCCAGCGCGTTGGCATCGGCAATGCCGAGCTTGCGGGTCTGAAACGCCTTATGCGCGGGACAGGACGCCAGATAGAAGCGGGCGCCCTGCCCTTCGAACAGGACTTCCCGTGCGCCCATCGTGACATAGAGGCAATCCTTGTTGCCCAACACAAAGACCTCGCCATCCACCGTCACGCGTCCCTCGGCGGTGCCGACATTGACGATGGCGAGTTCGCGGCGCTCGAGGAAAGGATGACCGGCGGTCGATGCGGGCTCTTTCTGGTCGGGCAGCTTGACCGGGGCGTCACCCACCGCGACGCCGCCGATCACGAACCGCTCGGCATGGGTATAGTTCAGCACGCACTCGCCGGTGCGGAACAGGTCCGGGATCAGATAACGGTCGCGCAATTCGTCGTTGGAGACGCATGCCATCATGTCGGGATGGGTGGCGTAGTAGGTGCGGTCGTACATGCTCGAAACTCCCATGGTCCTGCGTGAACAGCCGGGCGCGGTCAGCAGCCCAGTCCCAATCGATAGATGCGGTCGGCGTTGCGACCGAATAGGGCGCGGCGGTCTTCCTCGCTGAAGTCGGCGACGGCGGCGTGACACGCGTCCATCTGCGCATCGATGGCGCCGAACAGCCGGTCGGTCGGCAGGTCGCTGGCGAACATCGCGCGGTCGGTGCCGAACAGGTCGATCACGGTGCGGACCGTGTCACGCACAAAGGCGGGCGTCGCGTCGCGCCGGGCAAAGCCGAAGCCCGACAGCTTGACCGACACCTGTGGGCAAGCCGCCAGCGCCGCCAGTCCCCGCCGCCATTCGGCCGGACCGTCAGGGTCGTCCAGGACCGCCATGCCCGCATGGTTGAGGATCACTGGAATATCAGGATGGCGAGCGAACAGTTCGACCAGCGCGGCCATCTGGCCCGGATAGCATTGCAGGTCGAAGGACAAGCCATGATCGGCCAGCTTGGCAAAGCCCCTCTGCCAGGCGGCGTCGCGGGTCACGTCGCGCTCGGTATAGCTTCGCCGGGGATCGGGATGCCAGTTGACGATATGGCGGATGCCCCTCACGCGGGGGTGCCGGGCCTGCGCCGCCAAGAAACTGTCGAGATCGGGGGCGTCGAGCGCGGCGAAGGCGATGATCGCATCGGGGAGCCCCTCGGCATCGGCCAGGCCGTCCAGCCATTCGGTCTCCCTGAGCGCATCACCGGGATGGGCGCCCGCATCGACATGCACCGCGCCGACGACATTCCACCGCGCCATCTCGCGCCTGTAATCGGCGGGGAGATAGGTCCGGGCGATCGCCTCGACCGAGCCGTTGGGGCCATCATCCGCAAAGGGCGGCGTCAGCCACGGATAGCGCAGCCGCTCCAGGTCCCACAGATGGATATGCGCATCGACAAACGGGATCATCAGAAGGTCGTCCGCCCCCCGGAGGTGTCGAAGGTCGCCGCGGTGGTGAAGCTGCATTCCTCCGACGCCATGAAGCACACCATCGCCGCCGTCTCGCTCACCTGCCCCAGCCGCCCCATCGGGATTTTGCCGCGCATATAGTCGACCTGGCTTTTGGGCAGTTGCGCGAGGATCGGGCTTTCGAAGGTCGCGGGCGTGATCGCGTTGGCGATGACCCCCTTGCCCGCGAGTTCCTTGCCCAGCGATTTGGTGAAGCCGATCACCCCCGCCTTGGTCGCCGAATAGGCCGACGCGTTGGGATTGCCCTCCTTGCCCGCGACCGATGCGACATTGACGATCCGGCCATAGCCGTTCGCGAGGAGATGCGGCACGACCGCGCGGCAGCAATAGAAGACGCCGTTCAGATTGATCTCGACCACCCGTTGCCAGCTGTCGAGCGGATAGTCCTCGACGCAGGCCGTTGCGCCGGTGATCCCCGCCGAGCAGATGAGGATATCGACCTTGCCCACCGCCGCCACGCTGGCGACGGTGGCATGCTCGACCGCCTGGCAATCGGCAATATCGAAGGATTGCCAATATGTTGCACCGACATCCTCCGCCGCTTCCGCAAGTTTAACACCGTCGACATCCCATAGCGCCACCGATCCGCCCTCGGCGACGATCCTCCGAGCGACCTCGAGGCCCAGCCCCGATGCCGCCCCCGTGACGATCGCGGATCGCCCCGCAAAGCGCCCCTCGAAGAGGGTCACGCGGGCAGTTCCATCGCAAAGGGGATGCAGGTCTGCCGCTGCTCGCCGAGCTTCGCGATGCCCAGGTGCATGGTGTCGCCGGGCTTGAGGAAGATCTTGTCGGGCTTCTGCCCCTCGCCCACCCCCGGCGGGGTGCCGGTGATCAGCAGGTCGCCCGGATGGAGCGTGATGAAGCGGCTGACATAGGCGATGCATTCGGCGACCGGGAAGATCATCGTCCGCGTATTGCCGGTCTGCATCCGCCGTCCGTTCACGTCCAGGAACATGTCCAGCTCCTGGCAATCGCCGACCTCGTCCGGCGTGACCAGCCAGGGACCGACAGGTCCGAACGTGTCGCAACCCTTGCCCTTATCCCACTGACTACCGAGCTCTTTCTGGAACGCGCGCTCGGACACGTCATTCGCCAGGACATAGCCCGCGACATGGTTCAGCGCATCGGCCTGCTCGACATAGCGACAGGTCGTGCCGATGACGATGCCCAGTTCGACCTCCCAATCGGTCTTCTCGGCATCCTTGGGGATCATTACGGAGTCGTTGGGACCGGTCAGGCACGAGATCGCCTTGGTGAAGAAGATCGGCTCGGGCGGCGGCTCCAGTCCCGATTCCTCGGCATGGTCGGCATAGTTCAGGCCGATAGCGATGAACTTGCCGATTCCGGCGACGGGGACGCCGTAGCGCGGATCACCCTCGACCAGGGGCAGCGTTTCGGGATCGACCAAGCGCAGGCGTTCCAGCACTTCGGGCGTGATGGTGGCGGGCGTGACGTCGTCGATCACGCCGGACAGGTCGCGGATCCGACCTTGCGCATCGACGAGACCGGGCTTTTCCGCGCCCTTTTTACCATAACGGCAGAGTTTCATGCGAATATCCTCAATGGGTATAGGGGCGGTGAAGCGGCACGTCGGCGTTGAGTTCGACGCCGAAGCCGGGCTTGTCGAGCGCGCTGGCCCGGATACGGCCATTCTGCGGCACCGGCTCGCCCAGCAATTGCGGCGCGAACATCGGCACCACCTCGGTCGGGCCCGGGTGCATCATCAGGAATTCGGCGAGGGGCGAATTGTGCCGGGTGATGACGAAGTGATAGCTGTACACCGATGAGCCATGCGGGATCATCATCACGCCCCGGCTGTCGGCATAGTTGGCGATCTTGATCAGCTCGGTCACGCCGCCGCACCAGCCCACATCGGGCTGGATGATGTCGCAGCAGCCCATGTCGATCAGCATCCGGAAACCCCAGCGGGTCGCCTCATGCTCGCCGGTCGTGACCAGCAGGCCCGGCGGCGCCTTTTTGCGCAATTCGGCATAGGCCCAATAGTCGTCGGGGCTGAGCGCCTCCTCGATCCATTTCAGCCCGCATTCGTTCCAGGCGCGATGCGCGAGCCGCGTGGCATAATCGAGGTCGAGCGCCATCCAGCAATCGTACATCAGCCAGAAATCGTCGCCGCACTTCGCCCGCATGTCGGCGAGCAGGGCGATGTTCTTCTCCATTCCCTCCAGCCCCTCGGCCGGACCATGGTGGAGCGGCAGCTTGCCGCCGATGAAGCCCAGTTCGCGGGCGATATCGGGCCGCGCGCCGGTGGCGTAGAATTGCAGCTCATCGCGCACCGCGCCGCCCAGCATGTGATAGACCGGCTCGCCCCGCAGCTTGCCCAGCAAGTCCCACAGCGCCAGGTCGACACCGGAAATCGCATTCACGACCAAGCCCTTGCGGCCATAATATTGGGTCGAGAAATACATCTGGTCCCAGATCTTCTCGACCTCGACAGGAGAGCGTCCTTCGAGGAAGCGGGCGAGGTGCTTCTCGACGATATAGGCGGCGGGCTCACCCCCGGTCGTCACCGCGAAGCCGATCGTGCCGTCCTCCGCCTCGATCTCCACGACCAGCGTACCCAGCACGTTGATGCCGAAACTCTGCCGCGACTGGCGATACTCGGGATAGCGGCTCATCGGCGTGGCGATGTGGTCGTCGATCCAATGGCCCGCGCCCTGATCGTGATAATCCGCGCCCGCACCGCGCGCGACGAAGGCACGGACATGCTTGATCCGCGAGAGGGTCATCGCCCACCCTCGCTGGCTTGCGTCGTTCGGCCACCGCCCCGCATCCGATCCTCCCGGCTTTACTTTCTCACTTTATGGAATAGGATGCTAATTGTTGAGACTTCGGGCGTCAATCGGTTGTTTTGCGAAAACCGATGGCCAAGGTGAGCCGGTGGACAGGATGAGGAGCAAGGCCGTGAAACTGCTGGAAGGAAAGACCGTCGTCGTCACCGGTGCCTCCACGGGGATCGGCCGGGCGATCGCGATCGGCGCGGCCGAACATGGCGCGGACGTCGCGATCAACTATGCGCGCGATTCGGACGGCGCGGCCCAATGCGTCGCGGGGATCGAGGCGCATGGACGGCGCGCGGTCGCCATCCAGGGCGACGTCGCCGATCCCGCCACCGCGACCGACTTCATCGCGCGGGCGGCGAAGGCGCTGGGCAAGGTCGACGTCATGGTGTCGAACGCGGGCATCTGTCCGTTCCACGGCTTTCTCGACATGCCGGTCGAGACGTTCGAGCGGACGATGCGGGTCAACCTGCATGGCGGCTATTATATGTGCCAGGCGGCAGCGCGGCAGATGGTCGAGCAGGGGCATGGCGGATCGATCATCGCGGTCTCCTCCATCTCGGCGCTGGTCGGCGGCGAATTTCAGACCCATTATACCCCGACCAAGGCGGGCCTGCACTCGCTGATGCAGTCGGCGGCGATCGCGCTGGGGCGCCATGCCATACGCTGCAACTCGCTGCTTCCCGGCACCATCCTGACCGAGATCAACAAGGAGGATTTGGCCGACGAGGGCAAGCGTCGCTATATGGAGGGCCGCGTGCCGCTGGGCCGGTTGGGCGTGCCGGAGGATATGGTCGGACCCGCCGTCTTCCTGGCCTCCGACATGGCGCGCTATGTGACCGGCGCGGCGTTGCTGGTCGATGGCGGGGCATTCGTGAACCTGCAATAGGCACGGGCGGGGGATGGCGCTTTCCCCTCGACATGCGGACGTGAGAAAGGCAAACACTTCCACAATATGGTACGCGCTGGCAGCAAATGCGGCGCGTCAGGAGAAGATGTTTCCATGCCCGCATCCGCCAAATCCCCCAAGACCGAAACCGGCGAGACCAAGGGCCCGACGGGCAGCCAGACCCTATTGCGCGGGCTCGACCTGATCGACGAGGTGTCCGACCGCCCGATCGCGCTGGCCGAACTCGCCGAGCGGCTGGGGCTGACGCGCAGTACGACGCATCGGCTGGCCAGCGCGCTGATCGACCGGCGCTTCCTGATCTTCACGCCGCGCCAGGGCTATCGTCTGGGGCCGAAGCTGCTCGAACTGGGCTTCCTGGCGCAGCAGCAGGCCGATGTCGTCCAGATCGGGCGCGATCATATCGAGGCGCTGGCCGCCGCGTCCGAGGACACGGTCCATCTGGGCGTCCGCGACGGCGACAAGGCGCTGTATCTCGACAAGATCCCTGGTCGCCGCCGGGTCGACATCTCCAGCCGCGTGGGCGATCGCCAGCCGATGACCTCCACCGGGCTGGGCAAGGCGCTGATGCTGGACGACGAGGCGAAGCACTGGCGCCAGCGTTTCGACGACGAGCGGGCGGGCGATCCGCATGCGCCCGACTATGACGTCTGGCTGGAGCGGATGCGCGGCTATGTCGGGCTGGGCTGCGCCTATGACCTTGAGGAGAACGAGGATCAGATACGCTGTGTCGCCGCGCCGATCCGCGACGCCAGCGGTCGCATCGTCGCCGCGATCAGCGTGTCGAGCGCCGCGCAATATATGTCGGACGAACGGATGACCGCGCTGACCGGCGATGTGCTGAGCACCGCGCATGCGATCAGCCGCGACTTGGGGTGGCGGGAAAAAGATCGCCGCTGACCACATCCCAAATTCCAAAACCCTCTTGCACTATGTGGGATATAGGCACATAGTTTAGGAAAGCGGATCGAAACAGGTCCACGACAGGGCGAGGGAGCGGGTGCATGACGAAGCGTCATCGGACGGCTGTCAGGATAGGGGCGGCCTGCGCGTCGTTGCTGATCGTCGGCGCATCCCCCGCTCCCCTGCCCCCGGCACGGCTGTTCATCGCCAGCGACTCCACCGCGCAGGACTATCGGCCCAACAAATATCCGCAATCGGGATGGGGCACGATGCTGCGCTGCGCCTTCGGGCCCGAGGTCACCATCGCCAACCATGCGATGGCGGGGCGCAGCACCAAGAGTTTCATGGCGGAAGGGCGGCTGGACGCGATCGCCCGTGACCTGCGCCCCGGCGACACGCTGCTGATCCAGTTCGGGCATAACGACGCCAACCAGGCGAAGCCCGAACGCTATGCCCCCATTCCCGAATATGAGAGTAATCTGAAGCGGTTCATCGCGGTCGCACGCGCCGCCGGAGCCCGACCGGTGCTGCTGACCCCGGTCACGCGTCGCGCGTTCAAGGACGGGCATGTCGTGCCCAGCTTCCCCACCTATTCGGACGCCGCCAGGCGGGTGGCGGCGCAGGAGCATGTGCCCCTGATCGACCTGGCTGCCTTGTCGGAACATTGGATCGACGGGCTCGGGCCGGACGGATCACGGGTCTATTATCTCCATTATGCGAAGGGCGAGGGCCTGCCGGGCTTTGCCGAGGCGGTGGATGACGACACCCATTTCAGCGAGCTGGGCGCGCGGCGGATCGCCGATCTGGTCGCGGGCGGATTGGCGGGCGCCCATTTGCCGATCGCCCGCCATGTGCTGAAGAAGCGCGCAAGCCTGACCCGCGCCACAGCCGCGGGCGGGCCGTCATGCGCCGGCTGATCGCCGTGGCGGTGCTGACGGGGTCGGCGATGGCCACGGCACAGGCGCCGGTGCGGGACTTCGTCATGGCCGCGAATGCCGACCACCGCTTCGACGGCGATCATGGGTTCGAGGCCGATCCGCACCTCTTCTCGGTCGCGGTGCCGCCGGGCAATTATGCCGTGACCGTCACGCTGGGCGATTCCGCCCGCGCGAGCGACACCACGATCAAGGCCGAGAGCCGCCGCCTGATGCTGGAGGCGGTTCGGACACGCGCGGGCGAGTTCGTCACCCGGCGCTTCATCGTGAATGTCCGCACCCCCGCGCTCGTGCCCCCGCCCGCCAACGCGCCGGGCGGCGATGCGGTGCGGCTCAAGCCGCGCGAGATCGGGTCATTCACCTGGGACGATCGGCTGACGCTGGAGATACTGGGCCCGGCGCCCGCGCTTTGCCGCGTCAGCATCGCCCCTGTCGAAGTCCCGACCCTGTTTCTGCTGGGCGACTCCACCGTGACCGACCAGCCCGCCGAGCCGGCCGCGAGCTGGGGCCAAATGCTGCCCGCCTTCCTGACGCCGGCCATCGCGGTCGCCAATCATGCGGAGTCGGGAGAGACGCTCAAATCCTTCCTGACCGAGCTACGGCTGGACAAGGTGCTGGCGAGCGCCAGACCCGGCGATGTCGCGATGATCCAGTTCGGGCATAACGACCAGAAAGCCCAGTGGCCGCAGACCTATGTCGACGCCGCGACGACCTATCGTGCCTATCTGCGCACTTATCTCGCCGAATTGCGGCGGCGCGGGGTGACGCCGATCTTGGTGACCTCGCCCGAGCGGCGGCAATGGAGCGCGGACGGGCATATCCGGCCCAGCCTGGGCAACTATCCCGCCGCCGTTCGCGCCGTCGCGGCCGAGGCGGCGGTGCCGGTGATCGACCTGAATGCGGACTCCTTCCGTTTCTATGAAGCCTTGGGCATGGATCGCGCGCCGCTGGCCTTCAACGATCAGGGCCGTGACGCGACCCATCATGACAATTACGGCGCCTGGGTCCTGGCGCGCGACGTGGCGGAGCGGATGCGGGCGATAGGCTCGCTGGCCCGCTTCGTCAGAAGCGACCTGCCGGATTTCGACCCGAGCCGTCCGCCCGCCCCCGAGACCTTTCGTCTGGCGGCCAGCGGAATGCGCAGCAGCGAACGACCTGCGGGAAATTGATGATGCCCCTAGACCGCCGCACCCTGATCGCCGCCGGATTGTCGCTGGTCGCCACGCCCCGCCTCGCGACCGCCGCCCCTGCCCCGCGGCGCTTTCCGATCTGGCCAGGCTCACCGCCGGGGATGCCCAGCCCTGCGGCCGCGGACGCCTTCGTCCAGCGCTCGCCCAACGGGCCCGCCGACGACATCGCCTGGCCGCATGTCGCCACCCCGATGCTGACCGTCTGCCCCGCCGCGCGACCGACCGGGGCGGCGGTGCTGCTGATCCCCGGTGGAGGCTATGCCCGTGTGGCGGTGGGGCGCGAGCCTTCGCCCGTCGCGCGCTGGTTCGCCGCGCAGGGTGTGACGGCGTTCGATCTGCTCTATCGCCTGCCGCACGACGGCTGGGCGGCCGGGCCGGACGCGCCGCTTCAGGATGCACAGCGCGCGCTTCGGGTCATCCGGGCCCGCGCGGGCGAATGGGGCATCGATCCGACCAATATCGCCGCGATGGGCTTTTCGGCGGGCGGCCATCTGGCCGCGCGGCTGGCGGCGCGATCGGCGCTCGTCACCTATGGGCCGATCGACGCCCTGGACGCGCAGCCGACGGCGCTTCTCACCGTCGGGTTGCTCTTCCCGGTCATCACCATGACCCAGCCCTTCGCGCACGGCCAGTCGAAGCGCGAACTGCTCGGCCGGGACGCGGATGCCGGGCGGGCAGCTCGCTATTCGGCGGAACGGGACCTGCCCTCCGACATGCCGCCGACTTTTCTGGGCCATGCCGCCGATGACCCCGTCGTGCCGGTCGCCAACAGTATCGCGATGTTCCAGGCCGTCCATGCGCTGCCCCGCCCGGCCGAACTCCATATCGTCGAAACGGGCGGGCACGGTCCCCGGTTGATCGCCGCCGACGGCACGCCGCATCCCTGGCTGGCCCGGTTCGCGACCTTCGCCCACCGCCACGGCCTGAAAATCCCAGGAGACGACGCATGACCCGGCCCATCGCCTTTCGCATGATGCTGAAGCCCGGCATGGCCGAGGAATATCGCCGTCGCCATGACGCGATCTGGCCCGAACTCGCCGAGGCGCTGCGCGCGGCGGGCATTTACGACTATTCGATCTTTCTGGATGAAGAGACGAACGCGTTGTTCGCCGTCCTGCGGCTGCATCCCGACGATAGCCGCGACACGCTGCCCGGCCAGCCGGTCATGCAACGCTGGTGGGACCATATGGCCGATCTGATGGAGGTAAGGCCCGACAATCGCCCGGTCGAAGCCCCGCTGACGCCGATGTTCTACCTCGCATGAGCCTGGTCGCCGCCCTGCTGCTGGCAGGCGCCGCCACGCCGCAGGCTTTACCGGTGGCCGAGCGCCCGCGCGTCGCGTTCGACCGCCATTCGCTGCTGATCGACGGCAAGCCAACGCTGATCTGGTCGAGCGAATTCCACCCCTTTCGCCTGCCCTCGCCCGACCTGTGGCGCGACATCCTTCAGAAGATGAAGGCGAGCGGGTTCAACACCGTCGCCATCTATATCGACTGGGGGTTTCACAGCCCGAAAAAGGGCGTGTACGACTTCACCGGCATCCGGGACGTCGAGCGGGTGCTGACCATGGCGCGCGAGGAAGGGCTCTATGTCATCACCCGCGCCGGGCCCTATGTGAATGCGGAGCTGTCGCGCGGCGGCTTTCCGGGATGGCTGGTGAACCAGCCGGGCAAGGCGCGGACCGACGATCCCGAATATCTGGCGGCGGCCGACGAATGGCTGGACCGGATCAACCCAATCATCGCGCGCCACCAGCTGGGCCGCGGCGGCACCGTCATCCTCCACCAGATCGAGAATGAGCTGGCGCTGACCACCCCCGCGCAGAGCCGCTACATGCAGCATCTGTACGACAAGGCGCGGGCCGATGGGATCACCGTACCGATCTTCCACAATGATCAGGGACGCAACGGCTATTGGGTGCCCAAAAGCTCGGGCGTGCCGCTGACCGTCGCGGGACCGCAGGAGCTTTATGCCTTCGACGGCTATCCCGGCGGCGTGTGCGGGGTCGACAATGTGCCGACCAAAGGTGCCCCCGCTCCGGACTGGGGCCTGTACGGTCCCGGTGGTGCCAAGGGCGGAGCGAGCGCCTCGCCGCACACGCCCGGTTTCATCGCCGAGTTCGGCGGCGGCTGGTTCGACTATTGGGGGTCGAACGGCATGTATCCGTGCAACGCCGTCCAGCGCGGGACCGGCTATCAGCGGGTCTTCTACGGCACCAACATCGCCAACGGCATCGCGATCCAGAGCATCTATATGGGCTATGGTGGCACGAGCTGGGGATGGCTGCCCGCGCCCGTCGTCTATACCTCCTACGACTATGGTTCGGCGATCGACGAGGCGCGCAATCTGCGGCCCAAGGCGCTGGAGCTGAAGCAGCTCGGCCAGTTCCTTGCCGCCGTGCCCGATCTCGCCCGTCTGGAAAAGGCCCCGCCCGTCGCCGTCACGGGCAGCGATGCGGTGCAGGTCTATCACGACCGCAATCCCGACACCGACGCACGCCTGCTCTTCGTCGCACCCAAGCCGTCCAACGCGACCGGCGATGCGCGGTTCACCATCACTGCCGACCTGCCCGACGGACGCTACAGCTTTGCCAGCGAGCTGCATGGCCGCGATGCCAAGCTGCTGGTCGCGGGCGTCGATCTGGAGCGGCAACGGCTGGTCTATTCGACGTCCGAATTGCAGACGACGATCCGCCATGGCGCGGAGGATGTCGCGCTGTTCTATGGTCGCACGGACGAGCCGGGGGAGACGGTGCTGCGCTATGCAGCCCCGCCGAAGGTCACGGTCCTGGAGGGACGGGTCGCCAGCGCCTTCGATCCGGCAAAGGGGGACCTGCGGCTGACCTATACGCATCGGGGTCTGGCCCGCGTGCGGATCGCGGGCGGCGGTCGCCCGCCCCTGCTGCTGCTGATCGGCGACGTCGCGGCGGCGCAGCGTTTCTTCCGACAGGACGGCCTGCTGGAACGCGGCCCCACGCTCGTCCGTCATGCGACGCCGAACCGGGAGGCGCTAGACCTGACCGGCGATAGCGAGGGCGCCGAGCCGTTGGAGGTCTGGGCCCCGCCGGGCATCCGCACGGTCCGCTGGAACGGGAAGGTGGTGCCCGTCGCGCGTTCGGCAAGCGGCAGTCTGGTGGCCCTGCGTCCCCTGCCCGCACCGCAACGCCTGACCCTGCCCGACCTGACCAGCGCGACATGGCGTCATGCGCCGGGATCGCCGGAGACGGGCGTGGAGTTCGACGACTCCGGCTGGGCCATCGCAGGGGCCGCCCGCAACGTGGCAACCATCCGCCCACCGACCGGCCAGCCCAATCTCGGGGCGGATGCCTATGGCTTTCATGACGGCGATGTATGGTATCGCGGTCGCTTCACCGGCTCGGCGGACGCGCAGACCGCGACCGTCCATTACGGGGCGGGCGGCGCAGGGATGGTCCAGCTTTTCCTCGACGGGACGCTGATCGGCCAGCACGAACTGGCAGGCGGCCTGCCCCGGCCGATCACCACCGGGGTCGCCGAATTCATCCTGCCTCGCCAGGCCCAGGCGCCCGGCGAGCATGTGCTGGCCGCGATGGTGCGAGTGAACGGCCATAACTGGGACCTCGACGTCGATGACGCGCACAAGGAGCCGCGCGGGCTGATCTCCGTATCGCTGGCCCGGCCGGGCGGCAAGAGCTTCGCGGTGCCGATCGCGTGGCGGATCCAGGGGCGCGCTGGCGGCGAAGACCTGCGGGATGTCGCGCGCGGACCGAGCAACAATGGCGGCCTTTATGGCGAACGCATGGGCTGGACCCTGCCGGGCTTTGCCGATGACGGGTGGCAGGCGGTCAAGCTGACCGAGGCGAAACCCCATGCCGGGACCGACTGGTATCGCACCACGTTCGACCTGTCGGTGCCGAGCGGCGAGGATGTGACCTTGGGCCTGAAGATCGGCGACCCCGATACGCCGCGCTCGCCGGGGCGCTACCGGGTGCTGATCTTCGTCAATGGCTGGAATATGGGCCAGTTCGTCGCGAATGTCGGGCCGCAGCGGGTCTTCCCCATCCCCGAGGGCATATTGCGCCATCGCGGGCGCAACACGCTGGCGCTCGCCGTGACGAGCGACGGGGTGCCCGGCAACGTCATCGAGCCGGTCCGGCTCGTCACCCTCCATCATGCGCGCGGCGGCGTCGCGGTCACCGACGTGGCCGCCCCGGCTTACCGCGACCTCTATCCCACCCCCTGATCCTTCGGAGAGCATTCCCGTGGCAGCCCTTACGCACGACATACCCCGCGCCGAGGTGACGGCGCAGATCGCCAGGCTGATCGACAATCTCGTCAACATCCGGGACGAGACCGGTGAGTTCCTGCTCCGTCTGGACGATGGCCGGGTGATCGACACCAAGGGGTGGAACGATTGGGAATGGACCCACGGCATCGGCCTGTTCGGCCTGTACCGCTATTGGGAACAGACCGGCGACGCACAGGCCTGGGACGTGATGCTGAAATGGTTCGAGGACCGTTTCGCGGCGGGCACCCCGACCAAGAACATCAATACCATGTCGCCCTTCCTGACGCTCGCCAATCTCTATGAGCAGACCGGCGACCAGACCTATCTGCCCTATCTCGACATCTGGGCCGAATGGCTGATGGCCGATGACGGCCTGCCCAAGACGGAGGAAGGCGGGTTCCAGCATATCGTCTTCAACGACGAGAACCCGCAGGAGATGTGGGACGATACGCTGATGATGAGCGTCCTGCCGCTCGCCCGCATCGGCCAGATCCTGAACCGCCCGCATTATATCGAGGAGGCCAAGCGCCAGTTCCTCGTCCACATCAAATATCTGTTCGATCGCCAGACGGGCCTCTGGTATCATGGCTGGACCTTCGACGGCCGCCATAACTTCGCGGGCGCGCTGTGGGCGCGCGGCAATTGCTGGGTGACGATCGCGATCCCCGAGATCATCGAGATGCTCGACCTGGCCGAGGGCGATGCCTTCCGCACCTTCCTGATCGACACGCTGGCGGCGCAGGTAAAGACGCTGGCCGAGCATCAGGACGAGAGCGGGCTGTGGCATACGCTGATCGTCGATCCGACCAGCTATCTCGAAGCATCGGCGACCGCGGGCTTCGCCTATGGCATACTGAAGGCGGTGCGGAAGGGCTATCTGCCGCGCCGTTACGAAGCGGTCGGGATCAAGGCGATCCGCGCCGTGCTCGCCAATATCGACGAGCATGGCGAGCTGAAGCAGGTCAGCTTCGGCACCGCGATGGGCGACACGATGCAATTCTACAAGGACATCGCGCTGACCTCGATGCCCTATGGCCAGAGCCTGGCGGTCTGCGCACTGGGCGAATTCCTGCGGACCTATATCTGATGGGCCCCGCCACCGGGTCCCCGCCCCCTCGTCGCGTTCGCTGGTACAATTTCGCCGCCTATGGATCGAACGACATTCTGGGCGCGGGCTCGATGGCGGTCATCAGCACCTGGGTGCTGTTCTTCTACACCAGCTTTTGCGGCCTGTCGGCGGCGCAGGCGACGCTGATCTTCGGCATCGCCCGCGTGCTGGACGCGGTGGCGAGCCCGACCATCGGCTATATCTCCGACCGGTTCGGCGACACCTGGGCGGGCCGCCGGTTCGGCCGGCGGCGGGCCTTCATCCTGGCAGCCATCCCGCTGCTCCCCTCCTTCGCGATCATGTGGGTCGCGGGGCAAAGCTTCTATTATTATCTCGTCACCTATGTCCTGTTCGAGCTGGTCTATGCGCTCGAGATCATTCCGTTCGAGACGCTGGCTGCCGAAATGGCGAGCGATTACCGGACCAAGGCCAAGTTCGCCGGGTGGCGGATCATGTGCGGCCAGATTTCCGCGATCCTCGCCGCCATTCTACCGGGCCGGTTGATCGAGCATCTTGGGAAGGATTCGCCCGACACCTATTTCTATATGGGCCTGTTATTCTCCGCGCTATTCATGGCCTCGGCGACGATGCTCTATCTGTTCAGCTGGGAGCGACCGCGTTCGGCCGAGACCATGGCGCTGGCGCGCGAGCGGATGACGCCGCTGGCCGCGATCCGCGACCTGTATCGCAACCTGTTCTCGACCCTGCGGATCCGGGCGTTCCGGCTGCATCTGGGCATGTATCTGGGCGGCTATATCAGCCAGGACATCTTCAACGCCGCCTTCGCCTATTTCGTCGTCTTCGCGCTCGGCGGCACGACGCTCGCCGTGTCCAACCTGGCCGGGCTGACCTATGCGGTCCAGACCCTCGCCGTCCTGCTGGCGATCAACTTCGCGCTGCGCGCCTCTCCGGCGCGGGCGTACCAGATCGCGGGGGGCAGCTTCGCGCTGGGCGTCCTGCTGTTCCTCGGTCTGTGGTGGACCGGCCGGGGCGCCAGCGGCTGGGTCTTCGTGCTGCCGGTCGCGTTCGCGGGCCTGGGGCGCGGCGCGCTCAACTATATCCCCTGGGCGACCTACAACTACATGGCCGATGTCGACGAGATCGTCACCGGCCGCCGCCGCGAGGGCGCATTTGCGGGTGTCATGACCTTCGTGCGCAAGATGTCGCAGGCCGTTGCGCTGATCGCGGTCGGCCAGATCCTGCAGGCGTCGGGCTTCATCGCCGGTGCGGCCAGCCAGTCCCCGGCGACCGTCCACGCCATCGTCGCGGTGATGGTCGGCGGCACCCTCGCGCTGCTGGCCTTCGGGCTATGGGTGTCGCTCCGCTTCCGGCTCGACCCGGCATCCCATGCCGTGCTGATGGACGAGATCGAACGGCTCCGCGCCGGTGAGCGCGAACCCGCCAGCGCCCGGACCCGCGCGGTGGTCGAGGATCTGTCGGGCTGGCGCTACGATCAGCTCTGGGGGCGCAATCCGGTGCTGTGACCGGGTCACTCCGCCCGTTCGGACGGCCTGGTCATGCCCAGATAGAAGCCGGTGTGCGGCGGCTGGTTATAGGCGGTGTTCTGCCAGGCGATCCCGGCGCGATAGACCGGGTCCTGGAGCAGCGTGGTGATCCGGTGCGTCGTCGGCCAGGGCGTCGTATAGATGCGCAACTCGCGATTGTCGGCGCTGCGCCACACCACCTCCTCGCGCCAGTCGCCGATCAGGTCGGCCTGTAGCGCGGGGTTGGCCTTGGTCCCGTTATTGGATGCCGCCCCCGCCACCGCCAGCAACGGCTCGGCCTTGCCGGTCGTCCAGTTCCATTTCGAGATGGTCGTCCCGTCGAGCAGTTCGCGAAGAAGGTCGCCGTCCCACCAGATGGCGAAGTTGGTCTGGCGCGGATGCGGGCCGACCGATACGCCGTGGACGTCGTAGAGATCGGGCTGGTTCGATCCCCACATCTCCTCGCCGACATGGCGCGGGTCGATATCGGCGGACAGGCCGCGTCCGGTGTCGCTGGTGGCGGGCTTGGTCCACAGAATTTGCCCGGTCCGGGCATCGAGCAGCGCCGATCCGATCCCGCCATTCCTGCCGACCTGTTCGTGCACGCCGAACTTCTCCAGCCCCGGCCGGGCGGGATCGAGATCGCCGACATGCATCGCATCGCCGTGATAGAGCGGCCGTGTCCACAGCCCCTTGCCGTCCGCATCGACCGCCATCGAGCCGTAGATGACGTCGTCGCGACCGTCTCCGTCGACATCGGCGATGCTCAGCTGGTGGTTGCCGCGATCGACATAGTCCTGATTACCGGGTTGGTCGGTGTCGAACAGCCAGCGCTCGGTCAGTTGGCCGTCGCGATAGTCCCAGGCGGCGATCGCCGTTCGTCCATAATAGCCGCGCCCGAAGATCATGCTGGGACGCCGCCCGTCGAGAAAGGCGACCCCCGCCAGAAACCGGTCGACCCGGTTGCCATAGCCGTCCCCCCAATGCGCGGCCATCCAGGCGAAACCCGGATCGTGGCGCGGCCCGCGCGGCGGATCATAGGCCTTGGTGGCCAGCGCCTTGCCGGTCATGCCGTCGAACACCGTCAGATATTCGGGCCCGGTCAGGATCCGTCCGGCGAGCCTGGCGACCATGCGCCCGTCGGCGGTGATGTGCGCGCCGGTCCTGTCGGCCTGCGGCACCTCTCCGTCATGCTGGCGCCAGTCGGCCTTGGGATCGCCAATCACGTGCCCCTGCCCGTCGACCGTGCCGTCGGCGGTCTTCATCGCCACCTCGGCCCGACCGTCGCCGTCGAAATCCTGCACCAGAAACTGGGTATAATGCGCCCCGGCGCGGATATTGGGGCCGAGGTCGATCCGCCACAGACGCTTGCCCGCCAGCGTATAGCCGTCGAGATAGACCCGTCCGGTATAGCCGCTCTGGCTGTTGTCATGGCTATTGGTGGGGTCCCATTTCAACACCAGATCGGGCTGCCCGTCCCCATCCAGATCGCCCAGCCCCACATCATTGGCGGTATAGCCATAGGCCTCGCCATCCGGGGTGACGCCGCCCGGCGGTGGGTCGAGCGGAATGGAGGCATAGCCTTTCACCCACACCGGCACGGCCGGGCTGACCGCGCCCGCCGCGCCTGGCGCGATCATCCGCACGGCATAGCGGCTGGCGGCGCTCCCACCGCCATCGCGGAAATTGGTCGAGCCGGTGATGGCGGAGACCGAGACCCTGCGTCCGTCGCGAAACACCTCGAACCCCGCGCCTGGCGCATCGCTTGCCAGCGAGCGCCAGCTGACCAGCACCCCGCCCCCGATGGCGGGAACCGCGACGACGCCGCGGTCCCATTTTTCGGCCTGGCGCTCCGGCGCTGGCGCGGCATGGACCGGACAGACGGCCGCCATCATCACCCATGATGCGATACCGCCCCTGATGCGCCGCCTGCCGATCATGCCTCTCTCCTATCCCAAATAAGCACGGCGATCCGGGTCATATGCCGCCTTTCGCATTGCCTGACAGCACCATAGCCCAACGAGTCAAAATTCCAATCTATATGATTGCATTCCATATTGTGGTTATATACACCAAGACAGATTGGAGCAGCCCTATAGCGTCAGCCGAGAAACAGCGGCGGCACCGGGGGCGAGAGGGAGGATGCCATGACGGGTTTCGTCGCTATCACCGGGTCGCGTCACGCGGGCGACCGGCACCTGCTACGCGGGATGCTGCGCACATCGGCCTGGGGCGTGCTGGCCGTCGGACTGGCGCTGAGCGCGCCCGCCTTTGCGCAAAATGCCGCGAAGACCGCCGATCAGGGGAAAGGCGACAAGCTCGACGGGGTCAGCCCCGAGGACATCATCGTCATCGGCACCCGCGCCTCGCTACAATCCGCGATCGCCCGCAAGCGCAATGCAGGCACCGTCGTCGACTCGATCGTAGCGGACGATATCGCCAGCTTCCCTGACAAGAATATCGGCGACAGCCTGGCCCGGATCACCGGTGTCCAGCTCAGCCGTGAGTTCGGCGAGGGCAATCAGGTATCGATCCGCGGCGTCGAGCCCGACCTCAATCGCGTCGAGATCAACGGCGTCGGCCAATCCTCCGCGCTGGGTTCTCGCGCGGGCGACTTCCGCGAATTCGCCTCCGAGCTCGTCAAGTCAATCGACGTCTACAAGGGCTATCAGGCCAAGCTGACCGAGGGCGGCATCGGCGGCACGATCCAGATCGAGACGCGCAAGCCGCTCGAACTGAAAAATTTCATCGCCAATCTCAATTTCTCCGAACAGCATCTCGACACGACGCAGGACTGGAAGCCCCGCGCGACGCTGCTGATCGGCACGCCCAAATTCTTCATCGACGGGCTGGGTCTCCTGGCCAACGTCACCTATAGCGACGTCTCGACGCGGCAGGATTATGCCAGCAACACCAATTACAGCCGCCTCGCCGATTTCGACCATTCCGACCAGAAGACGGTCGCCAACCCGGCCTATTCGGCGTTCAATACCTATGCCAGCTGCGCGGGTGTCGGCGCGACCGCGACCCAGACCTTCGCCACCCGCCGGGCGGCCTGCGAAAATCAGTTCTTCGACTGGGCGCCGACCGTGCCCCGCTATCGCAACCTGGTTCGCCGCGACAAGCGCCTGTCGGGCGACATCACGCTGCAATATGAATTCTCGAACAATTTTCGCGCCTTTGCGGAAGTGCAGTTCAACAGCCGCAACCAGCGGTTGATGGACGTCAACTATTCGCTCGATATGGGGCGTTACCAGCGTTACCAGCTCGATCCGTCGCTCGGTACGGGTTCGACGCCACAGGTCAAGCTGGGTACATCGACGGTCGACGGCAACCATGTCGTCACCAGCTACACCACGGCCCTGTCGGCGGCGAATATCGGCAGCGCGTCCGCCCCCGTCTATAGCGGGTCCGCCAATATCCTGGGCGTTCAGCGCCGCGACTTCCAATATGACCAGAATTCCCGTTACTATATCACCGGTTTCGACTGGGTGGTGGATCGCCTGCGGCTGAAGGGTCTGGCCTCGCGCAGCGAATCGCGGACGCTGGGTGAAACCAACCTGATCGCGATCAGCACCGGCATTGCGGGGATGCAGGTCGACCGGCGCAACGATCTGGGCATTCCGGTCTTCACCTATCCCAGTTCGGTCAATCCCGCCGATCCCAATATCTACACCGATTACAACCGCGCCGGGAACACCGCCCAGGCGGGGCCGAGTATCCAATATCGTCCGGGCGACTCGGGCAATAACGAGAACCAGCTGAAGCTCGACGGGACCTGGGCGGCCGATTGGGGCCCGCTGAAGACTATCGAGTTTGGCGGGCAGTTTCGCTGGGCCGACTATTATAATTATGCAGGTGGCGGGTCGCGTCTGCTGACCCCGGCGGCCGGCACCACCCCGGCGGTCTATCAATCGAGCGCCAATGTGTCCTTCACGACCCAGGTCGTGAACGCCGCCACCGTGCCGCAGCGGGTCAATGGCAGCACCTATTATCTGACGCGCGACGAATATGCCGGGCTTATCCGGTCCCTGGGCACCACGACCGGCGGCGCGCCGATGTTCGCGGGGCTGCAAGGCGCATCCTCCTCGATCCCCAATCGCCTCGCCTTCGCCAATTTTTCGCCGTCGCTGCTCAGCCAATATTACGACCTGTCCGGTTTCGACCAGGATCTGGTCCGCGAAGCCAACGGCCAGCCCCAGATCCCCCAGTTGAAGATCGACGAGACGGTCGCCGCCGGTTACGTCCAGGGCGATCTGGAAACCCATGTCTTCGGCATGCGCCTGACCGGCAATGCGGGCGTGCGCTATGTCTATACCCGGGATGTGGGCACGGGCACCAATATCCGCCGCCAGACCCGCTTCACCGCCACGGGCGGCACCGAGACCGTGGTGCTCGGCGCACAGCAGCTCTCGCTGCGCAACAGCTATGTCGACATCCTCCCCGCCTTCAACGCGGCGCTGGAGCTCACGCCCGATCTGGTTTTCCGCGCCAACTGGGCCAAGAACCTCGCCCGGCCCAAGCCGACCGATCTGGTGCCCAACATCAACTGCCTGGACGATGCGACCGTCGCCGCGTCGGATGATGTCTGCACCGCGGGCAACCCCGCGCTCAAGCCCTATCGCGCCGACCAGTGGGAGGTGAACCTGGCCTGGTATCCCAACAAGGATACGCTGTTCAGCCTGGGCTATTACAAGAAATATGAGAGCAGCTTCGTCATCCTGAACGTGCTGCGCACCGGCGTCGACCTGTTCCAGGACGGCGTGACCTATACGGTGCGCCAGCCGGTGAACGGCTTCGGCGCGCTGCTCGACGGGATCGAAGCGAGCGCACAGACCGCCTTCGCCTTCCTGCCCGCGCCGTTCGATGGGCTGGGCGCCAGCGGCAACGTCACCTATGCTCGGGCACTGCGCACCAACCTGACCAACAGCGCGACCGGCGATCCGCTGAACGACTATCCCGGCCTGTCCAAATGGACCTGGAATGCCAGCGTCTTCTACGACAAGGGATGGCTGAACGCCCGCCTGGCCTATAATTTCCGGTCGGACTGGCTGACGGTCGTCGCCGATTCCAATAACGGGAACCTGCCCATCTATCGCAAGGGCGAAGGCTATCTGGATGCCAAGGTCACGTTCCGCTTCCCCGAATGGCATTATCAGCTGTTCATGGAGATGCAGAACATCAACAAGGAATTTTCCAAGACCTATATCAAGAATATCGGCACGTCCGAGGTCTTCTATCCGGGGCAGCGCTTCTTCGCGGGCTTCAACCTGAAATTCTGAGCCGCAGCGGGCTCGCCTTTTTCCCTCAACTGCGGGGGCCGGGTCCACGCGATCCGGCCCCTTTCTTATCGGCCCAGCGGCGTGATCCGCACATCGCGAACCCGCAAATGGCTGCGCGTGGTGCGCAGCGCGAACCAGCCGCTGCGATAGGGGGCGGCGTCCTGCATCGTGAAGAGCCGCTGGCCGTCGCGATCGACCGCGATGTCGTGACCATCGGCGATCAGGCGGATATGGGTCCATCGGTTCGGGACCAGCATCGCGGCGGGATCGCTGCGGTCATGCTGGGGAAGGAGCGGCCGATCCCCCTTGCGACCGACATAGCGGCGCATCCGCGTCGTACTGTTCCGATTGCCGCCGATCCCGACATAATAGGTCTCCAGATCGTCATAGCTGGCAAAGGCGCCGTCGCGTCGCCGGGTCAGCACCGACCCGCCCTTCACCCTGGGGTCGCGCGCCATCCAGAAGGCGTTGACGTCGCTGACCGCGTCATGCGCCCCGCCCTCCACCACCGGCATCACGTCATAGTCGATCGCGACCGGCCCCTTCAGCCTTTGCCGATACCAGATCGTCACCCCGTCGGCCGCGTCGATATCCAGCACTCCGTCCCGAGCGACGACCTGCGCGCCCGGCTGGGCCTCGACGGACCAGCGCGACAGGTCGCCGCGAAAATCGTCGATACGCGCACCCGGCCTCGTTGCGGCCAGCGCCGCCACGCCCAGCATGGCGCAGGCCCATCGCCTCACGACAGCCACCGGCCGATCAGCGCCAGATTGGCGGTCGCCGCCAGCCCCCATTGGGCGGCGTCGTTGGTCGAGATGTCGGGGATTTCGTCCACCGGCTTGAGCACCGCCGGACCGGAGACGCGCACCGCGCCCTTGGCCTGATCGCGCGTGGCGCGGTCGCCCGCCCCCAGAAACTCCGCCCAGGCTCGGCGGGCCAGGGCAGGGTCGCGGCGCTGGACGGCAGCATAGGCGGTATAGCGCGAATGGGCCTGGGTCAGCCCCCGCCCCTTGCCCGGATCGCCAGTCTTCGCGCGGAACACGTCGGTGGGGGCATTATAATAGGCGCAATAGTCCAGCCACGCCTCGCGATAGGCGGGCACATCGACCAGTTCGAGCAGTTCGGCCATCGTCTCGAACACGCCGAAGACCCCGTTCAAATGGCTCTTGCTCACCCGGTCGCCCTCGCCGACAAAGCGTCCCGTGGCGAGGTCGAAGGGCGCGCCGCCCGCAAACCATTGGCGGGGCAGAGCGGCGAGCGACTGCATTCCCGCCACGATCCGGTCGCGCCAGCGCGGATCGCCCGTCCGTTCCCATTCGGTCATCCAGGCCGCCACCAACGGCCCCCAGACGGTGCCGAACTGGACGAAGACCTCTCCCGGCGGCAGCCTGCCCTCCGCGACCACCGCGCCGGTGCCGCCGGGCGGCTCCGAACCGGGCGCGCGGGCCCCGACCTTGCGCCCGATCTCGACATGGCGAAGCGTCTGGTCGCTGTCGATCAGCGCATGCATCAGGTCGCCGCACCGCTCGTCGGCGGTCAGGTAATAATAGATACGGCGATAGGCGGCGTTGGAGATGCGCGGCTGTTTCGAGCTGTCGCCCCAATGCTGCACCCCGTGACGCGTCCCAAGCCCCCGGAAGCGGCCGAGATGATAGACATCGACCTCGCCGGTATGCCGCGTCATCGCCTCCGCCATCCGAAAGACATCGGCGCGCCCGGTCCGCAGATAGGCGTACCAGAGCCAAAGGTCGGTCGACAGCTCGCTGTTATCCCACGCGAAACCGCCGATATCGTAGCGCCAGACATGGCGATCCGCGTCATAGCTGTGCATGACGTCGCCATAGTCCCAAAAGCCGTACCAGCGCCGTTGCTCGACCTGCCCGATATAGAAATCCAGCTCGCGCGAAGCCCGCGCCTCAATCCGTCCCGCCGCGTCGCCGCCGGGTGGCCCCGCCAGCGTCCAGGCACCGAACACCCCCGCCGCATGAACCGCTTCGCCGGTCGCGAGCAGGCGGGGCGGCGCCTCGACCTGCGCCGCCATCCGGATCAGCCGCTCGCGGGTCGGCGTCGTGTCGAGCGCCCAGAGCCGGAATTCGGTCGTCCGTGCGATCCCGCGCGCATCCCCCCAGCCGGGCTCATAATCCTCATAGGTGATGTCCAGCCCTTCGTTCTGTCGGGCATAATCGGCCATCCCCATCTCGTCGTGATAGAAGCGCAGATCCATCGCGGGCGCGTCGGGCGCGTGATACCACAGGGTGAAGCGCGCCGCCTCGCCGGTTGCCTCGGTCACGTCCAACCCGACCGGGCAGCGCCGCCAGAAATCATGCATCGCAAAGGCGACGCCACCGCCCCGCGCGCCACCCACATAGCCCAGCCCCGCCGCGCGCCCGGCGCCGTCGACCGGCACCCAGCCATGGTTGCTTGAAGTCCGCTTTCGGATGGTGAAGCCGTCAGCATTGGGCTGGCGCAACCGGAACTCGCCCCAGGGCGGGATGTAATCCAGCCGGTCGCGCACCGCCGCCGCCATCGTCGCCAGCGGCGGCGTCTCTCGTCCGGCAACCTGCGCCTCGCGGAAGGCGCGCCCCGGATCACGGCGCAATCCCGTCAGCGGCCGGACCGCCTCCGCCCATAGGCCATCGCCCTGTCCGGCGAAGCGGACATGCCGGTCGTGCAGCGGATCGGTCATCGGCACCTGCCCGCTCAGCCCCAGTCCGCGCACGAACCGCCGCGTGGGGTCTCCGTCGAAGATCAGGCTATGGACGATCCGCACCGACGCCGATCCGGCATGGAAGTAGAGGCGCAGCGAAAAGGGCAGCCATTGTTCGTCGGGCGCGGCATGACGTCCCTCGACCCGCACGACGACCCGGATGGGGCCATCCTGTTCCACCGTGACGCGCTCGATCCGCCCCGCATAGCGGAGCAGCCGGGGCGCGGCGCCGTCCTCCTCGTCGGGCGCGTCCTGTGCCGTCGCGATGAGGCCGACGTCGCGCATGACCGTCTTGCCGCCTCGCCGCGCCGAGCGGATAATCGCCTCGCCCTGTCGCCCGATCGTCCAGAGCGTATCGCCGACCGTCACCTCGATCCGATCGGCAAAGCTTCGCGCCGTGGCGGAAGAGGGCGATGCCTGCCGCGCCCTGCCCGGCTCGACCCGCAAGCTGGTGGCGCGCCCCGCATCGGCGGCCAGGGCATGGCCCGTCCATTTGATCGACCCGTCGGGCCAATAGGCGAGCGGCCAGCTTTGCAGCGAAGCCGATCCTTCCCCCGCCAGCCGGTAGGAGGAGGAGAATTTCGTCCCCCTGGGCCAAGGCTGGCCCCAGGTCATTCCCTCATGGCTATCCGGTGGTACACCGTCGAGCCAGCAGGTTGCACCGGTCCCCTTGGCGGCCTCGTCGCGTATGGGGAGAGTGGCCGCCGGGGCGGATGTCTGCCCCATTGTCACGGCCATGCCGGTGGCCGATAGCAACAGGCTCCGCCGGTCGAAATGCACTGGGTCCGCCATATCGAGAATCCATTATCTGGTATCGTTCATCACAATACGAGATATTTTCCGAATGGGAATGCCCTGTGCGATCGGCCGACGGGGCCGTCACGATCAGCTCGGATGCGCCTCGCTCTCGGCGATCGCATCATTGGCATCGGGCGCGGGGGCCGCATCCGCTTCGGTCAGGCGCATCTGCTCATAGGCGATTTCCAGATCCTGGACACCCGATCCGGTCGGCTGGATCGGCAGGTCGCCAAAGCTCTGGGGTTCGGTCGGGGTGTCGAGTTCGTCGCGCATGTCACTCTCCTGATGGAGACGGGTCAACGCACCGGCCGCGCGAATGGCTCAACACGGCCACCTAGACGATGTTGCCGGTCAGCGTCCCGATCAGCGCGGTGACACCCATGGCCAGCGCACCGAGCAGGACGACACGGATCGCCCCGCGCCCGATCGGGGCACCACCCGCCCGCGCGCCCAGCGCCCCGAGCACGGCCAGGAGCAGCAGCGCGGTCCCCGGCACCGCATAAAGCACCATGCCGCGCGGACTGAGCGCGGCGAGCACCGGCAGGATCGCGCCCGAGGCGAAGGCCCCGGCGGAGAACAAGGCCGCCTGCAACGGATCGGACCCGCCATCATCCGCCAGTCCCAGTTCGTCGCGGCGATGCGCGCCGAGCGCGTCATGCGCCATCATCTGCTCGGCGACCCGCCGGGCCAGCCCGGCATCGACCCCACGCGCCTCATAGATCGCCGCCAGCTCGCGCGTTTCGGCGAGCGGTGCACGGACCAGCTCCGCCGCCTCGCGTGCCAGATCGGCCCGTTCGGTGTCCGCCTGCGAACTCACCGAGACATATTCGCCCGCCGCCATCGACAAGGCGCCACCGACCAGCGCGGCGATCCCCGCCAGCAGCACCGTTCCTGCCGTGGCCCCCGGAGCCGCCGCGACGCCGACGATCAGGCTGGATACCGAGATGATGCCGTCATTGGCCCCGAGCACCGCCGCGCGAAGCCAGCCGGTGCGATGGACGAGATGCTGTTCGCCCGCGGCATGGACGCTGGCTTCGCTCATACGGTCTTATCCTTGCAAGGGGGGCAGACGGCTCGTGCCGCCCGCCCCCGCCGGCCATACTTACTCGCCGCCCTTGCGCTCGGCCGCCGGAGCATCGGCCGCAGGCGCATCGCGCTGCACGCGCGACGTCATGCCGGTGGCCGAGGCGTCGTCGAGCATCTGCTGATCGACGGTCCGCTCGGGCGGCGGCGGCGGGATTTCCTCGGCGGCATTGGTCGCGGGCGCCGCGACCTCGTCCATATTGGCGACCGCCGTCATATTCTCGTCGGCGGCGCCGTCGGTGACGGTCAGCTCATTCTCGGCGGCGGCGGCCACCGGCTGTTCCTCCGGCGTGGACTGCGAACAGCCCGCCAGCGTGGGAAGCAGCATGGCAGCGGCCACCAGACCCCAGCGGCGCATTTGATTGATCTTCATCATCTTATCCCCTTTCGCACTCATCAATTCGCGGTCGCGGCCGCCCGCTCGGCGGAACGCGCCTCCAGCTTGGTCGCCAGTTGCGCGTCCCAGCCATATGGGTCCTCACGGAAGCCCACCTGCCCGTCCGCCCCGGCAAAAGCCGTCCAGTATAGCAGATAGACCGCCACCGGCTCGGCCATCGTCGCGCGCACCGTCTTGCCGGAGGCGAGAACGGCGTCGACCTGCGCCGGTTGCCATTCGGGCGTCGTCTTCAGCATCAGCGCGACGAGATCGGCGGGCTTTTCCAACCGGACGCAGCCATGGCTGGCCAGCCGGTCGAATTTCGAGAAGCCCGACTGGGCGGGCGTGTCGTGGAGATAGACCGCGAAGTCGTTGGGGAAGTCGAACTTGAACCGCCCCAGCGCGCTCTTCTCCGAGGCCTGCTGCAACCGCTTGCTGCCGTCGCCATTGTCGATCACGCGAAAGCCGTTGCGCTTCAGATAGCCCGGATTGGCCTTCTCCTTGGGCCACAGCTCCTTGTTCGCGATCGAGCTGGGCACGTTCCACGGCGGGTTGAGCACGATGCTGTGGATCGAGGAAACCAGCATCGGCGTCTCGTTGCCGGGCCGTCCCGTCACGGCCTTCATCGACATGACCGGATTGTCGCCGTCGAACACGGTCAGCACGGCGGCCGCGATGTTCACCTGGACGCGCTTGGCCTCCAGTTGCTGCGGCAACCAGCGCCAGCGTTCCATATTGGCCATGATCTGGCGGATGCGCTGGCCGACCGGCACGTTCAACGCCGCGACCGTCTGGCTGCCGACGGTGCCGACCGGGTTGAGGCCGTACCGCCGCTGCGCCCGCCGCACCGCCGCCAGCAGATTTTCGTCGAAGGTCGCGCCGGTCGCGCTGACGGCGGGGTCCTCCATCGCCAGTCGCTTGCGCAACTGCTGGACCAGCGGGCCGCTCGACCCGAAAGCGATGGTCGTCGACGGCAGAGGCGACCAGCCCCCCGCCGCCGCCATGGCCCGGTATCGCGCCAGCCCCGTCACCAGCGCGTCATACCCCGCATAGGGCGGCGGCAGCGAGGCGACCCAGGCCGCCAACCGGTCCTTCTGCACCGCATCGGCAAAGCCGGGCAGCGGGTCATAGGGCTGCGGCCTGATGCCCCAGTCCTTGGAAAAGTCCGAGGGGTCGAGCCGTCCGGCATGAACCGCATGGGCATAGTCGAGCGCCACGCGGATCAGCGCGGCGGGCGACAGCGCCGACAGATCGCGCTGCGCGCCGGAGCGCAGCCCCTGCGTCACCTCGCCCTTGGCGATCAGCGTGGCGAGTTGATGCGCTTGGGCATCGGTCAGGCTGGGCATCGCCACCGGCGCAACAATGCTGGGCGGCACAGCCTGGGGCACGGGCTGAACGGTCGCGCCGGGGGGCGTCTGGGTCGAGGGCGCGGGCACCATGACGGGCGGCGGCGCGATCTGCGCCATCACGGGCGCCGCGACCAGCGTGCCGGTCGCAAGGGTGGCCAGAAGCCGGGCGACCGATTGGCCGGAGACGGAAAAACGCGATACGGTCATGTTGGTGTGATAGCCCCTATTCAGTCCAATGTCGTCGCAGGAACGCCCATGCACGACGCAACCCTACGCCAAGCTGAACCGATCGTCAGGGGGACGGGGTCCTGAAATTTTTGTGGGAAGCGCCCGAATCGCGCTGCCGACCTGTCAGGCTGGTGTCATTTGACGCCGCGCTTCGGGCCGGTCATCTATCGGAAATGAACAGAGCTATTTCCCGCCGCGACACGCTGATCGGGCTCGGCGCCGTTTCCGTCACGGCCTCGACCCAGGGACTGGCCGCCGCGACCGGCGACGCGGGCGCACTGCTCGACCGGCTGGCCTGGCAGCTGCTGGCGCTGGCGCCGGAGCGGGCGACCAGTCTGGGTGTCGACACAGGCGTGCATGCCGGGCTGCGGCGCGCGCTGGAAGATCGCTCGCCTGCGGGCGTGGCCGCGCGGCAGCGTTTCCTTGGCGAGGGGCTGCGCGATCTGGCGCGGGTGCCGCGAACCGGCCTGAATGCCGCGACCGCGACCAGCCTGGCGGTGGTCGAGACCGCCTTTCGCACCGCGCTGGACGGCATGGCCCTGCCCTATGGCGTGGCGACCATCGGCGACTGGCGCAACACACCCTATGCCGTGATCCAGAATGTCGGGGCATGGCTGGACGTGCCGCAGTTGCTCGACGGCGACCAGCCGGTCCGCGACAAGGCGGATGCGGAGGCCTATCTGGCCCGCCTCGCCGCCATGCCCGCCCAGCTGGACGGCGAGACGACGCGTATCCGCCAGGCGCGCCAGCAGGGCGTCGTGCCGCCCTCCTTCCTGCTCGACAAGACGATCGCGGGGATGACCGGCACGATCGCGGAGGCGGCGAAGAGCGACGGACCGCTGATCGGTCCGCTGGCGCGCAAGGCGGCCGCCATCCCCGGCGACTGGACCGCGCAGGCGGCACGGATCGTCCGCGCGGCGATCGTGCCCGCGCTGGAGCGACAGCTGGCCGAATTGCGTGCACAGCGGGCGGTGGCGACCGATGCGGCGGGGATGAACAGCCGCCCGCACGGCCCCGAATGGTATGCATGGGGCCTGCGCGCGGGCACGACGACACGGCGCAGCGCGACCGAATTGCACGCCATGGGCCACGCACGGCTGGCCGATCTGCAGGCGCAGATGGATGCGATCCTGCGTCAGGCGGGACTGACCCAGGGCAGCGTCGCCGAGCGCACCATGGCCTATCAGCGTCGCCCGGGCATCGGCTTTCCCGATGGCGACGCGGGACGGCGCGAGATCATCGCCTATATGCAGGGCCGGATCGACGCGATCCGACCACGCCTGCCCGAAGCGTTCCGCCGTCTGGCGCGGGGGCATCTGGAAATCCGCCGCATGCCCCCGGCACAGGAGCCAGGCGCACCGGCGGCCTATGGCGGGCCCGGCACGATCGACGGACGCGAACCGGGCAAGGTCTGGGTCAATCTGGGCGACCCGTCGATCCACAACCGTGTCACCATTCCCGATCTGGTCTATCACGAGGGGATACCGGGCCATGTCTGGCAGGGCGAATATGCCCAGCAACTGCCGCTGATCCGCTCGATCCTGGCGTTCAACGCCTATTCGGAGGGGTGGGCCCTCTATGCCGAACAGCTCGCCGACGAACTGGGCATGTACCGCGACGATCCCGCCGGGCGGCTGGGCTATCTGATGGGGCTGGCATGGCGCGCGGTGCGGTTGATCGTCGATACCGGCATCCATGCGCTCGGCTGGTCGCGCGACAAGGCGCTGGCCGAGTTCATCGCCGCCACCGGCCTGCCGCGCAGCAACGCGGTGAGCGAGGTCGACCGCTATTGCGCGTGGCCGGGCCAGGCCTGTGGCTATGAGGTCGGACGCGCCAAGATCGTCGCCCAGCGCGACCGGGCCAAGGCCGCGCTCGGTGCCCGCTACGACCTGCGCGACTTCGATCAGGCGGTGGTGGACGGCGGCAATGTGCCCCTGGACGTGCTGGCCACCAATGTGACGCGATATATCAGGGGATAAGAGTGGCTTGCCGGGATCATCTCATACGGTCATGATCGGGCCGCGAGGTGCGCGATGGCGGATACTATCCTGATCTTCTACGGTTCGTACCGGTCCGACCGGCAGGGCATTCGCCTGGCTGACTATCTGGTCCGCGCGTTCGGCGAACGGGGCGCGGAGGCCGAACTGATTGACGCCCAGGCGGTCGGCCTGCCGATGCTCGACCGGATGTACAAGGAATATCCTGCGGGCGAAGCGCCCGAGGCGATGGAGCGGCTGGCGACCAAAATCCGCAGCGCCGATGCCTTCGTCTTCGTGACCGGCGAATATAATTGGGGCCAACAGCCGGGCCTGAAGAACCTGACCGATCATTTCCTGGAGGAATGGTATTGGCGTCCGGCCGCCATCGCCAGCTATTCGGCGGGACGGCTCGCGGGCGCCCATGCCAGCGTCGCATGGCACGCTACGCTGTCGGAAATGGGAATGGTCGTCGTGTCAAGCACGCTGGCGGTGGGCGGCATCGGCCATGCGCTGGACGACCGGGGGCACCCGACCGGCGAGGGCGGCGGCGCGCTGACCAGGGCCTTTCCGCGCTTTGCCGACGATCTGCGCTGGTGGGCGGCGGCCGCGCGCGAACATCGGGCCCGCATCGCGCCACCCTATTGACCCTTCATACGTGCGACCGCCCGGCGGACCGGGGGGCAAGTGCGATGCATCGGCGGGCGCAACGGTTACCTTTGCCGTATCCGGGTGTTAAGTGGCCCTATGGAACAACACGCGCTTGTCTTCGCATTGATCGGTGTCCTGGGCATCGGTGCGCAATGGATTGCCTGGCGAACGGGATGGCCCGCCATCGCCTTGATGCTAGCGGCGGGGGTCATCGCCGGGCCGATCACCGGGCTGATCGTTCCCGAACATATCTTCGGCGAATTGCTGGAGCCGATGATCTCGGTTGCGGTCGCGCTGATCCTGTTCGAAGGTGGCCTCAGCCTCAATTTCCGTGAGTTGCGCAAGACCGAGGGCGCGGTGACCCGGCTGATGATGATCGGCATCCCGCTCGGCTGGGTGCTGGGGGCGCTGGCCTGCTATTATGTCGCGGGGCTGGTCTGGCCGGTGGCGATATTGTTCGCGGGCATCCTGGTCGTGACCGGTCCCACCGTCGTCATCCCCCTGCTTCGCCAGAGCAACATCGCGGCACGGCCCCGCGCGATCCTGAAATGGGAAGCGATCGTCAACGATCCGTTCGGTGCGCTATGTGCGGTCATCACCTATGAATATCTCCGCCGCGTCGACCAGGGCGGCACCCTGATCTCGGTGGTCGTCGCGCTGCTCGGTGCGGCCGTGGTGTCGGGCCTGATCGGCTATGCGATGGCCCGCGCGATCGCCTGGGCCTTTCCGCGCGGTCATGTGCCCGAATATTTGAAGGCCCCGGTCCTGCTGGTCGCGGTCATCGGCACCTTCGTCCTGTCCAACCTGATCCAGCAGGAGACAGGCCTGCTGGCGGTCACGGTCATGGGCGTCGCGGTCGCCAATATGCGGCTGGACTCGCTGCGCGACATTCATCCGTTCAAGGAGAATGTCACCGTCCTGCTGATCTCCGGCGTGTTCGTCATCCTGTCGGCCTCGCTGAATTTCGAGGTGCTGCGCCTGTTCGAGTGGCGGTTCGCTGCCTTCCTGCTCGCGCTGCTGTTCCTGGTGCGTCCGGCGACCGTGCTGATCGCACTGGCCTTCAGCAAGATCCCCTGGAACGAGCGGCTGCTGGTGGCGTGGATCGCCCCGCGCGGTGTGGTCGCGGTGGCGGTGTCGGGGCTGTTCGCGCTGCGGCTCGACCAGCTCGGCTATGGCAATGGCAATATCCTCGTCACTTTGTCCTTTGCCGTCGTGGTCGCGACGATCATCGCCCATGGGTTCAGCATCCGCTTCGTCGCGCGCTGGCTGAAGGTCACGGGCGCGATGCAGAAAGGTCTGCTGATCGTCGGCAGCACGCCGTGGAGCATCGCGCTGGCGCGCCAGATCCAATCGCTGGGACTGCCAGTCAGCATCACGGACTCGAGCTGGCAGCGGCTGTCGGCCGCGCGGCAGGTCGGGATCGCGACCTATCATGGCGAACTGCTGGCGGAAGCGACGGAGGAACGGCTGGACCTCAGCCAGTTCCAGGTGCTGGTCGCCACCACCGAGAACGAGGCCTATAATGCGCTGGTCTGCAGCGAGTTCGCCCATCATATCGGCCGGGATTCGGTCTATCAGCTGGGCGGCAGCGGCGACGATCATGACCATCGCAGCCTGCCGGGTGCCTTGCGCGGGCGCGCCATGTTCACCGCCGGGCACGGGGTCGAGGACATTTTGCGGCGCGAGGCGGCGGGCTGGACCTTCCGCAGCACGCGGATCAGCGAGCAGTTCAACTTCGACCATGCCCGCTCGGCGCTGCCCGACGAGGCGGATATGCTGTTCGTCCTGCGCAAGGACGGCCGCATCCGCTTCTTCACCCATGCCGCGCGGCCCATGCCGCAAAAGGGCGATATCGTCGTGTCCTATGGCCCCTCGCGCCATGCGGATCCGGAGGCTAGACTGCAATTCCAGAATGGAGAGGCTGTCGCATGACGACCAAGAGGCTGAACGAACGGGCCGCGCAATCGCTCGCGGCGATGACCCTCGCGCTGGGCATCGCCGCCTGTCAGCCAGCGGGCCCCGCGCCCGCGAACGACACCGCGCAGGTCGAACCCGTCGCCAATACGGCATCGCCGGACAATAGCGCGATGGCGAACGAGCAGGTGGAGACCAAATCGATCATCCGCCCGGATATCGAACCCGCCCCCACCCCGTCGCCGACGCCCGAGCCGATCGACCTGACCATCGCCTTCCCCGCCAAGGGAGCCAAGCCCGATGACAAGGGGCTTGCGCAGATCGACGCGTTGATCGCCGAACCCGTCTTCGCGATGGGCGGTGCGATCACGATCTGGGGCCATAGCGATTCCCACGGCTCCGACGCGTCCAACCTGATCGCCTCGCGCCGCCGGGCAGAGGCGGTGCGGGACTATCTGGTCGAAAAGGGCACCGCCGCCGACCGGATCACCGTCATCGCCATGGGCGAGGCCAACCCCGTCGCGCCCAACCGCAAGCCCGACGGATCGGACGATCCGGAAGGACGCGACAGGAACCGCCGCGTCGAGATCAAGGTGGACCTGCCCCCGAAACCCGCCGAGCCGACACCGGCCACGCCGTCCTGAACGACGCCCCCGCCGCCACGCGGGGGCCCTCTCCGCTCCGTCCCTAGGCGGCAGGGCGGGCAGTCAGCGCTGGGGCTGGCCCAGATATTTGCCGAACCATGCCAGTTGCCGGTTCATCACATCGCCCGCCTGGGTCGGCACGCAATGTCCGGCGTCGGGATAGATGACGAGGCTGGTCGGCACGTCCTGGCTTTTCAGCGCATTCCACCATTCGACCGACTGGGTCGGCGGCACCTCGATATCGCGCTCGCCGACATAGATGAAGGTCGGGGTGCGTGCGGTCTTGACGTGATAGACCGCCGAGACGTCCTCATAGGCCTTGTAGTCGTCATAGACCGACTTGCCGAAATAGGGGATCATCCAGGTGTTGATGCCGTTGGTGCCGTAATAGCTTACCCAGTCGGACAGCCCCGCGCCCGCCACGATCGCCTTGAAGCGATTGGTCTGGGTATTCGCCCACATCGCCATGAAGCCGCCATAGGAACAGCCGGTCAGGCCCAGCCGCACATCGTCGACCGGGGCCAGCTTTTCCACCGCATCGATCCCCGCCAGGATGTCGCGCAGGTCGCCGCCGCCAAAGTCGCGCTTGTTGGCGGCGGTGAAGGCCTCGCCCTGACCATAGGAGCCTCGCGGATTGGGGAGGAAGCGGTAATAGCCCGCATCCTCGAACGCGCTGGCCAACCCCTTCTCGATGAAGCGCGGCGTGCTGGCCGCCGCCGGACCGCCATGGACCTGCACGATCATCGGGGCCTTCACGCCGGGCCGCGCGGACAGCGGCGACAACAGCCAACCCTGGACGGTGAACCCCTCGTTCGTCCAGGTCACGCTGCGCGCCTGGACGGCGGGATGTGCGGCGTCATTGTCATGGGTGATCTGGCGCAAGGCGGTGGCAGGCCCCGCATAGATGGCGGGCGCATGGGTGAAGTCCTCGACGACGCTGGCGGCCATTTCGCCCTTCGCATCCCAGGCGATCCGGCCGTCGCCGGCGGAGAGGCCCACCGGCCGGGCAAATAGCGGACGCGGAGCACGACCGGGCTCGATCGCGACGGCCCCCATCTGATCGTTGCGCAGCGTCGCGGCGCGCAGCCCGCCCTTGGTCCAGGCCAGCGAGGTGAAGGTGATCGGCTGCCCCTTGGTCTGGTCGGTCGGCGTGCCCCCGGCCAGCGGCACCGTCCAGACATCGCCGCCGATCGAACCGAAATCGCTCATCAGCCCGCCGATATAGGCGACCGTCTTCCCATCGGGCGAGACGCGGGGCATGTTGATCTGGGTCGACGGCCTGGCGATCGCGGTGACCGCGCCGGTGTTGGCATCCACCCGGTCGAGCGTCGCCACCCACCAGTTCGCATCGCCGTTGCCGAGCGCCGAGGTCACGACCAGAGCGGTCCCGTCGGGCGTCCAGTCATATTCGTAGATATAGCGGCCCTGCGGCGACAGCGGCATCGCCTTGGTCGTCCCCTCTCCTACCGGCACGATGGCCAGACGCTGTTCGTCATTGGCGACGCCGATCTCGCCGACCTGCCGCGCACCCGCCTGGGTCGCGCCGACATCCTTGGTCGCCCCTAGCGTGATCAGCATCGCCACGCGCTTGCCATCGGGCGAGAAGCGTGGGGTCGAGGCCAGCCCCTCGACGGTCGCGACCGGGCGAACCCCGTCACCGCGTGCGATCATCAGGGTCACGACGCCCCGCTCCCGGTCGCGCGCGAGAAAGGCCACGCCGTCCCCCTTGGGCGTGAAGGTCAGCCCCGAATAGCTGCACGTCGCGCAGGGATCGATCCGGCGCACCACCCGCCCGTCCCCGGCATTGCGCAGCACGACGGCCGGATGCGTGCCGCCGTCCAGCTCGATCGTGGCCACCTCACCACCCGACGGCGCGAGGGTCAGGCCGCCATAGCGATGGACGGCCGCCTGCACCGGAAAAGCCAGAGACGACGCAAGGAGCAGGGCAACGGGAAGACGCATGAAACATCCTTCGAACGAGGCAAGGCGGCAGGGTCTGCGGCCTTCGTTTAAGCCACATCCCGGCGCACGGATAGCCTGTGCTCGCCCGGTGGAGGGATCAGACCCGGCGGCGCGGGGGGCGGCTTCGCCATGCGGCATGCGCGGCAAGCGAGAGGGCGACGATCCCGACCGGCCGCCCCCGGCGCAGCAGGGCGAAACCGATCGTGGCCATGGTCCCGTTCCCTGCCCAGGCCAGCAGGATCGCGGTCGGAGTGCTGGCCGCCGGTTCCTGCGCCGGATCGGGCTTTGTCGGCGTCACCGGGCCATCGGTTGCGGTTTTCGCCTCGCCCCCCTCGCCTTCCACCTGCCGTTCCAGTTCGGCGTTCAGTTCCGCGCCCATCAGGAACACATAGGCGGTCAGCCAGAGCCAGGTGAGCGTGACGATGACCGCGCTCAGCGAACCATAGGTCGCGCCATAATTGCCGAAGTTCGACACGTAGAAACCGAACCCCGCCGTTCCCGCCAGCCAGAGCAGGGTCGCACCCACCGACCCCGGCGACAGCCATATCCAGTGCGGATGGCGATGATCGGGGCCGAACCGGAACAGGATCGCCGCCGCCGTGACGACCAGCAAGGCCAGCAGCACATAGCCTCCTAGGCGTATGAGCAGTAGGATCGGGGTCGGCGCGTCGGGGATCAGCCCGCTGAGAAAGGCGAGCAGCATCGTCGTGCCGATCGCAACGAAGATCAACGCGACGCCCCCGGCCACGATCGCGAATTGCAACAGGTTCAGCCGCACGAAGCCGCGCGTCTCCTGGGTATCATAGGCCACGTTCAGGCCGGTAACGATCGCCGACGACCCCTTGGTCGCACCGTACCAGGCCAACAACAGCGCGACGACCAGGCCCAGACCCTGCTTGTTCTTCGAGCTTTCGACCACCGTCAGCAGTTGGTCGGTGATGATCGAGGCGGCATCGCGCGGCAGCGAGGCGAACAGGCCCTCGACATTCTGCCGAACCGTATCCGCATCGGCGAACAGGCCATAGCTCAGGACCACCGCGCCCAGCGTCGGCACGATCGCGGCAAAGACGTAGAAGGCGATCCCGGCCGCGATGATCCCGATATTGTCGGTGCCCATCTCCGCCCAGGTGCGCCGGAGAATGGCGAGCCAGCCCCGAGGCGGCACCTGCAACGGCGTCCGGGCACCCTCGCCTGCACGATCGTCCGCCCCGGTCATGCCGCCGCCTCCCGCTCGGCCCCGGCATGGTCGAGACAGGCCTCGACCATCGCGCCCAGCGTGCCGACATAGATGTCCGCGCCCAGCGTCCGCTGGATCTCGCGGTCGGTCAGCGCCGCCTCTCCCTCCGGCCACAGCCCGACGAGGATCGGGACGGGCCCGACGCGCGAGCGGATACGGCGGACCAGATAGCGCAGATGCGATGGCGAGCCGCCAATCTCCAGATAGGAGATGCACACCATGCGGGCGCCCGACGCATCGAGCCGGTCGATATTGGCGCGCGAGCCCGCCTCGTGCGGCACCCGGTTCGCACCGAAGCCCCGCTTCGTCAGCAACTGCTGAAGCATCGCGGTGACGGCATCGTCGAGCACGCCGCGCCCCGCGATGCACAATACGCTGCCACCCCGCTCCCAGCCGGACGGCGCCGAGGGAAGCGAAGCGGGCGCCGTTTCATCGAAGCCCGAACGGTCGTCGGGCAGCGGCCGCAACAATCCGCCGCGCGGTTCCAGCGGGCTTGCGGTATCGTCCTGATGGTCCAGCTCGCCGACGAGGACGAGCATCGAGTCGACGACGCGCGTCGCGCGGTCGCGGGTGATCGCACCGCGCTCGACATCCGCCGCCGCCAGTTTCAGCGCGGCCAGCGCCACTTCGTCATAATAAGCGGTCAGCGACCGGTCGGCGAGCTGGCTTTCGGCCTGTTCCAGCGCTTCGTCGGGGTCTTCGGCCAGCATCCGCTGATAGAAGCTCTCGACCGGGGTCAGCGCGGGGCGATCGCCGAGCACCACGTCGAGGAATTCCAGGCTGGGGATATGCCGCCCGAGGACGACGAGCAGCAAGGTCAGCGGCATCGACAGGACCAGCCCGACCGGCCCCCATATCCAGGTCCAGAACACCGCCGCCAGCACCACCGACAGCGGCGAAAGCCCGGTCGAATGACCATAGAGAAGCGGCTCGATCACATAGCCGATCACCGGCTCCAGGACGATGAACAGCCCCGCGACCATCAGCATGGTAGACCAGCCGGGATCGATCCCAGCGGCGACCACCAACGGCAGGGCGGCCCCCAGCAGCGCACCGATATAAGGGACGAAGCGAAGCACGCCCGCCAATATGCCCCATAAAGCGGGCACCGGCAGGCCGATCAGCCACAGGCCGATCCCGACCGTCAGGCCGAAACTGGCATTTACCGCCAGTTGCGACAGGAAATAGCGGCTGAGGCGTCGCCCGGCATCGTCCATCGCGGCAGTCGTGCGATGCAGATCGGACGATCCGAACAGCCGGATCAGCCGGTCGCGCAAATCCTCCTTCTGCATCAGGATGAAGATCGCCACGACGAGCACGATCACGAACGTCTCGAACGGGGCGAGGACCGGCTCCAGATAGCCGCCAACCTGTTGCAGGACTGGTGCCTTCTGCTCGACGACGCGGACGTTCAGCGGGTGGGTTCGGGTGCCGCGCACCAGCCTGGGATCGGCGGTCACCGCCGGGGCCGAACTGTTGGCCCCCAGGAACGGGAGCGACCTGGTCAGGAAACCCGTCGCATTCTCCATCTTGGACTGGATGCTGGTGACATAGCGCGGCGCCTCGTCCGACAACGAGGCCGCCTGGACGCCGACCAGGGTCCCGATACCGCCGAGCACGCCAAGCGCGCTCAGCACCGCGACGAACACGGCAAGGCCCTTCGGAATCCGCAATCGCCGCAGCAGCAAGACGATCGGCGACAGGACGAACGACAGAAGCACGGCCAGCGTGATCGGGATCAGCACGTCCTTGGCGAGGAACAGCCCCGCCACCACCACGACGGCCACCGCCAGGCCGAGCAATCCGTCGCGGCTGGGCACCTTGGCGGCGGTCACGCTGGCGGCCGATGCCTGCTGCCCCGATCGATCGTTCATCTGTTTTCCCTTCGGAAAACGCAAACTCCCGCTGATCGACTTTGGTCCACGCATTCGTGCGCGGACGTTCGGGCCCAGTTTCGTCGCCGACGAACCGGCCCGAAAACAAAAGCGCACCGGGCGGACACGAGGTCCGTCCGGTGCGCAAGGGTCAGGCGTACTGGCTTAGAAGTTGAAGTTCGCGCCAGCGCTGAAGTTGCGACCGACCAGGCCCGCATAATGCCAGCTGCTCAGATAGTTCGGATTGCTGGTATAGGCGGCCGCCGCCAGCGGAGCGCGGGCGTTGGTCAGGTTCTGGATGTTGAAGAAGAAGCGGAACTGATCGTTCACCCGCACGCCCAGGTTCAGGTCGGTGTAGATGAACGGGCGGATATAGCACTGGTTGTTCACGTCGCTGCCCTGCACGATGGGCGCCATCGTGTTCTTGCACGACAGGTCGATCACGCCGTTGACCGGGGTGATCTGATCGGCCGCGACCTGCTTGATCCGACCCACATAATAGGTCGTCGCGGTGATCGAGAAGTTGTTCACCTCCAGCGAGTTCTGCCAGTTGCCACGGATGCGTGGCGTACCGCCACCCGACGAGAGCTGGTAAGGCCCAAGCGTACCGGCATATTTCTGCACCACGCCCGCCGGGGTCACCAGGTCGAGGCGAAGCACGCGGGTGACGTCGAGGCGGCTGATCAGGCGCGCGCCATTGGCCAGCTCGAAAGCGGCATTGGCCTGCACGTCGATGCCCGAGCTGACCTGATAGTTGGCGTTGACGTAGGGCACGTTGAACACCAGCAGACGGGGCAGCGCGTTCGGGTTGTTGGGATCCGGCGCATCGATGACGTTGCACTGATAGCCCGGACCCACCGCCGCCAGCGCGGCGCAACCGGCGGTCGCGTTGGTCTGTCCATAATAGGCCGCGATCGCCTGGGCGCGGAGCGGTCCGCTGACGATCAGGTTCGACTTCTTGATGTTGTAATAGTCGACGGTCAGGTTGAACCAGTTCACCGGCTTGAAGATCGTGCCGACGGTGAAGCTGCGCGACACTTCGGGCAGGATATTGGCATTGCCGGTCGAGCCGCTGCCGATGCTGTAGGTGCTCGTATAGGCGCTGTTGCCCGGATGTGCGGCGATGAAGCTGGCGGGCGGCGTGAAGGACGAGAAGCCCGAATAGCTGCTGGCCGGGTTGTTTTCCGCGAAGGTCGGTGCGCGGAAGCCCTGCGAATAAGTCGCGCGCAGCGAGAACTGCTCGACCGGGGTGAACTTCGCACCCACCTTCGGCGAGAAGTGGCTATAGCCTTGCGAATAGTGGTCGTAACGGCCCGAGACGTTCAGGTCGAAGCTCCGCAGGAACGGCGCGTCGATCTCGAAGAACCCGGCGGTCACGGTCTGACGGCCCTGTGCCGACGACGTGTTCAGCGAATAATAGCTGAGGTCCGCATTCTGGTTGCGGTTCATCAGCGTCTCGCGACGGATCTGGAAACCCGCGCCGACATTGAGTTCGCCGCCCGGCAGTTCCATCAGCGACTTGAGCAGCGAACCGCCGATCGTCGCCACCGTCGAATAGGACGGCGTCGTGCGATCCGGCGAGATCTGGTTGCGCACCGCAGCCGTGTTCTGCTCCGGATTGACGAAGTTGTACGACCCCGTGTTGATCGCGTTCAGCAGACCCTGGATGTTGATGAAGCCGCGCTGCGTCACGCTGAAATTGTCACGCGCATAGACGCCGTTCAGACGGAACTTGAACCCGCCGCCCAGATCGCCCGAGATGCCGCCGGTCGCGCGGAACACGTCGACATAGCGATGGCTGTTGGCGGGGATGTCGCCGAAGAGATAATAGATGCGCGCCGCGCTCTGCGTGGGATCGGCACCGGCAACCGCATAGGGATTGTTCGGGTTCAGACGGCGATCGGCCGCCGTGGCGCAGTTCACGCCCGCCGAGCAGACATACATCGGCAGGACGATGCCAGGGCTGCTGGAGGCCAGCGCCGCCGAACCGCCGAAGGGCTGGGTCTGGCGGATGCCCGACGGGGTGCCGCGAATATCGACTTCGGAATGCGAGTAGCTGCCGCTCGCGAATGCTTCCCAACCTTCGGCCAGACGGACGTTCAGGCGGGCCGTGGTCGAGTAACGCTCCTGGCGCGGCTGTATGATCGAATATTCATCGGGCAGGTTGTGCTTGCAACCGGTGCCCTGCGCCGAACCGGACGAGACCGTGAAGCTGCCGAAGGGGCAGGCGCTGGGATTGATCAGCAGCTGGTACTGGTTGGTCAGCGGTGCACCGACCTGACCGGCGAGCGGATTGTTGAGATCGGTCTGCCGAACGCGGGTGACGACCGCCTGCGGGTTGGGCTGGACCAGCGAGTCATCGTTGCGGTTACGGTCGAGCAGGCCACTGGGGGTCAGATCGAGCGTGTTGAACGGGTAACCGCGTGAGTGGTTGGTGATATACCCGTCATAGGTATATTCGCCGTTCACATAGAAGTTGAAGCCCTGTTCGCGATAGTCGCCGAACCCGGCGGTCAGCGTGGCGCGATAGTGCGAGCCATCGGCCTTTTCGGTGGTGCCACCCTGGACCGAGCCCTGAATACCCTGGACATTCTTCTTGCTGATCAGGTTGACCACGCCGCCGATCGCGTCCGCGCCATAGGTCGAGGATGCGCCGTCCTTCAGCACTTCGATGCGGTCGATGGTGCTGAACGGGATCGAGTTCAGGTCGACATAGGCGTTATGGCCGTCATCGTTGAGCGGGAAGTTCGCCGAGCGGAGGCCGTCGATCAGCACCACGGTCGACGAGACGCCCAGACCGCGCAGCGATACGGCCGCGCCGCCCGCCGAGAAGCCGTTGCGGAAGCCGGTCGAGATCGAGCCCGCGCTGTCCGCCGAGACCGAGCGGATCGCGTCCTGGGCGGTGGTGATGTTCGCGCGCTGGAGCGTCGCGGAGGTCAGGACGGTGACCGGCGAGATCGAGCTGGCGTTGGAATCGCGGAACAGCGTGCCGGTGACGACGACCGTGCCGCTCTGCGGCGCCTCGCGCTTCGCCACGGGCGCGGCGGGGCGCTGCTGGATGTTCGCATCCTGTGCGACCGGGGTCTGCGGCGCTTCGGCCTGCTCGGCGGTATCGGTCGCCTGTGGCGCCACCGCTTCCTGCGCATAAGCCGGAGCAGCGATCGCGGTCAGCAGAGCCACCGTCGAAATCCCAAACCGCAGGGTACACAATGCGGAATTCATCAAAGTCACCAAGCCCTTCCCTGTTCACGCAGCGGCGACTTTTGTCGCCAGTTTGATACTCGCCATGATCTGGCACTGCGGTGCGGGAGCGCTTACGGCACGCAAAGTTACCGGCTCGTTAAAAATGATGGACCTGTAGTTACGGAATGCAACAAGTTGAAATCATGGCACTCGACGGGAAGCACCATAGAAATATCTGATTAACGATACATGCAATGTTTCCGAACATGTCACGGCATCGGGATAGGCCTGTAATCGACATGCCGAACTGCCTCGTCCTGCCGATAGGGCTATCCACGCACGCGAGCACCGGCGGGAATTATCCGTTGTTCGTCATAGCGTTGCACAGGACGTCCATGCCGGTCCCGACCTGTCCCGATCACGGCGCTCCCGGCCTATCGCGGTTCAAGCATCTCCGCGATCTTGTTGCCCAGCTCGGTCATCACGAACGGCTTGGTGACCACCTCCATGCCGGGCGCCAGATGGCCGTTCCCGACCGCGGCATTTTCGGCAAATCCCGTTACGAACAGGATCTTGAGGTCCGGGCGCCCTTCGCGAGCCGCATCGGCCACCTGGCGGCCGTTCATCCCGCCGGGCAGGCCGACATCGGTAATCAACAGATCAATGTCGATGTCCGACTGGAGGATCCGCAAGCCGGACGGCCCGTCGTCCGCCTCGATTGCGGTATAGCCCGCGTCTTGCAGAACCTCGACAATCAGCATCCTGACCGTCTCTTCGTCATCGATCACCAGCACCGTCCGCCCGGCGCCATCGTCCGGGATCGCCTCGTCGGGCTCGTCCTCCTGACCGACCTCGCCCATGAAGCGCGGGAGGTAGAGGCACATGGTCGTCCCATGCCCTTCCTCGGTATAGACCCGGACCTGCCCGCCCGACTGCCGCACGAAGCCATGGATCATCGACAGGCCCAGACCCGTCCCCTGCCCGATCGGCTTGGTGGTGAAGAACGGATCGAAGATGCGGTCGACAATGTCCTTGGGGATGCCGGTGCCGCTGTCGGTGACGCAGATCGACAGATATTGCCCCGGCGCCAGGTCGCGTTCGCGCGCGCCGCGATCGTCTAGCCACTTGTTGGCCGTCTCGATCGTCAGCCGCCCGCCGCCGGGCATCGCATCGCGCGCATTGATCGCCAGATTGAGCAGTGCGCTTTCCAGCTGCGCGGCATCGACCTTCGCGACCCATAGCCCGCCGGCGCCGACCACTTCGACCTTGATCGACGGGCCGACCGTGCGGCGGATCAGGTCCTCCATGCCGAAGACCAGCCGGTTGACGTCGATCGGCTTGGGGTCGAGCGTCTGCCGGCGCGAAAAGGCCAGGAGCCGCTGGGTCAGCGCCGCCGCCCGTTGTGCCGAGGCCTGGGCTCCGTTGATGAACCGGTCGATCCCGTCGGTCCGCCCCGCCGAAAGCCTGCGCTCGATCACCTCCAGGCTGCCGCTGATCCCGGCCAGCAGGTTGTTGAAGTCGTGCGCGATGCCGCCGGTCAGCTGGCCGACCGCCTCCATCTTCTGCGCCTGACGGAGCTGTTCCTCGGCCTGGGCCAGACGCGCCTGATCGCGCAGCCGGGCGGAGACATCCACCGCATATTGGAACGCACCGATGAAAGCGCCGTCGCGGTCGTGCAAGGCGTTGAAGCGCAATTCATAATATGGCCGCGTCCGGTCGGGATCGCCGAATGCCTCGACAACCATGAACTCCTCGCCGTCCAGCGCGCGCTGCCAGATGCCGAGCACCGCCTCGCGATGCGCCGGAACACGCTCCATCAGGTCGGGGAGCGCGTCGCCCACATGCGTGCAGACGCCATAGATGCGCTCGAACTCGACCACATAGGCCGAGTTCAACGCCAGGAAGCGGAAGTCCGGCGACACCACGGCGATCAGTGCGTCGGTATTCTCGATGACATCGGCCCAGAGCTTGCGCTCCGCGACGGCCTCTTCCACCCGGCGCTCGAGCGTGTCGTTCATTTCGCGCAGCTGAAGTTCGGCACGACGACGGGCGCTGATGTCGTTGAACAGGATGGCGACGCGACGCGCCTCGGGTGTCCCGACCCGCAGGGCATAGACGTCGAACCACCGGCCCATCACGTCGGAGCCGTTCTCGAAACGGATCGCCTCGCCGGTCCGCGCGACATGGCCATAGCGGTCGAACCAGAATTGTTCGAGGCCCGGCACCAGCTCGCGAGCGGTGCGACCGACCGCGTCGATCAGCCCCGTCTGTCGCTCAAACGCCGGGTTGGCCTCGACAAAGCAATAGTCCAACGCGCGATCGCCGTCGAAATCGACCTCGACGATGCAGAAGCCCGCATCGATTGCCTCGAACAGCGTCCGATAGCGTTCCTCGCTGATCCGCAGCGCATTCTCAGCCTCGCGACGCTCATGGATGTCGATGACCGAGCCGATATAGCCCAGGAACAGACCATCGGTGCCGAAGCGCGGCGATGCAGCGTCGATCGCCCAGCGATAGGTCCCGTCACGATGACGCAGGCGGTATTCGAGGCGGAACGCTTCCTGCCTGGCATTGGCGGCCAGGAAGACGTTGGTGGACCAGTCCCGATCGTCCGGATGCACCGCGTCCAGCCAGCCGAAATCTTCGGCCACCCGGTCGTCCTGTCCGGTGAAGGCGTACCATGCACGGTTCAGATAGGTGCAGCGTCCTTCCAGGTCGGTCACCCACATCATCACCGGGGCGTGATCCGCCATGTTGCGGAACCGCTCCTCCGACTCGCGCAGCGCCGCGTCCCTGGCGCGCTCGGCGGTGATGTCGCGTGCCTCGATCACCGTGCCGATGGGCTGGCCGTCATCGCCGAGCAGCGGGCTGGCGGTGAAGGCGACCGGATAGAAGCTGCCGTCCGGGCGGACGAACACTTCCTCGCCGCTCATCTGCGCGCGTTCCGGGAAGGCCCGGTCGATCGGACACTCCTCCAGCGGATAATGCGATCCGTCGGGATGGGTGTGATGGACGACGTCGTGGAGCGGCCGCCCCTGCATCTCGGCGAGCGCATAGCCCGTCAGACCCTCGGCCGCCGCATTGGCATAGACGCACTGCTGATGGTCATCCATCAGGAACACCGCCATGCGGGTATTGTCGAGCACCGCGTTCAGGCGCCGTTCGCTCTCGCGGTGCGCATGGTCGGCCGCGCGCCGCCTGAGGATCTCGGCCTCCAGCCGCTCCGCCCGTTCGTCGCGAAGCGTGATCTCGCGACGCAGCTCCAGCTGGGTCATGACCTGCCGCGCCAGCACCTCGAGCGTGAGACGCTGACGCTCGGTGATGCCCTCTGGCCTGGGCTTGGTATCGAGCACGCACACCGTGCCGATCGGCAGCCCGTCCGGGGTTTCCAGCAGGGCCCCGGCATAGAAACGCAGGCCCGGCCTTCCCACCACCAGCGGGTTGCAGGCGAACCGTTCGTCCGCCGTGGTATCCGGCACGACGAAGATGCCCGGTTGCAGGATCGCATGGGCGCAGAGCGACACTTCGAGCGGGAGTTCGTCGGCGCCGATGCCGACCTCCGCCTTGAACCACTGGCGATCCGCCGCGATCAGATTGACGACCGCGATCGGCGCTTCGAAAATATCGGCGGCGAGCCGGACGATATCGTCAAACTCCACCTCGCGCGCCGTATCCAATATCGCATAGCGGTGCAGCGCCGCGACACGGGCTTCCTCGCTCCAGGGCGGCGCGACCTTGGGGCCCGTCATGCGGCAGTCGGCGCGTCGGTGTTAACGGCGGGGCGGCTGGTGTCGGATCGCGGGTGCGACCGGAGCGCCGAAGGGACCATAGGCGTCCCCCGCATGGCACCGCCAGCGTTGAACCATCGACCACATCCACTTCCATGCCGCATAGGAGAACCTAACGCTCAAATATCGGCCCCGCTCAATCGAAATCTGACCGCTGCGCTTTTTTTCTTCATCAGGCTGTCGGCGGCACGGCGGGACGCTCCCCTTCCGAGGCCGCCGAGGGGCGCCGCCAATCCCGGTAGCCGATCACCGCCAGCCCGATCATCACGGCATAAAGGCCGGCGGTGGGCAGCAATCCCTTGTAGAGAAACATGCCCACATAGACGACATCGACCACGATCCAGAGCAGCCAATTCTCCCGGTGACGCCGTGCCGTCCAATATTGGGCGACCAGGCTGAAGGCGCTGAGCGTCGCGTCCATCCAGGGCAGCGCCGCATCGGTATGTCGGCTGGTGAACCAGCCGATCGCCACCGCGCCGAACGCGCCCAGCGCCAGCCCCGCCAGCGCCTTGGGGCGCGACATCGGCATCACCACGACCGCGCCGGTATCGCGACGCTCGCGGCTCCAGACGATCCAGCCATAAAGGATGCCCACCCCGAACACCGCCTGCAACACCATATCGGCATAGAGCCGCACGTCGAGGAACAGCTTGAAATACAGCGCGCAGGCAAGGAGGTTGAGCGGCCAGCAGAACAGGCTTCGCCGCGCGGTCAGCCAGATCGCCAGGAAGCTGATGACCACCGCCGCCATCTCGAGCGTCGACATCACAGTTTCCGCCCCGCCCGAAGCTCCGCAAGGAAATCCCGCCCCGCCGCCGATCCGAACCAGTCCGCATGACCCAGCAGATACCCCTCCCAGGCCAGCATGGCGGCGTCCCGGTCGCCCACGACCCCGGCGAAATAATCGATCTCCGACAGGGCGAACTCGACATGGACCAGCGGCAACATTGCGATGACGCTTTCCATCATGGCGGGGTCGATGGGGGACATCGCCTCATAGCCCGCGATCAGCGCCAGTGCCGATGCGGGGTCGGCGATGGCGTCATCGCGCCCCTCCCCCAGTTCCAGCCACGCAATGGCGGTCCGTTCGATCGCGATCGCCAGATCATGCGCGGCACAGCTGCGATCGGCCAGCCCGAAGTCGAACACGGCCCGGACCGTATCGTCCGCCGCCCATAGCAGGTTGGAGGGGTGCCAGTCATTATGGGTCCACAGGGGCGGCTGACCTGCGATATGCCGGGCCAGCCCCTCGCCCCACGCGGCGAACAGCGACGACAGGCGACGGTGCCAGGCATGCCCGGCGAGAAACGCGGCCAGCGCCGGACGCGCGGCGACATAGGCTTCGGCGGCCGTCATCGGATCGATCGCCGGCAGGATGCCGAAGCTGGCGACCAGGGGCTGCACGGGGCGCGGCGGCGCATCATAGCCGAGCGACGCGCGGTGCAGCCTCGCCAGCGAAACCCCGGCGGCATGGGCGTGCGCGAGCGACTGGAACGGCGTCCAGGACAGCCGGTCGCGATACAGATCCTCGCCCGGCGCCTGGCGATGGACCTCATAGGTCGCCTCGCCCAGCGCGACCGCGCTTTCCCCCTGCCCCGTGCGCCATATCTCGGGCACCGGCGCGCCCGCAGCGGCGAGATACGCGATGAAGCGATGCTCCTCCGCCAGTCCGGCGGCCGTGCGCACCCGGCGATCATGCCGCTTGACGAGCAGCATGCCCTCCGTCGTGTCGATCAGCGTCGCGGCGGAAAAGGGACGTGGCGAGTGCCAGCGCAGCGCCTCGATCCGGGCGGCCTGCGGATAGTGCGCCAGCACGGCCGCCGCTTCCTCGGGCGTGATCGCGGGCCAGGTGGGCGCCTCCATCGCCAGCCCCATGCCATGGACGCGGTGACCGGCGCCCGCCTCGTCCGGGATGGCCATGCTCAGAACCCGCGCGAAATCGTCGCGACGACCGCCGATCCGCCGCCGATATAATAGGACGGCGCATTGCCCTTGATGATCGTGCCGCCGCGCCCGACGACATCGCTCGCGTTGGTCGTGACGGACTGAACCCCCGCCAGGACATGCGGATCGGTGACGTTGATCGCATTGACCCGCAGATCGGTCCGCTTGCCGTCGAGCCAATCGGCCAGATGGACGCCGATCGCCAGGTCGAGCGTGGCATATCCCCGGATGCTCTCGTCGTTCATGAACGTCGCATATTGGCGACCGACATATTTGCCCGCGATGCTGCCGAACAGATGCCCATCGTCATAGGTGCCACCGGCGCCGAACTGGAGCGTCGGGCTGGATACCGCCCGCTTGCCCCGCGTCGGCAAATAGTCTCCGCCGACCGGCAGATCGTCATCGATCCGCGTGCGCAGATATTCGCCCGAGACATAGACGCTGACGCCCCTGGCGGGCCGATAATCGATCTCGGCATCGACGCCATAGGAGGTCTGTCCGCCCGCGTTCAGGGTCGAATTGACCAGCGCCCCGCCATTGTCGACCACGGTCGCCAGCTGGCGGTTGCGGAATTTGTAGTGGAAGCCGGTCACCGAGGCGGAAACACTGGGCCCGATATAGCGATAGCCGAGCTCCTGCGACACCGAATATTCGTTCTTCAACGCGTCCGTCCCGCGCGTCGAGACCACGCCGCCGTCATAGCTGTCGTACAGCGTGAATTCGTTGGGCGTCCGGAAATTGGTCGTGACGTTGGCAAAGACCTGCTGGCGATCGTCGAGATCATAATGGACGGCGGCGCGCGGCAGGGCAGCGAAGCTGTCGCTGCGCACGCGGGTCTGCGGTCCGGGCAGGTAATTGCGGCCGTTGCGGAGCAGGTTGACGCCCTTGAAGCCGATATCGACCGTCAGCCTGGGGCTCAGCGCGATGCTGTCGGCCACGAAGACGCTCTTCGTCACGGTCGCGGTGCGCTGGTTCTCATAGGCGAGCAGGCGGCCATCGGCGGTGCGGATCGCCTTGCTGCGATAGCCCCAGCGGTCGGCCGGGCGTCCGTCGGTGCCGACGGCGGTATAGGTCTGGGTGACGCGATCGGTGCCATAGTCGAACCACAGGCCCGCGGTCAGCCGGTGGATGCCCGCGCGCAGCGTCAGGCTGGCGACCTGGCCGATCCGCATCTGATCGCCGGTATAATTGCCCAGCACCGTCGCGACCCCATTCACCGCGCCGGGCAGCGCGATCGGCTGCGCCAGTTGTTCGTTGCCCAGGAAATTGCCGGTGGTCGCAAGCTGGGTGCCATAGGGCGAATTGCCATAGCCGAACTGGAGATAGGTCGTGGCGTCCAGCGTCAGCCGATCGCCCAGGACCAGATGCACGGGGGCCGAGGCATAGAGGTTGCGGAAGGGCGCCCGGTACAGTTCCCAATAATTGGTATTCCCCGGCGTATATTGCGCGTCATAGTTGAAACCGCGTCCCCGCGCGCGCCAATCGGCCAGGGTGGGGCTGGCATAGCTGGAGGAATTGGCGTCGTTGTACGACAGGGCCAGGCTCGCACGGTTGCCGTTTCCCCATTCGCCCAGCAGCTTGGCATCGACATGCTGGCGCAGATCATAGCCTGCGCCGCGCCAATTGTCCGCGCGGGTGTTGGAATAGGACAGAAACGCCTTCAGCCCGGTATTTCCGATCGTCCCCGTATCGACCCGGACAAAGGCCCGGTGCATATTGTACGACCCCAGCGACAGATCGGCGAGCATCCCCCGCGCCGCCTTGGGATCGTCGAGCGACAGCGACAATAGACCGCCCGCGCCGCCGACGGTCGGCGAGGCGAGATCGACCGCCCCCTGGGCCAGCCGGATCGCCCGCACATTCTCTGCATCGGCGAATTGCGACGGATAGGCGTAGTAATAGCCGATGTCGTTCTGCGGCGCGCCCTCCATCAGCACGCCGATCTCATCCTGCCCCAGACCGCGCAGCGTCAGGCTGGAACTGGTCGACAGGCCATAGGGATCGCTGGACGCGACATTGGCGCCGGGCAGCAGGCTCACCAGTTGGAAGGCGTTCAGCGTCGGGGCCTGCTTGACGATGAAGTCCGAGGAAATCTCGCTGACCGCCTTGGGTTCGGTCTGGTCGGGCAGCAGCCCCTCGGGATCGCGGTGGCCGATCACGCGGATATCGGCGGGCGCGTCGGTCGCCCGCTGCGCCGAGGCCGCGCCGGGCAGCGCCAGCCACGCGGCGGACAGCAGCAGGGCACCATATCGGATCGTCTTGCGATCGCACGAAATCTCAACAGCCATCGTCTCTCGTCCACTTCACACGGAAGGACGACGAAGGAACCGCCACCCTCCCTACGCCGGTATCAGCCGGATCAGGTTCGGCGGGTCATGGGCTGCTGCTCATCTCTCGACCGCGCATCAGCGGTTCCCCGGGGATGGCGTCGTCTAGGCGCTTACGGCCCGTAAGCAAATGATTATCGATGGCGGGAGGAAAGACCCGTCCGGGGCACCCCGTCGCACCGCCGCGCGACGAGGACATGCCAGCGCGCCCGGCGGCGCATCGTTTCGACCTGCCAGGTCATGCCGGTCATCCGCAGGAAGCATTCCTGGATGTCGGCGGCGTGCTGCGCGAAATCATAATAGTCGATGCGATGATGCGCGAGGACCAGCCGCCCGCCGGGGCGCAAGGCCGCGGCGACGCCACGCGCGACATGCCGCATCGCGATGGGCGAAAGATAATAGAGCAGTTCGGCGATGACGATCGCATCATAATCCCGTCGCGGAAACCGGGCGGGCAAGGCCAAAGGTATCGCCCGCGCTCGCGGCCAGGCAGCGATCGCCCGCGCCGTCAGGCGGGTGCCCTCGACCGTCCCCTCGGTCGCGTCGAGCCGAAGCGCGCGGCGGGCGATGGCGCGGCTGTTCGATCCATTGCCGCTGCCCAGTTCCAGGACCCTGCCCCATGGCCCCTGGCCCAGCGCATGCAGGATCGCCCGGCGCTTCACCGCCTCGTCCCGGTTGGAGAAGGTCCGCCAGGGATCGTCGTCCGCCGCGAACTTCTCGGCAAAGCCGCCAAGATCGATCGCCTTCATCGCCTTACCGGGAGGAAACGCTCGACCGGGTGGGAAAAGACCGCGAGTTCATGGCGTGCGATCGAAAAGCCGTGGGGATCGTCGGTGATCGCGCCCAGCTGGCTCCGATGCACCCGGATCAGCGCGCGCTTCGCCGCAGCGCCGCCGGGGATCGAGACGGTCCGGCTCCGCGCGGCCATCCGCTTTTGCGGCGGCCACACCTGATAGGTCAGACGCCGCCCGCCGAAGCGAAAACCGCCAAGCGCGGCCGCGACCGCCCGGTGATCGGGATGGGCATCCGTGGCGGCGGGCCCGACCAGCAGATCGATGCCCAGATGCTTGCGGAGCGCCCGGTGCAGCCGCTCGCGGCAAGGATAGCCCTCCGCCATCAGCCCGCCATCGGGCAGCCCGAGGAACGTCACCCGGTCGCTCCGGATACCCAGACGGCGCAGCGCATGGCGGCTTTCCCGCTCGCGCGCGGCGATCAGACGCGCGGCGGGCCATGTCCGGCTGCCGGGATGCGAGGCGGCGCCGTCGCTGACCACGACGACCCAAACCCCGCTCCCCCGCCGCCGCAGCGCCTGGATCAGCCCCGCCGCCCCGATGATCTCGTCATCGGGATGCGGCGCGACGATGACGGCCCGGCGGACGTCGTTGAGGTCCAGCCTCATAGCGACAGCTCCAGCAAGCCCTGCGCCACCGCCTGCCCGACCCGAAGGCGCTGGGCGTCGGGCATGGGCTGGCGCAGATAGACCGCCAGATCGGACAGCATCGCGGAGAGCGGATGGGTGAGGAACTGCCCCGCCAGCCCCACCGCCTCCCGAGCGATCACGATCGCCTGCTCGGCCGCGTCGGCCACCGCCATGCGTGCAGCCGCGACTCGCGCCAGCCGGGCCTCTTCGACCTCCTCCCCGAACCAGCATCGCGCCGCGCGCCACACGATGGCCGCCGCCAGTTCCGCCAGCGCGAACAACCGCGCGAGCCGCGCCGACTGGAACGGATCGTCGGCGCGCCCCGCCTCGACTAGGTGGCGGCGGGTCAGGTCGCACAGCCCGGCCACGCCCCCGGCATGGACCGCCACGAACCGCAGCGCCCCGCCGCTGAAAAAGGGTTCGCGCGCATAGAGGTTCGGCGCGCCGATCCGGTCGTCCTGCGCGATGACGCCGTCCCGCCAGCGGACCAGATGCGTTTCGGACCGCTGCATGCCCGTCACCCGCCACCAGTCGCGGTCGATCACCGGCGCGACCCGCGCCAGATCGAGCAGCAGCAGTTGCACCCCCTCGGCCGTGTCCGCCGTGACCAGGGCGTGGCTCAACACCCCGGCGCCCGAGGCATGGCTCTTGCCCCCGGTCAACCGCTCGCCGTCCAGCCGCAGGGGCTCGCCCGCCAGTCCGGCATTCCAGACGCCCAATGTCGCCCCCCGCGCCAGTATCCCGCTCAGCCGTTCCACCTGTGCCGCCGATCCGTAGCGGCGCACGATCTGCACCGCATCGACATGGCCCTCGACCAACCGCCCGAGCGGGAGATCACGCCGGCCGATGTCATAGAGCCGGGCCAGCAGCGCGAGATAGTCCTCGACCGTCCGGGGATCGCCGGGGGGATGCTCGGCCCAGCCCATGGCGGCAATCGCGCTTCGCAGTTCGTCGGCCATGGCGGTCATGCCGCGATCTCGCACCATTGGCTCTCCAGTTCGGTCAGAAGATCTTCGGCGTCCGACAGCGACACCTGGCCGGAATGGAAGGCCGGTGCCGGGACGATCCGCATCGCGAACGCCTCCGCATTGGGGCAATCGCGCGCGACGCCCAGGACATGGTCCGCCGAAAGGCCCAGCCGCTCGCCGAGCGCGATGCGCCGGTCGACCCGGTCGATCATGGCGAAGCTCTGCCGCGCGGCCGCCTGGGCGCGCCATTGCCAGGCCGCACCGCGCGGATCGGCCATGCGCGGCGGCTCGCCCTGATCCAGCGCCAGCAATTGGCCCGCGAGCCCGCCGCCGATACGCCCCTGTCGCCGGGACGAGGTCTCCACGATCATCGCCGCATCCCGACGGACGCGCAGTCCGGCGCGCGCGGCATCATCGAGCAGGCGGGCGTCCTCCCCCGACGGGATCGGCAGGAACCCGCCCAGCGCGCGATAGGCGGAGGCGCGTATCGCGATATTGGCGCCACCGCCGAAGTGATGCGTGTCCCGCGCCTCCCATGGCACCGGGTCGATGGCCCGGCGATATCGGTGCAATCGGTCATAATAATGCTCGATGTGGCTTTGCTGCGGATCGGATGCGGCATCGACCCGCTGGATCCGCCCGGCGACGACCTCCGCCTGCGACAACCCCCGGCGACCCGCCGCGATCCAGTCGGGCTGCGGCGTGCTGTCGGCATCCGTCGTGAAGAGCAGGCCCTCGCGCCCCGCCAGGACGGACAGCCCCATCGCCAGCGCCGCGCGCCGGGCGGCCCCGGCATTGGGCGCAGCATCGCGCCCGCCCCGGGCGACATGCAGCCGAAACGGCAGGGTCGGGCCGAGACGATCGACCAGCGCGACACTGCCATCCCGGCAGTCATCGAGGTACAAGCATGCCTCCACACTCGTCCCATCGACACTCAGCGCGGCGAGCGCGGCGAACAGCGCGGGCAGCATCGCCTCCTCATTTCGGGCGGGAATGCACATCACCACGGGCGCGTCGTCGAACAGAAGCCTTCTCCCTCCGGCCGTCGAAACTCACCGAGTCCCCGCACGACCGGGAACGGAGGGCTGATCCCGATCACTGGCATGCGTCTACCCCAAGGCGGCGGAAAACACCTTGATAAGTATCAATCATTTAGTTGGAGGGCGATTGGCCGACCCGTGCGTTGGACGGGCACGTCCCCTCAACGATGAAAGACACCATCATGGCCAGTTCGAAGAGCAAGCAGGGCAGCGGCAAGGCGAAGGGCGTATCGCCCGCCCAGGCGCCCTCCCTTCCCGCCGGGGCGGATATGCCGACCCATTATGCCGAGCCCCAGGGTCATGGCGGAGAGACGCACCAGGCCACCGACGACACGGCCCGGGCGCTGACCACGCAGCAGGGCGTTCCCGTCGCCGACAACCAGAACAGCCTGCGCGCCGGGGAGCGCGGGCCCACGCTGCTCGAAGACTTCATCCTGCGCGAAAAGATCTTCCACTTCGACCATGAACGCATTCCCGAACGGGTGGTCCATGCCCGTGGATATGGCGCGCACGGCGTCTTCGAGCTGACCGACAGCCTGGCCGATTATACCCGCGCCGACATACTGAGCGAGGTTGGCCAGCAGACGGAGGTCTTCGTCCGCTTCTCAACCGTCGCGGGCAACAAGGGTTCGATGGACCTGGCGCGCGACGTCCGGGGCTTTGCCGTCAAATTCTATACGAAGCAGGGCAATTGGGACATTGTCGGCAACAATATCCCGGTCTTCTTCATCCAGGACCCGATCAAGTTTCCCGACCTCGTCCACGCCGTCAAGCAGGAGCCCGACCGCGCCTTTCCGCAGGCCCAGTCCGCGCATGACAACTACTGGGACTTCGCCAGCCTGAGCCCCGAGGCGTGGCACATGGTGATGTGGCAGATGTCCGACCGGACGATCCCACGCTCGTTCCGCACGATGGAGGGCTTCGGCGTCCACAGCTTCCGGCTGGTCAATGCCGAAGGCAAGTCGACCTTCGTCAAATTCCACTGGAAACCGCGCCAGGGCCTGCAATCGGTGCTGTGGAACGAGGCGGTCAAGATCAACGGCGCCGATCCCGACTTCCATCGCCGCGACCTGTGGCAGGCGATCGAGGCGGGCGACTTTCCGCAATGGGATCTGGGCGTCCAGCTGTTCGACCAGGAAACGGCCGACCGCCTGCCCTTCGACCATCTCGATTCGACCAAGCTGATCGCCGAGGAGGACATTCCCGTCCGCATCATCGGGACGTTGACGCTCAACCGCAATGTCGACAATTTCTTCGCCAATACCGAACAGGTCGCCTTCTGCACGCAGAATGTCGTGCCCGGCATCGACTTCTCCGATGACCCGCTGCTGCACGGCCGCAATTTTTCCTATCTCGATACGCAGCTGAAGCGGTTGGGCGGGCCGAACTTCACCCATATCCCGGTCAATGCGCCGCGCTGTCCGGTGATGAATTTCCAGCAGGACGGCCATATGGCGATGCGCAATCCCAAGGGGCGCGCCAATTACGAGCCGAACAGCTGGGGCCCCGATGGCGGCCCGCGCGAAAATCCGACGATCGGCTATCGCAGCTTCCCGGCCGAGGTGCAGGGCACCAAGCAGCGCATCCGCGCCGAAACCTTCGCCGACCATTACAGCCAGGCACGGCAATTCTTTATCAGCCAGCAGCCGATCGAACAAAAGCATATCGGCGACGCGCTGGTGTTCGAGCTGTCCAAGGTCGAACGGGTCGATATCCGGGCGCGTGCCGTCTCCCACCTCCGGCTGATCGACGAGGGGCTTGCCGCGACGGTCGCCGATGGGCTCGGCCTCGACCTGCCGGAGCCCGCAAAGGCGGCGAAACCGACGCTCGACCTGCCTTCCTCGCCCAAGCTGAGCATCCTCGCCAACGGCCCCCAGGACTTCAAGGGGCGCAAGATGGGCATCCTGCTGACCGACGGCAGCAGCGCGGCGCTGTTCGCGGCGGTGACGAACGCGCTCGAGGCCGAAGGGGCGCTGTGGGAAGTCGTGGCGCCCAAGATCGGCGGCGTGACGCTGGACGACGGCACCAAGGTCGCCGCCAAGCAGAAGATCGACGGAGGCCCCTCGTTCCTTTACGACGCGGTGGCGGTGCTGCCCTCCGAGGCGGGCGTCGCAATGCTCGCCAAGGATGCGACAGCCAAGGACTTCGTCGCCGACGCCTTCGCGCACTGCAAGTTCATCGGCCACAGCGCGGCCGCGACCACGCTGTTCGACGCGGCGGGCGTGACCGAGCGGGACGAAGGGTTTGTCGCGCTGGCCAAGCCGAAGGACGCCAAGGGCTTTGTCGACCAGTGCCGCGCGCTGCGCTTCTGGCCGCGCGAACTGGCGGTCGACCTGGATGCGGCTTCGCTCCAACCCTTGGCCTGAGGCCATCCCCGGCGGGAAGGATCGAGTGTCCTTCCCGCCGACCTCTGCCGGGGCCCGGCCATGAAACCAGCGCGGCGGGCCGTCTCCACATGCTACTTGCGACCGTCCCGTCCCGCACCACCCGATCAGAAGGTTTCGGTCAGCCTGAGCCTTGCCGATCGCGGCTCCAGCGGGTGGAACTGATAGCCTTCGATGCCGTCGTCCGGCTCGCCCGGCAGGCGCGTGGCGTAGTAATAGGCCGATGCGTTGGCATGGGTGTTCAGCATGTTGAAGATGCTGAGCTGGACCGTCGTCCGCGCGCCGAGATGGTATCCGATATCGAGATTGGCCTCGGTATAGCCGGGGTCGTGCGGTTCGCGCGGACCGTCGACCAGCGGATAGGGACCGAGATTGCGGATCTGGAAGCCGCCGAACCAGGGGCCCAGATCCTTGACCAGCGCACCGAAGGACAGGGTCGAGCGCGGTGCGTTGGCGATGAAGCGCCCGGTCAGCCCGAACGGCTTCAAATCCCCGCGATACCGCGCCTTGGCGAAGGCGATGTCGGCATTCAGCTCCAGCCAGCGCGTCGGATGATATTGCGACGACAATTCGATCCCGACGCGGCGGCTCGGCGCGGAGGCGCTGTCCTGGCCGACATCGGCATTATAGGCGAGTTCGGATTCGAAATCCTGCCGGAACAGCGCGAACTGCACCGCAAGCCGCCGGATCGCATTCGTCCGCAACCCGAATTCATAGCCGACCGCCCGCGCCAGCAGCGGCGTCCTTCCGGCCGAACCGGGAACCCCCTGCTGCGGCACGGTGCCAAAGACGCCGCGCACATCGTCGCTGTGGAAGCCGCGTCCGGCGCTGATATAGAATTCAGTGGTGTCGAAGGGGCGGATCGCGATGCTGCCCTTGGGCTGGAAGAGCATCTGATGCGCATGGCCCGAAAAGCGGGTTGTCCGGCTGGTGTCGGTGGCGCCATAATATTCCTCGCGCAGCCCGATCGTGCTGCGCAGCCACGGCGTCCAATCGGTGCTGTTCTCCACAAAGCCGCCGAGATCGAGCAGCGTGACGTCGTCGGCATTGCAGATACCGCCCGCTGCGGGCACCTGCGTCGTCCCGTTGGGCCCCTCGACCGAGCAATAGGATAGCGGCAAGCGATCCTTCGTGTGGAACCGCGCGACATAGGCGCGGTCATAGCGCGCCTGCAGCCCGATCGTCGTCACGCTGGGTCGACCCAGCCATTCGTCGCTGCGGCGATAGGCGATCCGGCCGCCCGCCGTATCGCGGTTCTCATATTGCTTTTCCTGGTCGCCATTGACCGGATCGTCGAGATAATGGGTGAAGTCGTTCCACAGGATCATGTCCGACCGGATATAATAGGCACTGGCGTCGATCGTGGCGTCGCCGATCGGCTTGGCGAACCGGCCCGACAGGCTGAACCGATGCGAGCGGCTGCCATCGCTCGGGTCGAGCGTGCCGTACGGGTCGATCAACCCTTGCCGGACCGCGCGCCGAGGCTGGTCAGTGGTCAGATTGCCCTTACTGGCATAATAGAGCGCGGTCAGGCTGGTGCCGTCATTGGTCGTTCCCTGGCTATAGCGGGCGGCGAGATTGACCTTGTCGAAGTCGTCGGGATGCGTCCATGGGCCGTCGAGATGGCCATATTCGCCCGCGAGCAGCAGGCGGTGACCGGGCGCCAGCGCGATCGTCGTCCCGCCGGAGACGCCATAATCGCCCAGCGTCCCGGCGCTGAGCGACAGCGTCGTCGGGATATGATCGACCAGCCGCATATGCGCCGAGCCGACCGCGCCGAAGTCGCCCACCTCGGCGTGATACGGCCCCTTGGTGAAGTCGATCCCCCCGATCAGCATCGGCATGATGAAATTCTGATCGGCATAGCCCTGCCCATGGGTATTGGTCGGGCGATTGATCGGCATGCCATCGAGGAAGCTGGCGAAGTCGGTGCCATGATCGAGGTTGAAACCGCGCAACAGATATTGCGATGCCTTGCCCTCGCCCGAATGCGCGGTCACCACCAGGCCGGGGACGGTTTCCAGCAACTGACCGGGCCGATAGATAGGCCGCAGCGCCACTTCGTCGGCCGTGATCCGCCCCTCGCTGGCGGTGGTCCCCTTGCCCAGCATGTCGAGGCGCGACGCGGTGACGACGATGTCGCCGGTGCTCGACCGATCCGCCCCTTCGTCCTTCTTTACGCGTGGCGAGGCGGCGGTGGAGTGCGCCGCGTCCGACATGATATTGCCTTTGGCCATGGCTGCGACGCTTGCCGACAAGGCAAGCGCGCCGATCACCATTTTTGCCGAATATTTTGCGACTGTCATTCCGCCCTCGTGATAAGTCCGGGGGCGCCCCTCCATTCAAGGGTAATGCGAGTCAATATCAGCACGATGACAGCCGGTTCACACTCCCTGCAAACCACTCGCAGCGTTAGGAAATAATATTACATGGCCGATCGGGTCGTCACCAGTCTTCCCCGCCAGGCGAAGGCGAGGAACTGCGAAAGCTGGTCCTTGTTGAAATTGTCGTCCGCCTCGACGATCAGGGTCCGCCGACCATCCGGCAGCCTCGGTCCCCAGGCCATCCCCTCCAGATTGTCGATCTTCACGCCCCGATATTGCTGCGGCAGGTCGAGCAGCACCCTGCGGGTCATCGGAACGGCGGGGCAGGACGGCAGCGCCGGGCAGGACAGGATGTCGGTCGTGCGATCGGTGATGCCGGACACTATGATCCTGGCCCTCACGCCCGTCCGCGAGTCGAAAGGAACGACCCGTTCGATCGACAGGAAATGCCGGTCGTCGATCGCCAGAAGCTCGGAAACGCTATACTGGCCGTCGGGCACGTCATAGACATATTGGTGAAGCGGCCGGCCGCTCTTGGGGTCGAAGCTGGTCAGCCGGTGCCGCGTGGCCTGGCCGGGTCCGTCATCGACGGCAAGGTCTTCATAGGCGGGAACCTCGTTGATGGCATAGACCGTCCCGCGCGGCCCGACCGCCAGCCCCTCGATCACCCCATTGGATGCCGCGCCCCGGCTCCGGTTGTCGGCATAGAGATAGGCGGGCGGCAGCGAGAAGCTGCGCAGGATGCGTCCCGTTGCATCGGCCTCATAGATGGCAGGCTGGACCCGCCGCGCGGGGTCGACGTTCCACGTCCCCTCCGACGACCAGTAGACATGATGTCCACCGGCATGGCGAATGGCCTCGGGATCGACCACCGGATGATCGGTGGGGAATGGCAGGCCCTGGGCATCGCGCAGCACCTGCTGCGCCTCTATCCGCACGTGCATCCGGTGATGGGCGGGATCGAGCGCGATCGCCAGCCGGTAATAGCGCGGCGGCCGTCCATCCCCCTTGTCGTCCGAAATGGCGAGATAATCGCCACCCGGCAGCCGGTCGAGCCCCGACAATCCGCCGATCGGCAGGCCTTGAAAGCGGGTGCCATGGGGGATGGCGGTCGCACCGATCAGCGCCAGTGTCGGGGTTCCGTCCTTTCCGGCCATGGACGCCGTGGCACCCAGCCCGATCGCCAATATCGCCCCGATATTCCGCATCACCTTGCGCATGATGACCTTTGCCTTCGTCTCGAAATCGATGGCCGGGCGCGATGGTGTTCCTCCACCGTGCCCGGCCCCTCCTTGTCCCTTCGCGACGGCGAGCGGCACAGCCGCCGCCGCGATCCGTCGTCAGAACTCGAAATGCACGCTGGCGATCACCGTGCGCGGATTTCCGAAGTTGAAATAGCCGCCCTTGCTGGCCACCGTTCCCAGGTTCGAGAAATAGGCCTTGTCGAGAAGGTTGACGATGTTGAACTGGAGATAGGTTTTCTTCAGGCCGATCCACTCCATCCCGATCTGCGCGTCGAGATCGACCAGCGTATAGCCCGTCACCTTCACGTCGTTGACATCGGTCACGAAGCGGTCGCCGACATGCTTGGCGGACAGCCCGACCACGCCGAAGGGCAGATTGACCTGCGCACGGCCGCCATATTGCCAGTTCGGCGTATCGACCAGCGACTTGCCCTTGGTCGCGATCGCCACCTGCCCCGTGGCGGCGTTGATGACATCGTCCTTCAGCTTGGCGGTCATGTAGGAGGCAAAGCCATAAAGGGACAGCCAGCGCGCCGGACTGACCGAAAGCGAGGCATCGATACCCTTGCTGTCGACCCCGCCGACATTGCGGCTGGCGCTGATCGTGCCGCCGCCCTCGACCGGCGTGGTCACGTTGACGATGCGATTATCGTACCGGATGTACCAGCCGCCCAGCTGGGCCTGGGCGATGCCCATCGTATAGCGAAGGCCCAGATCATAGGAATCGGTGCGTTCGGGCTTCACCTCGTCCCCGCCCAGCCGGATGACCTTGTCGTCATAGGCATAGACATCGGTGCTGGGTGCCGAAAAGCCCTTGGTGTAGCTGGTGAACAGGCTGACCGCCGGTGTCATCTGCCAGGTCAGGCCGATATTGGGCAGCAGCGCGCGATATTCCTTGATCCGCCCCGTATAGGGCGGCGCGAAGCCTTTGGTCCGGCTGTCCGCCTGGACCTGCGCCTGGGTCTGCGAGGTGCAATAGGCTTCGCTGCCGCTGCCCGGAATGGTGTAGCAGGCATTGTTCATGTTGCGCCGGAACAGCGCCGCGCGAAGGCCCAGGGTGAAGGACAGCGAATCGTCGAACGGCTTGCCGCGATATTCGCCCGACAGCTGATGCAGTATCGAATAGGTCAGGCGGTTGCGCTTGTTGAGCACATGGCCCGCCGCATCCAGCATGGCATGGGGATTGCTCGCATCGCTGGTGCCGAACGGCAGCCACGGCGTGCCATCCGACCGCAGATAGCTTGCCTCGCCCGTCTGCGTCGTCCGCGCCCGATCCCAGGTATAAGCTAGGCGCAACAGGTTGCTCGGATCGATATCGTAGCGAAGCCCGGCAATCGCGATCAGGCGATGGGTCTGGGTGTTCGACGGATAATAGGCGCGGACATAGTCGAGCATGTCGCCGTCGCCGTTCAGGTCCCGCCCCGAGGCGACGCCGCCGCCCACGCGGCCATATTGGTTGCCATTGGCCCCCTTCTGCCCGGCATTGGCGTCGCTCTCGGCGAACACGATCGAGCCGCCGCCATTGGCGCGGGTAAAGGCATAGCCGCCGTCCATCGAGAAGGTCAGCCGATCGGACAGGGTGAGCAGGCTGTTGAAGCGGAGGTTGCCCGTATCGACGGGGTTCAGACCCGTTTGACGGGTGTTGGTGCAACTCGCCCGGTCATCCTGGACCGTGCCCTTCGCCGCCTGCATCTGGGACGGCAGCGCGCAGGTGGTGCTGTTCAGATAGCTGTTGGTCTGGTCGGCGAACAACTTGTCGAATTGCGCCCGCGTCAGATCGACGCGAACCGGGCCGTTCGACGTCGATCCATAGGGATTGTCCAGCACGTTGTTGAGATTGGCGAGCGACGGCGTGCCATATCCGAAATTGCGATGCTGGTAGAAAAAGCCCGCCAGCGACACGAAATCCTTGCCGCCCAGCGGCTGGTAGATCCGGGCGTTATACTGGGCCTTGTGCACCTTGGAATAGCGGTAGAGGTCATAGCTCTGGCTGCTGGCGGAGAACCAGGCACGGGTACCGCTGGCGGTCAGGTCGCCGGTGTTGAGCAGCCCGAAGACACGGTTCATGTTGCCGCCGCCATGCGAATAGACCGCCGTCGCGCTCAGCGTCTCGGTCGGGACGATGGTGCGATAATTGACCGTACCGCCCGCCGCGCTGGCGGTCGGCGAGTCGACGTCGGTCGACCCGAAATTCACGTTGACCGATTGCACCAGCTCGGGATCGATTTGCTGGCTGGAATAGATCGCATAATTGCCCGCGTCGTTCAGCGGCAGGCCATCGAAGGTGAAAGCGATGCGACTGGCATCGAAGCCGCGGATGCGGATGCCGCCGCCATTGCCGCCATAGGGATCGCCCGCATTGTAATTGACGCCGGGCACGAGATTGATCGCATTGAAGATCGACTGACCGGGGACGGTATGCTCGATATAGTCCTGCGTGACGATCGCGCGCGCCTTGGGCGAATTGGGCAGGTCCATCACCACCGGCTTGCGGGCGCGTTCGCCCACCACGACGACATCCTGCTCCGCCTTGTCTTCGGCGGCGATCGTGCCCGCCGTCTGGGCAAACACCATTTGCGGAAGCATGGCGCACAGGCACACGCCACCGATACCGGCAAGGCCGGTCCAGTTCTTGATCACATATTCCTCCACGGGAGATTTGGAAGAAGGCCGCCCTATGACCGAGGCTTTTCATTAGTGTGACAATGTTCATGTGTAATGATGATAAATGCAGTAGCGGCGCGGCGTGGCCCAGCCGCTTGATCTGTCGGCCAAAGCGCGACTAGGGCATGCGCCATGACCATTTCCCGCCGTGCGCTGCGCCGCTTCGCCATCGCGATCGCCCTTCCCGCCCTGACGGTGCCGTTCTCCGCGGGCGCGACCGCGCAGGGCGTGAAGGCGCGGCCTTCCTCGCCCTCGGCGGCGGCCAATGGCGGCATCATCCCCCTTCCGCTGAACCCCATCGTGCCGCCCGCCCAGCGTGCCTGCACCTCGCGGACGCCGTCCGGGCTGGGCTATACGGTGTTGCGTCCCGGCACGGGCGCGATGCCGGGTGCGGACGCGACCGCGCTGGTCAACTATGTCGGCTATCTGGCCGCGACGGGCGTGGTGTTCGACCAGGCGATGCAGTCGGTCATGCCGGTGGGCGAAGTCATTCCCGGCTTCTCGCAAGGGCTGCAAATGGTCGGTCGGGGTGGCATCCTGCGCCTCTGCATTCCGGCCGCCCTGGGTTATGGCGCGCAGGCCTCCGGCCCTATCCCGGCCAATGCGGATCTGGTCTTCCAGGTCGAAATGCTGGACTTCAAGACCGCCGCCGAGATCGCCGAACTCCGCCGTGCTGCGGCGGCTCCCGAGAAGCCCGCGACGCCCCAACCCTGAGCGCGACATATGGAGGAGCCTGCGCGCTCCCGGCAGCCGACGCCATCATATGCGATTGACTCGCATTAGCTAATTTGGCAACGGGCTCGGACAGCCAGATACGGCACCGAAGGTTCCGGGCCAGGGCTGGCGGGAGCGACGGGCATGCGAAGGATCGAGCGACTGTCGTCTGTGGCGCGGTCTGCCATGCCCGTCGCTCCGGCAGCATATGCCGCCTTCGGGCTGGCGGCATGGCCCGCGCCATGACAGTCCTGCCGCCACTGGCCACGCTGTTCGCCGACCAGCGGCGACGGCTGATCGCAGAGGCCTCGCGTGTGACAGGCGACCCCGATTCCGCAGAGGATGTCGTGCAGGAGGCATGGCTGAAACTGGCGCAGCGAGGTCCGGAGCGGCCGGTCGGCGAACCGATGGGCTATATCCGACGCGTGGTCCGAAATCTGGCGATCGATGCCTATCGTCAGCGGCGACGGCAGGAACGGATCATGCCGCCGGATCTCGACGGTGAAAGCGACCGGGTCGCGGCCGCGGCGGCCAATGCGGAGCAGGCCGCGATCGCCGCCCAGCAACTCGCCATCGTCGCCGCCGAACTGCGCCGGATGTCCCCGCCCATGCGCCGGGCGGTGGAGATGCATCGCCTGTCGGGGGCGCCCTTGCGCGAGATCGCCGCCGAACTGGGCGTGTCGATCACGACGGCCCATTCGCTCGTCATCGAGGGCGTGGCGCGCTGTCGCCGCGCGGTTCACCCAGCGACGAATTAGTCAGCCGAGGCGAAAAAATGGCGGCTCCGTTCGTCCTCGGAGAGAAGGAAGAGGCTGAAGCCATTGTGAGCAAGGACGAGGGCGAGACATGTCACCAGCGCGAGGCGCTGGAATGGATGATCCGGTTGCAGGAGCGACCGGATGATGCCCCCTTGCACGACCGGTTTCGGCTCTGGCGAGAGACACCGGCGCATGATGCCGCGTGGAGTCAACTCGATCATGTCAGCGCCCTGATCCGGCAGCTTCCATCATCGGGCGGCGTGGCGAGGGTTCCCGCCGTACTCGATCGGCGATGGCGACGCGCAGGCCGGACCATCCTGGTCCCGTTCGCGCTGGCCGCTAGCCTTACCGCCCTTTTCCTCGGCCGCGACCTTTTGCCAATCCCGGCAGCGGCAACGACGACCCGAACCGGCGAGGTCCGGACGATGAAGCTCGCCGACGGCAGCCGCGTCATCCTGGCCCCCCGCAGCGCCATGACGTTCGACGGCGCCCGCCATGCACGCTTGTTGCGCGGAAGCGCCTATTTTCAGGTTCGCCATGATGACGACCATCCTTTCCGGGTCGTCGCGGGCGATGCCATCGCCACGGATCTGGGAACCGCGTTCGAGGTCGCCATGGAAGGCGCCACAACGCATATCGCCGTTCGCGAAGGGGCGGTCGGCGCATCCTGTGCCGGGGGCTGGAAGGATCCCCTCCCCCTGCGGCCCGGCCAGACCGAAGACCTCGACTGCGCATCGGGCACCCGGCGTCGGGGTGAGATGCCGCCCTCCCGCGTCGCAGCCTGGGCGACGGGAAGGCTCGTCATGATCGATCGCCCCCTGGCGGCGGCGATCGCGGCGTTGCGGCCATGGCATAAGGGATGGCTGATCGCCCGCGGCCCCGGCATGGCGCGCCATGTGACCGGCGTTTACGATCTGCGCCATTCCGACCGCGCCCTCGCCGCGATGCGCCAGGCTCACGGCCTGTCCATCACCCGGATCACGCCGTGGATCACCATCATCCACGCCGATTGAACGACGAACCCCAAAAAAATTTTGAAACCGCCCGAAAATCCGAGCCGCCCAAACGTCCAACTTATGAATGCGACCAATACGCATTAGCATTTATGCCGTATGACGATGGGGGACTATGTGAAGAGCGGACGGATCGGTTTTCGATGGAAGCGGCTGGGCATCGGCTTGATGCTGACGGCCTCGACGATGGGGGTCATGGCCGCGCCGCTGGCGGCTCAGGGTCGGCCGGACGAAATCAGCCTTGCCATCCCCGCACAGCCGCTGGCCGATGCGCTGGCCCTGTTCGCCCAGCAGGCACAGGTGCAGTTGAGCGTCGATGCGGGCCTGCTCGCCGGACTGCGGTCACGCGGTGCGTCGGGCCGCATGGACCGCGCCCGGGCCCTGGACCATCTGCTCGCCGGGACCGAACTCGACTGGCAGCTGTCGAACGGAGTCCTGACGCTCCGGCGGCGCCCGGTGCGGTCTTCAGGCGGCACGCAGGCCCCGGTGATCACCGACGCCCTGCGCGTCGAGGGAGACGATGCCCCCCGCAATGTCGCGGCGACGCGGGCCGAGCGCGGCCATGACGCGGTCTTCGACGCCGATTTCTCCAGCGGTTACAAGGACCGGGCCGAGATCGAACGCTATAAGGGCGTCACCACCTCCGACCTGCTGAGCGGCATGGTCAATGTCCTGAGCGGCGATGCGCGCAACAGCGGCGCGCTCGACCCCAGCATTCGCGGTATCCAGGGGCCCGGCCGCGTGCCCGTCGTGATCGATGGGACCGAACAGGCGCTGACCGTCTGGCGTGGCTATAACGGCGCGAGCAACCGGGCCTATGTCGATCCCAGCCTGATCTCCGGGCTTCAGGTGCTGCGCGGCCCGACCGATCGGGGCAATATCCGAAGCTCGACGGGCGGTACGGTCGTCATCAACACGCTGGACGCGGACGACGTGCTGCGTCCGGGCCGGACCTTCGGCCTCGACGTGCGGCTGGAGGGCGGCAACAATGCGACCGACCCGCGCCTGCCGACGTTGCTGACCGGGCGCGACTATCGCACCGTGCCCGGCTTCCCGCAAAACTCGCCCAGCTTCGCGCTGCGCGACCCCTCGCTGCTGATCGTGCCGCGCACCCGCGACGACAATCACTTCTTCTCGCTGGGGGACCGCGCGGTGCGGGTTGCGGCGGCGTTGCGGATCGAGGGGCTCGACCTGTTCGGGGCCTATGCCTATCGCGAGCGGGGCAACTATTTCTCCGGGACGAGCGATCCGGATTATTACCGGCAGACGCAACTCCCCTCCAGCAATCTCAACCGGATCCGCCGCATGGCGCTGGGCTTCGCGCCGGGCGATGAGGTGCCCAACACCTCCAGCGATCTGGAGTCCGTGCTGCTCAAGGCGACCTGGCACATCGCCGACGACCAGTATCTGCTGGTCAGCCTGCGCGACAGCGTGACGCGATATGGCGAGATCATGCCGTCACGCATCCTGATCGATACCGGCAATGCGCAATGGCCGCTCAGCAAGGTGCATGCCCGCGCCTATAATGCCGAATATAAGTGGCAGCCGGAGAGCCGCTGGATCGACCTGAAGGCCAATCTCTGGGCCACCGACACGACCAGCGACACCTATAATTCCGGCGGCATGCCCAATTTCGCGACCTTCGCCCAGCCGATCCTGGTCGACAATGCCCGCGCCAATGCGATCAACAACCGCTATGGCTTGAACGCCGCCAACACGGTCCGGCTGGGCTCGACCTTCGACCTGACGCTGAGCGGCAATTGGCAGCATGAGAAACTGGCGTCGCGCGACGTCTATGATCCGGCGCGCTTCCAGGGATGGCGGCAATTCCCGCGTGCGGGACGGCGCGAGGAGTTCCTCGTCCGGCTGGACGGCGAATGGCGCCCCGCCAGCTTCCTGAAGCTGAACGCGGGGGTCAGCTATGCCGGTTACTGGGCGGTGGACGATTTCGCGCGGAGCCAGATCGCCAAGGGCAATGCGAACCTGCAATCGGTCGCCTATCGCGGCTATAATTCGTTCTTCAACGTAAAGGGCACCGGCGCCGATTTCGCCAAACGCTACTGGCGCAGCCTGTTGACCGATGTCGATCCCAAGGAGGTCGACGCGCTGATCGCCCAGCTGCTGCCCGAATATCTCGCCAATCCCTATGAGGTCGCGTTCGAGGAGCAGGGGCCGACCTGGAGCCCCGATGCCCAGGGACGCTATGCCCGGAACGGCAATCCCTGTCTCAACGGTGCGATCGGCCAGATCGCGGGCAATGACGGGACGTGCCGTCTGCAGAGTATCGTCGAGGTCGTTCCGATCACCGCGCCGCGCCGATCGGATCACCGCTGGGCCCCCAGCCTGTCCGCCACCGTCTATGCCGACGAACAGACCCGCGCCTATGCCCGCTATATCGAGACGTGGCGCTTCCCGAGCATGTTCGAGAGCACGCTGGGCTTCTCCGCATCGTTCAACCCGCTCGCGCAACTTCAGCCGGAGCACGCCAAATTATACGAGGTCGGCCTGGTCCGCGACCTGCGCAGCCTGTTGCACCTCAACCGCGAGGATCAACGCGCGGACATCAAGCTGACCTTCTATCGCAACCATATCTCCAACGTGGTCGAACGGTCCACCAACCTCCAATTCAGCAACATCCAGGAACAGACGATCGCGGGCATCGAGGCCGAGGCGCGGATCGATACCGGCGGCTTCTATACGCAGCTGGGCGCGGCCTTCATGACCACCAACCAGGTGTGCGACGAAAGCGCCGCCGCGCTTGCCGACAAGAAGAATGGCAGCGTTCCCAACTGCGTGAAATATGGCTTTCCCGACGGTTTCCTGCTGACCCAGGCGACGCCGGAGCAATCGGTCAACTGGACGATGGGAGGGCGCTTTTTCGACAAGCGGCTCGAACTGGGCGGGCGGCTGACCTATTATAGCCGCTACAACAATCCCTTCTTCGAAAAGATCGCGAACCTGCCGCGCGCGCAGCAGATCGACGTCTATTCGCTCAACGTGCCGTTCAGCTGGGGCGCGATCGTCACCGCCGACGCCTATGTCCGCTACAATCTGAACAACCGTTTCTCGGCCGAGCTGGTCGGGACCAACCTCAACGATCGTTATTATGCCGACCCGCTGACCCGTTCGCTGATGCCCGCACCGGGGCGCACCGTCCGGTTGAGCCTGACGGGCCGCTTCTGACGATCCCGCCATTCGACCCCGCCGCCCTCGTCCTTCCTGAAAGCCGGACGAGCGGCGGGGCCGGATCGATGCGCCCGAAGCGATCGGGCGCACACAACCGCAGGAGCAATAGCATGACCTCCATCCAGATGAAGACCATCCTTCTTGCTGGCCTCGCCACCGTCCTGGCCAGCGGCGCGGCGCAGGCGCAGTTCGCCGGAGGATCGAGCGATATCAATAAGGTGACCGTGGGTGTCAGCGATGTGAACGGCGGCCCCCATGTCGCGGGCCGGGCCGGGATCGGCGTGCCGAGTACCAATGGACGGCGCGTCGATTTTCAGGGACTCAGCCTCTATGCCCTGCCCGATCTGAACGGGGTGCGTCATCTGAACATGGCGACGAGCAGCACCCAGGATCATAGCAGCTATGGCGACTTCCGCTTCGCGCGGGTCGGTTCGGCGGACCTGTGGTTCGGCGAATGGTCGCAGACGGGCAATGCCTCGGCGGGGGATCACACCGTCTATTATGTCGGCAACACCAGCGGCACGACCGTCCCGACCAGCGGCACCGCAACCTATACGGTCAAGGGGATCAGCGACTATGGCAACAAGGGCGCGCTGACCGGCACCCTGACCGCCAATTTCGGCTCGGGCACGTCGGGTACGCTGCGCGGCAGCCTGTCCAACGCGTCGACCGGCGCGGGGGTCGATATCGGCACGGCGCGGATCATCGGGGCCAGCTTCTCCGGCAATGGAGGCGTGGCGACCCAGTCGGGGACAACGGTTGCGTCGGGCGGCGCGGTGAGCGGTCGCTTCTTCGGCGCCGATGCGGCGGCACTGGCCGGGACCGTCAAGTTCGACGGCGCGCGCCAGCATGACACCGCCTTCGGCGGCACGAAGAACTGACGCAAGGGTCGGGGTTCCTGTCTCTCCCTTGCGGGAGCCCCGGCTTCGCCAAGCCCTTATGCGCCATATCCTCCTTCTCGGGTTTCTCTCGCTGTCGGCGTTCCTGTCGTCGGGCGCCGTCCATGCCCAGACCGCGCGCAGCGAAGACGATCGCCTTCGCCTCGACCCCGGCATCGACCGCCGCCCCACGGCCCGCGAACGCGCGGCCATCGACGCGAGCAATCGGCCGACCAGCATCACCATCGATGGTCAGACCTACAGCGTCGCCAACAATCCCGACGATCTCGGCCGCGCGCTGTACCTGTCGGTCGCGCGCAGGCAATGGTCCGATGTGCGGCGCTTCCTGCCCGCCTATCTGGCGCTCGCCAATCCCGATCCGATGCTCGTCGCCTGGGCACGGGGCGGACTGGCGCGCAGCGAGGGGCGGCTGGGCGAGGCCGAACGGGCCTATCGCACGCTGCTGGCAATCCAGCCCGACTTTATGCCCGGTCGGCTCGAACTCGGTCGCGTCCTGTTCGAGAACCGCAAGGACCGCGAGGCCCGCACGCTGTTCCGCGACATTCGGGCCGATCTCGCCGATCAGGGCGAGCGGGCCGCCGGAGTCCGCCGCTCGGTCGACACCTTTCTCTCGGTGCTGGACCGCCGACGCGGCTGGCAGGGCATGATCGCGCTGGGGCCGGGTTACAGCAGCAACCTGAACCAGACCTCGGCCAGCCAGACCTGCCTGCTGATCGGCCAGGACGGCCGCTGCCTGATCGACCGGACCCTGCCACCGGCCATCGCCTCGGTCGGCGTCAATGTCGAGGGCAATGCCAGCCGCCGGATACCGCTTGGCGGACATGGTGGGCTGCTCGCCCGCGCCTTTCTCTATGGCGACATCTGGCCGGGCCATGGCACCTATGACCAGGCGACGCTGAGCGCCCAGATCGGCTATGACCATCAGACCGCGCGATATAGCCTGACCCTGTCGCCGACCTTCGACCTCGCGGGGTTCGGCCATCGCCTGCTCTTCGCCGCGCCGGGCCTTCGCGCCGAGGCGATGGTCAGTCCGTCGCCCAGCACCGCGATCCGTGTCGAGCTGGCGCGGCGGCAGTTCGATTACCGCGGTGGCCATGACGATCTGGATGGCGCCTTGACCGAGGCCAATGCCACCTTCTGGCTGTCGCTTCGGGGCGGATGGACGCTGTTCGGCGGGGTGGAAGGCGGCGACAAGCGGGCCGCCGCCCGCGCCAATGCCTATCGCCATGTCGGTGCGCGGATGGGCGTGGCGCATGGCTTTTCGGATTGGGCGGACCTGACGCTGATCGGCTCCGTCCGCCAGCGGGATCATCGGGGCTATAGCGATCTGCTGGGCGCGGTGCGTCATGACCGCGAGACGAACCTGACCGCCGTGCTGCGCCTGCCCAGGCTGCGCCTCGCCGGGTTGACCCCGAATATCCTCCTTCAGCACAACCGGGTGACGAGCAATGTCGACTGGCTCTATTCCTTCCGCCGCACCGCCGCGAGCATCAGGCTGGAACATGGCTTTTAGCGGCGGACGAGACCGAAGCGGCTACCGCCAGCCCGTCCAGGCACGGGCATTCGGCACGGCGACGCTCTTGGTCGGCATGATGGTCGGCGCGCTGCTGTTCAGCATTCGGTGGATCGCACCGCCCATCCCCTCGGTCGATGCCGGACAGACGGCGGTGTCCCTGGCCCAGTCCATTCCGCTCGCGCCGGTCGTGGAGCCCAGCACCTCCACCTCCCCGCCCCGGTCACCGTCAAAGGCCACGCCACCGCCCGCGACGACCGACACGAGCGCGCCGACGCCGACCGCCCCGATCTCCCCAGCCCCAATATCTCCTGTCCGCGCCATGCCCGCCTCGCCGCCTGCCCCCGCTTTCCCGCCTCAAGCAACGGGCATGGCGGCTCCGGTCGCAGGCCCCGCCATGCCCCCGGCATCCGCCCCGGCCACACCCGCCAGCCCGACGTCATCGGCCAGCGCCGCCGCCGACTGGCGCGCCAGGCTCCTCGGCCATCTCAAGCGCTACCGACACTATCCCCGCCAGGCCGAGGCGGCGCGGCAGCAGGGCGTCGCGCGCATCGCCATCACCCTGCGCCGTTCCGGTGAGGTGACGGCGGTCGAGCTGATCCACGGCAGCGGCTTTCCGCTCCTCGATCAGGAAGCGTGCGCGACGGCCCGCCGCGCCTCCCCCGTACCGCCCGTCGAGGATGGCATTCCCGGCGATCCCGTGACCGTCGAAGTCCCGATCGATTTCGCGCTTCGGCGCTGAGCCTTCCTGCCGTTTCCACCGGTCGACGGAGGATCCGGGGCCGTCGCGATCGTCATAACCTGTTTCATGGACCCGGATAGCTCGCCTAGCCGCCCGGCAATATATGCTTTTCTCGCAAATCCTATCGATTTGATAGGCTTTGACTTGTGGCGCCGCGTTGCGCCCGGTGAGGAGCCGTCCATGACCTCGAACCGCTGTCACGATCCGCCTGTGCTGCGGGCCAGTCGCGCCCGCCTCTAACCTCTGAACCATGATCGGGACCGGCAAGGGTTCGACGCCATCTGTGCGTCGGCGGCCGATGGTCCGCGCCTTGGTCCCATTGCCAGAACCATAAGAAAGCCAATCCATGAAAAGGGGATTTCCGGCAGCGATGACGCTCGTGTGGAAGCGCCGCTGCCTGTTGCTGGCCGCCACGGCCTTGATGCCGTCCAGTGCCGGAGCGCAAGTCGTTCTCGCCAGCCATGCCGTACCCGCGAGCGGGGCCACCGAGAATGCCGAGCCCGAAGCCGCGCCCGATGGGTCCGGCGACGTCGTCGTCACCGCCCGGCGGCGCGAGGAGCGGGCCCAGGACGTCCCGATCGCGCTCAGCGTCGTCGGTGCCGAGCAGCTCGGCCTGCGCGGCGATTACCGGCTCGACCAGGTGCAGCAGCTGGTGCCGTCGCTTCAGGTCTTCAGCTTCAACCCGCGCAATACCAACATCAATATACGCGGGCTGGGCTCCAACGTCGCGCTGACCAATGACGGTCTGGAGAATGGCGTCGGCGTCTATATCGACAATGTCTATTACGGCCGCGTCGGGCAGAGCCAGTTCGATCTCGTCGATCTTGACCGGGTCGAGGTGCTGCGCGGGCCGCAGGGCACACTGTTCGGCAAGAACACCACCGCCGGCGCGATCAACATCTCCAGCCGCCTGCCGCAGTTCCAGTGGCATGCCGATGGCCAGGCCGATATCGGCAATTACGACTATCGGCAGTTGCGCGGCTCGGTCACCGGCCCGTTGATCGACGGCCTGGCCGCCTTTCGCCTGAGCGCCGCCTATACCACGCGCGACGGCTTCCTCTACGACACGACCACCCGTCGCCGCGTCCATGATTATGAGAATGCGACGGTGCGCGGCCAGTTGCTGCTGACCCCGGCCCCGGCGCTGACCATCCGCATCATCGGCGACTGGGGGCAGCAGGACCAGTCCTGCTGCATCAACCTGCCGGTGCGGACCTTCGCGACCTATGACAATGGCAGGGCGATCGCGAACAGCTTCGAACAGCGGCTGGCACGCTTTCCCAATTACACGCCGCTGCCGCTTGATCCCTTTGCCAGGCGTACCGATGCCAATTCACCGTTCCAGGCCAATATGGACACCTGGGGCGTGTCGGGACAGGTCGATTACGATCTGGGCGGCGCCGCGCTGACGTCGATCACCGCGGCCCGGCAATGGAACTGGTTTCCGCGCAACGATGGCGACCTGACCGCGCTGTCGATCAACACGCAGGGACATATCCTCAACTTCCAGCGCCAGTTCAGCCAGGAATTGCGGCTCGCCTCGACCGGCTCGCGCGCAGTCGACTGGGTACTGGGCGTCTATTATTTCCAGCAGGTGGTGCGCGGCTATGGCCGCACCGAATTCGGGTCGGATGCCGCACTCGCGCTCTTCCCGACCGACGATCAGAGGGTGGCGAGCATCGCCACCAACGGCCTGCTGTCCGCCTCCCGGTCCGATCCGCATACCAAGAGCGGCGCGGTCTTCGGCCAGGCGACCTGGCACATCACGCCCGCGCTCAGCCTGACCGGCGGCCTGCGCTACACCCATGAGGAGAAATGGGGCAGCTATGCCAATGATCGCCTCTTCGCGCAGCCGACCACCGGGCTGACCGCGGCGCAGATCGCGCGCGTCGCCGCGATCCGCAACGCGCTGGTCCCGAACCAGGCCTTTTCGGTCGACACCGACGACGACAGCGTCTCGGGACTGGCGACGCTGGGCTGGAAGCCGGGCGAGGACGTGCTGGTCTATGCCACCTATTCGCGCGGGGCGAAGTCGCCGGGGTTGAACCTCACCAATCTGCCCAGCGGCGTGGATCCCATCGTCAGGACCGAGACGGTCGACAATTTCGAGGTCGGGCTGAAGTCCCAGTTTCTCGACCGGCGCGTGACGCTGAACCTCGCCGCCTATCAGACCAATGTCACCGATTATCAGACGACGATCGTCCAGCAGGTGATCGGCACCAACACCTATATCAACTATATCGCCAATATCCCCAAGGTCCGATCGCGCGGGTTCGAGGGCGATCTGGCGGTGCGCCCGGCCGACTGGCTGAGCCTGACCGGCTCGATCGCCTATACCGACGCCACCTATCGCGACTATCCCAACGGCCCGACCCCGGTGGAGGCGCTCAACCCGACCGCCGCCAATCCCGGCGGCTCGCCCGTGCGCGACTTCACCGGCCAGCGGCTGGCGGGCGTGCCGAAATGGGCGGCCTCGGTCGGCGGCGACGTCACCCGTCCGATCGGCGGGGGTGCGGAGGCCTATCTGCACGGCGACTGGTCGTATCGCTCCTCCTATTACACCGTCGCCAGCAACAGCCGATACGGGTTGGTCCCCGGCTATGGCCTGGTCAATGCGCGCGCCGGGGTCCGGCTGGGCGAGGACGGCCGCTACGACCTGTCGGTCTGGGCGCGCAACCTGTTCGACAAAGACTATTTCCAGACCTTGAACGTCGTCAATTACGGGCTCGTCTCCGCCATTCTGGGCGATCCGGGCACCTATGGCGCGACGCTCAAGGTCCGTTTCTGACGGAGACGGCGATGGCCAGCATTCCCCTGCCCGCAATCGAACGCGATCACCCCGCGTCCCGACCTGCGCCACCCCTTGCCGCACCGGGCCAGCGTTACGGCGCGGCACGGCTGAGCGCCTTCGGATCACTGGAGGTTCCCGCCTGGGGTGCGGAGTTGGCGATCGCCCTCTTCGTCCCGCAAATCTATGCCAGTTACTATGGCATCCCCTTGGCCGCGCTGGGCATCATCCTGTTTCTGGTCCGCCTTTGGAGCGTCGCCACCGATCCGATCGTCGGTGCCCTGAGCGACCGCAGCCGCACCCGTTTCGGTCGCCGCAAACCCTGGATCGCAGGCGGCGGGCTCCTGTTCGGGCTGGCGTCCATCGCCCTCTTCTTCCCGCCGACGGCTCCCGGGCCACTCTATCTGGCGGCGACGCTGTTCGTGTACACCATCGGATGGACGATGATCGAGGTGCCGTCATGGGCCTGGGCAGGCGAGGTGTCCGGCGACTATCACGAGCGCACCCGCATCATGACCTATCAACAGGTGCTGCGGTCGATCGGCCTGTTGCTGATCCTGGTCCTGCCGACGCTGATGGATCGAGGAAGCGCGGCTGCGCCGAACGCGAAGCTCCATGTATCGGGCGCCTTCGTCCTGGCGACGCTGTTGCCCACGCTCGTCCTGACCCTATCCGCGCTGCCTGAGCCCGCGCTGCCGAGCCAGTCGCATCACCGCATCGGATTCTGGCGGACGGCCACGATCGTCTTTCGCGACAGGCTGCTCCTGCGCGTGCTCGCCTCCGACCTGGCGGTGACTGCGGGCCAGTCGATCCGCGCCGGGCTGATCGCCTTCTTCTGCATCAGCTATATGGGCCTCGCGCAATGGGCGAGCGGCCTGTACCTGCTGCAATTCGTCTTCGGCGTCGTCGCCGGGCCGCTCTGGCTGGCGATCGGGCGGCGGCTGGGCAAGCGCGAGACGGCGATCACGGGCGAGCTGGTGCAGGCGGCGATCAATATCGGCCTGCTCGCGGTCTTTCCCGATACGCTGTGGCTGCTGGTCGCTCTGGCGGTGGCGCAGGGGCTGACCCAGGCCTCGGGCAACCTGATGCTGCGCGCGATGGTCGCGGACGTCGCCGATGCCCATGAACTGGCGACGGGGCACAACCGCACCGGCCTGTTCTTCTCCGTCTTCAGCCTGGCGTCCAAGGCGGGTCCCGCGATCGGCATCGGCCTCGCGCTCCCGCTCCTCGCCTGGGTGGGTTTCCGGCCCGGAGGGCATAGCGCGCCCGCCGCGCTGGAGGCCCTGAAATACGTCTTCGCGCTCGGCCCCGCCGCCGCGCACATCATCTCGGCTGCGCTGATCTGGCACTTCCCGCTCGACCAGACCCGCCACGCCGCGATCCGCCGCGCGCTCGACACGCGCGCGGCCTCCGTTCCCGTCGAAGCCTGAAGGAGTGTGTGACATGACTGTGATCCAACACCAGTTCGATAACGCCGCCGACGCGCAAAGCCCACTCGACATCGTGCCCGTCGCCGGGCGGATCGGCGCGGAAATCCGGGGTGTCGCCCTGTCGGGCGACCTGGACGACCTGACCGTCGATGCGATCAAACGGGCGCTCGGCCGTCACAAGGTGATCTTCTTCCGCGGCCAGACCCAGCTGGACGACGAAGCGCACGAGGCCTTTGCCGCCCGGCTCGGCGAACCGCTGGCGCATCCGACCGTCCCGGTGGCGGAGGGATCACGCTTCCTGCTCGAACTCAACTCGCGCGAGGGCGAGGCGGCGTCGCAATGGCATACCGACATCACCTTCCTGCCCGCCTTCCCCGCCGCGTCGATCCTGCGCGCGCTGGTGATCCCACCGGCGGGCGGCGACACGCTCTGGGCCAATGCCGTCGCCGCCTATGAGGGGCTCTCCGCCCCGCTCAAGGCCCTGGTCCACGACCTGCGCGCGGTCCACACCAATGCCTATGACTATGCCACCGCCAGCCCCGAGGCATCGTCGGAGGCGATCCGCCGCCACCGCGAGATATTCGCCTCCACCGTCTATGAGACCGAACATCCGGTGGTGCACGTCCATCCGGTGACGGGCGAGAAGGCGCTTCTGCTGGGCAATTTCGTCAAGAGCTTCGTCGGGCTGAGCCGTGACGATTCCAACCGGGTGTTCCAGATCCTTCAGGACCAGATCACCAAACCGGAAAACACCGTCCGATGGCGCTGGCAACCGGGCGATGTGGCGATCTGGGACAATCGTGCGACCCAGCACCGCGCGATCGCGGACTTCGGCAGGCAGAAGCGCCACCTGCGCCGCGCGACGATCGCCGGATCGGTGCCGGTCGCGGTCGATGGCGGCTCCAGCCGCGCGCTGAAGCCCGAGCGACTGCTCGAAGCCGCCGAGTGATCCCTTCCGCCGGCATCCCCGCAACACGGGATGCCGGCGGCTCCTTGCCCGACGTTACCGACGGCATGGCCGCGCGCGCCAGGACGGGCTGCATGACCGATTTTTCATGATATATTGTCTCCGCGACGCGTATGGTGCAGAGGTGCCGGACATCCGAGCATCGAGGTATCCATGTCGCTCCCACCATCCGCCCCGATCCTGATCGAGGACCTGTCGGTCGCCTATGGCGATCATCGCGTTCTCGACGGGCTGTCCCTGGCCGTGGGATCGGGCAGCATCACCGCGTTGCTGGGCGGCAATGGCGCGGGCAAGTCGACCACCCTGTCCACCCTGCTGGGCTTTACGCGCGCGCAATCGGGGCGGATCGCGGTGTGCGGCGTCGATCCCGGCACGGCCCCCGACGCGGCGCGGCGCCACATCGCCTATCTGCCCGAAAATGTCGCGCTCTACGAGCATCTCTCGGCCATCGAGAATGCCGATTACCTGCTGGCGCTCAGCGGCGAGCGGCAGGGGCGCGACGCGATCGTCGAGGCGCTGCGGGCCGCCGGGTTGCAGGAGCGCGCCTGGGACCAGCGGCTCGGCGGTTTCTCCAAGGGCATGCGGCAGAAGGTGGCGATCGCCGTGGCGCTGCTCCGCGCCGTCCCCGTCCTGCTGCTCGACGAGCCGACCTCCGGGCTCGATCCGCGCGCCACGGCGGATTTCAACGCGCTGGTGTCCGCCGTGCGCGGACGCGGCACCGCCGTGCTGATGGTGACGCACGATCTGTTGAGCGCCGCCGACGTCGCCGACGACATCGCCTTTCTGGAGGCCGGTCGGGTCACCCACCGGGTGACGGCGAGCGGCCCGGACCGGTTCGACGTGCGCGCGCTCCATGCCCGGTTCCAGGTGAGCGGGGAACGGATCGCCGCATGAGGATCGTCCGCCTGATCGCGCGCGACGAGTTGCGGCTGATGCTGCGCAACCGCGTCGCCCTGATCGCCTTTGCGCTGATCGTGCTGCTGACCCTGGTGGCGGTGGCGAGTAGCTGGTCGCACCAGCGCGGCGTCGCCGAACTGCGCCAGCGGCATCAGCACGAGGCCGAACACGCCTTCGACGCGCAGCCCGACCGGCATCCGCACCGGATGGTCCATTATGGCCATTTCATCTTTCGTCCGCTCAGCCCGCTCGCGGCGTTCGATCCGGGTGTCGACGCCTTTACCGGCAACAGCATGTTCCTGGAGGGGCATCGACAGAATACCGCGAATTTCGGCGATGTCCGGCAAAGCTCGCTGCTGATCCGCTTCGGCCAGCTGACCCCGGCCTTCGTGCTTCAGATCGTCGCCCCGCTGCTGCTGATCTTCCTGGGGTTCGGCAGTCTCGCGCGCGAGACCGAGCGCGGCACGCTGCGCCTGCTGATGTTGCAAGGAGCGTCGCGGCGACAGGTGGTGGCAGGCAAGCTGCTCGCTCTCGGCGGCGTGGCGCTGGCCGCCGCCGCACCGGCGATGCTCGGCCTGCTGGTCATCGCCGGACAGCCGGGCGCGCTGGGCCTGCCGATGCTGGCGATCGCGCTGGGTTATCTCTTCTATCTGGGCCTGTGGGTGGTGCTGATCCTCCTCGTCTCGGCCTGGGTTCGCCGCAGCCGCGATGCGCTGCTGGTGCTGGTCGCCCTGTGGGCGGTGACGACGGTGCTGCTGCCACGCGCCGTGCCCGACCTGGCGAGCGCGACCGTGCCCTTGCAAAACCGCCTGCAGACCGATGTCGCCATCGGGCGCGACCTGCGGCGCATGGGCGACAGCCACAATCCCGACGATCCCCATTTCGCGCAGTTCAAGCAGGCGCTGCTCGATCGCTACCATGTCAAGCGGGTCGAGGATCTGCCGGTCAACTATAAGGGGCTGCTGGCACTGGAGGGAGAGCGGCTGACCTCCGAACTGTTCGACCGCTATGCCGCGCAGAACTTTGCCGCGCAGGCCCGGCAGAATGGACTGGTGAACGCCGCCGGACTGTTCAGCCCCGCCATCGCGCTGCGCGGGCTGTCGATGGCGGCGGCCGGCACCGACTTCGCCGCGCATCGCCGGTTCCTCGAACAGGCCGAGCTCTATCGCTATGCGCTGGTCCAGCGGCTGAACCGGATGCAGGCGGAGGATGTCAGCTATGCCGACGATAGCGCCACCGATGCGGGGGCCGACCGGCGCAAGCGGATCGGTGGCGCGCATTGGCGGGCGATCCCCGATTTCCATTTCATCGCCCCCACCGACGCGACGCTGGCACGGGCCGCGCTGCCCGGCCTCGCCATATTGAGCCTGTGGCTGATCGCCGCCCTGGCCTTGCTGGGGCTGGCCACCCGCCGACTGGGAGCACGCCGATGACCTTGTGGCGGCACGAACTTCGCTTGTTGCTGCGCCAGCGGCTGAGCGTCCTGGCGCTGGCGCTGCTCGCGCTGCTGACCGTCGCCGCGCTGGGAACGGGCATGGCCGAGGTCGCTCGCCAGCGGGCCGCCATCGCCGCCATTCCGCCCGCCCAGGCCGAGGATATCGGCGCGGTCGCCGACTATGTCGTCCGGACCAGGGACGCCGGAAGCGCGGCCTATTACAGCTTCCACGCCACCTGGGACGCGCCCGCGCCGCTGGCTTTCGCGGCGCTGGGCATGCGCGACGTCGCGCCCTATATCCTGCGCGTCCGCGCGCTGGGACTGGAAGCGCAGATTTATGACGGCGACACCTTCAATCCCGAGGTCGCCCTGCCCGGCCGGTTCGACTTCGCCTTCGTGCTGGTGTTCCTCGCGCCGCTGTTCGTGATCGCTCTGTTCCACGATCTGGTGTCGGGCGAGCGGGAGGCCGGGCGGCAGCGCATGCTCGACGCGTTGCCGCGCGGTGGTGCGGCGCTGTGGCGGCGGCGGACCGGGTTGCGCCTGATCCTGCTATGGGCCGCGCTCGGCCTGCCGTTCGCGGTGGCGGCGGCGGTCGAGGGGGTCGCGATCGGCGTCGTCCTGCTCGTCCTGGGCGTGATCGTCGCCTATCTGCTGTTCTGGATCGGCCTGGCCGCGCTGGTCGGACGGTTGCGGTGGAGTTCGGTCGCCAATGCCGCAACGCTGGCCGCCGCCTGGCTGGTGCTGGTGCTGATCGTGCCGACGCTCGGCAATGTCGTCATCGATCGCGCCATTCCGGTCGGACAGGGTGCCGAGATCGCGCTCGCGCAACGCGAGGTCGTCAACCATGCCTGGGACATTCCGCGCGAGGCGACGATGCGCCGCTTCTATGCCACGCATCCCGAATTGGCGGACTCGCCGCCGCTGGGGAGCGACTTCCACTATAAATGGTATCTCGCCTTTCACCAGAATGGCGACGAGAGCGTTGCGCCCAAGGTGCGGGCCTATCGCGCCGCGCTGGAACGGCGCGACCGGGCGGGCCGCGCCTTTGGCTGGGTGCTGCCCTCGGTCGGGGTGCAGGCGCTGCTCACCCGACTGGCGCGGACCGACCTGACCGCCCAGCTGGCCTATCAGGATCGCATCCGCGCCTTTCATGCCCGTCTACGATCCTTCTATTACGGCTATGTCTTCTACGACCGGCCATTCGGACGGGACGAGTTCCGGCGCGCGCCACGGTTCGACGACCGGGCGGGAGGCTGAGCCTCAGTCCACCTCCCGAGCCAGCGGATATTGTAGCACATGGGGATGCCCCGGCCCGGCCTGCGCATAGAGCCAAGCCAGCCGCGCATCGGGATCGGAGGCAAAGCCCGGTTCGTCGCGCAGCCTGGCCTCGAACGCGGCCTTGACCTCGGGCTGCGTCGCCAGGACATGCTCGCCCAGCTTGGCGAGGACGAAGGCGTCCGTATCCGGTGCCGGTGCCAGCATCTCGGGGAAGAAGCCCCAGGCCAGGAAGGAATCCTGGCTCTCCGGCTCCAGCAGCGCCGCGGCCAGCAGGCCGAGCGGCTGGTCGGCGGGCACACGGACGCTGCCCGCGGGCATGGCCTGTTCAGCCCGTCGATGCTCGAAGCGCGCGGTGATCGGATAGCGCCCCTCCTTGGGCTGCGTCACCTTGGGATCGATCAGCCGGACCCGATCGACCGTCAGCGTGCGGGGCCTGGCGATCGTCTCGAACGCGATGCCGTGCAGGCGCAGGCGGTCGATCACCTCGGTCTGCGCGGGCGGCACCCACCAGGCTTTGGGCAGGCGGACCGTCTCGACCGGCTGCTGGCCGATGATCGGCATGCGAAAGGAGATGGGCTTGCCCAGCCAGCGCTGCTCCCGGCGGCCCGAGGCGGGTGACAGATAGGTGTCGAACGCCACGCCCTTGAAATCCTCCACCCATCCGATCGGCGTGGGCGCCGGCTGCCAGCGGGTCAGGAGTTCGGCCGGGCGGCTGGCCCGGTCCTCGGCCTTGGCGGCGGCGATGCGGGCGGCGTCGGTCCCGGCGATCCTCAGCGCCGCCTCCATCAGCACATAGGTGCCGAGCACCCGCCGACGATAGGGCTTCAGCATGTGGTTCTCGACCAGCACCGTCGGCATGCCGATGAAGTCGCCATAGCCCGTCGAATAGCGCGGCCCTTCGGGGCTGTAGCGTATGCCCTTGTCGGGCTGGCGCGTGTCGATGGGACTGGGATAGATGGTCGGAACATGCCCTGCGGCCGTCAGCGCCTGCGACACGGCCGGACCGAAGCGGTTCTCCAACCACCCCGCCGTCGCGCGATGCCGCGCATATTTACCCCAACCCGCATAGGTGAAGGTCACGTCATACTGCATGTCGAAGCCTTCGCTGACATGGCAGTCGATATAGAGGATCGGGTCGAGCGCGCGGATCAGGCCGATCATCGCGCGCGACTCCGGCGCGTCGAGCTTGGCATAATCGCGGTTGAGGTCGATATCGCGCGCATTCGCATCGCGGCCCTTTTCGGCCGGGCCGCGAATATGCGGGTAATTGTACGCGCTGCGCTGTTCGTGACCGTCGACATTGTAGATCGGGACGAACACCAGATCGACCGTGTCGAGCAGGCTGTCCTTGCCGCGCAGCGCGATGTCGCGCAGCAGCATCAGCCCGGCATCCTTGCCGTCGATCTCGCCCGAGTGAATGCCGCCCTGGATCAGCACGACCGGCTTGCCGGGCCCGCCCTTGCTGGCGCGGACATAGATCATCTCGCGCCCCTCGGTCGTGCGGCCGAAGCTCTGCACGGAAATCAGCGGCGATGCCGCATCGAGCCGTTCCAGCCATGCGCGAACCTCGGCATAGCGCGGCGTGGTGCGAAAGGTGGCGGCCTCGGCCGGGGTGATCCAGGGGTCGTCCGCCGCGACGATCAGCCGCTCGCTCGCGCCTTTCCACGGCATCGTCGGGGGCAGGATCCTGGCGGACAGATCGTCCGACCCGACCTGCTCCGCCAGAGCGGGAAGCGGCGTCATGGCGATCAGGCCAAGCAGGGTGCCCGTGCGCAGGGCATGAAGGATATTAGGGGGAGAGTGGTTCACGATCATGGTCCTGTCGTCCGCCATCACCGATGGCGTGAAAGGCCGCCTGCTGGCGCATCCTCGCCGATAAGACAATATATCGTTTCCTATGCATTCCGTTGGTCGGTCTGGCAAAACTCGACCCAAGCCGGGAATGGCGATGCTCCGGCACGTTATGCCCGGTGAGCCGTTTGCTGCTGACCCCTTTCAGCAGGAATGGACATGACCGACGATCCCCGCACCAGCCAGCCGACGCATTTTCCCGACGAGCCGCACCAGCCCAGCCCCGGCCTGACCACCGCGATGCGCACCAAGCCCGACCATGGTGAGGAGAGCTATGTCGGCAAGGGGCTGCTCACGGACCGGATCGCGCTGATCACCGGCGGGGACTCGGGCATCGGCCGGGCCGTCGCCATCGCCTATGCCCGCGAGGGGGCCGACATCGCCATCTCCTACCTGGCCGACGAACAGGCCGATGCGGAGGAAACGCGTCGCTGGGTCGAGAAGGCGGGACGGCGTTGCCTGTTGCTGCCCGGCGACATCCGCAACCGGGATCATTGCGCCAGCCTGGTCGAGCGCACCGTCGCCGAGCTGGGCGGGCTGGACATCCTCGTCAATAATGCCGCCGCCCAGACCATGAACGAGGGGCTGGACAGCATCGACGATGACGAGATGCAGGACGCCTTCGCCGCCAATGTCTTTGCGATGATCCGTCTCGCCAAGGCGGCTGCGGCGCATATGAAGCCGGGCTCGGCGATCATCAACACGACCAGCGAGCAGGCCAAGATCGCGAACAAGACGATGATCGTCTATGCCGCGACCAAGGGCGCGATATCGAGCCTGACGGTGGGGCTTTCCAACCTTCTGGCGAGCGACGGCATTCGCGTGAACGCGGTGGCGCCCGGCCCGATCTGGACACCCATACAGCCGATCGCCAAATCGCCGCAGGAGTTGGAGACGCTCGGCCATGACACGCCGATCGGGCGCGCCGGACAGCCGGGGGAACTGGCCCCCGCCTATGTGCTGCTCGCCTCCGCCGAGGGCAGCTACATGTCCGGCAACGTCGTCGCGGTCACCGGCGGCGTCCCGATTTCCTGATCCCCGAAAGCCGGGCCTCGACCGGCGGCCTGTCCGCATATGGCCGAGGCCCGCACCGGATCGCGCATTGCCCCGGCCCGTGGTGATGCTACGGCTCCGTTTCTTCACGGAATGGAGACGGAGATGACGGTCACATCCAGGCCATGGGACGGTGCGGCGGTCGGCCAATGGCTCGACCACCGGGTCCAGGCCGCCAGGCTCGACCAGGCGGCGGCGGATCGGCGGGGCTATGAGGCGCAGGACGACTATGACAAGGCGGCGGCCGAGGAATGGGTGTGCCGGGCATTGCAGGCTGGCGGAAAGGCCGAGGACCAGGCGGCCTTCGCGCTGCACCTGAAAAGCTTGCTTGCGCAGGAGGAGTACCGGACGACCGGCATTTATGATGACCGGCGGTTCGACCGGAACGTCCGCGCCACGCTTCGCAAGATCGCCAAGATGACCAAGGCGAATGAAGGCTTCGAGAACAGGCTTCGCTATCAGCGGTCCGCCTGAACGCCGTCATGCCCGTGGCAAGCATGGCGCGGCCTAGTCGCGCCGTGCCATCGCGATCAGGGTCGGTGCATCGACCGTGAACTTGAACCCGAAGACGAGCGCATTGCCGATATGGGTCTTGCGGAACGGGGCGCCGGTCTGGTCGGGGTTCAGGATATACTGGATGTTGGGCGACAGGCGAATGGCGGGGCCGATCTGGGCGCCATAGGCCAGTTCCATCATATATTGGTTGCGGCGGATGTCTCCATCGCCCCCGGCGGACAGGCGCGCGGCGCGCATCCGGGCCATGGCCAGGTCGGAAAAGCTCTGCTGGTTGATGACAAAGCCGATCGTATCGCGATCGCGCCCGGCAAAGGTCCCCGTCTGGAGCAGGCCCAGTTCGAGGAAATGCCGCTCCTCGACCCGGCCCGACAAATTGGTCATCGCGACCCCGAACACCGCCAGCCCCCGGTGCGAATTCATGTCGGGGCGCGTCAGCATCTGGTCAAAACGGGCATAGAGGCCGCTGCGCCCCTTGCGTGTGGCGTAGGGGCGACCGCTCAGGATCGCGATGCCGCCCCGATCGTCGAACAAAGGATCGGCATAATCGCCGCGATCGACCCAGCCGCCCAGGATGTAGTGGCGCGGCAGCCGGTCGGTCTTGAAGTCCGAGGCATAGCCGATTTCATAGGGCACGATGAAACCCGTGCCGCCCTTGAAGCTGAGGCTGAAGCCATTGTCATCGGCCCGCTTACGGTTCGGGTTGACCTCATAGATGCCGGCATGGGCGAACCAGTTGTCGGCGATCGTCAGCTTGGCGCGGGCCATCCAGCTCGATGCCGGAAAATAGGTGAAGTTGCTGTTCTTGAAGACGAAGGTGGGATTGCCGCACGCCGAATTCGTCTGGAAATTGCAGTAGAGCGGCGAGTTCAGGAAATGGATGTTCGCCTGGCTCTTGCCCGCCTCGATATCCAACCGGTTGTCGAACAGCCTCTGTTCCCAGGTCAGGATGGCCAGATGGGTATTCTGCGTGCCCCATACCTCCTGCACCGAGGTATTGTTGCCGATCGCGATCTGCGACAGGCTCTGGCCATGGCGGTTGGTGATCGCGAGGTGAAGGCCACCGCCGCCGATGCCCGCGATCTTGTCGAAGTCGAAATCGGCCCCGACATAGATTTGCCCGGTATAGGCGGCCTTGCGCGCCAGCCCGCCGGTGACGTTGGCGGCTGCTTCGCCAGTATAGTTCAGCGCCAGGGTGACGCCGTCATCGACCAGCGGCTGCCAAGTCTCGTCGCCCTTCCTTCGCTGGCCCAGGACCAGCGGCACGGCCTTGGTCGCATGTTGCGAGACCTGCGGCGTCGCTGGATCGGACGCGACGGGCGACCCATCCTCGCCAACCACCGTGGCGGCCGGATCGACCGTGCGCGACCAGAGTGGGGACACAGGCAAAATGGCCGCCCCGACAATGATACCCAGCTTGAATCGGACCTTGTCCATCCGCATCCTCACCATCATGTTATAGAAAACGTTTTCTCAACTATTTACCGAAAGGAGCCCGACCACGCAGGCCATCGTCGTGTAGAACGATTTCCCGCCAAGACCAGTTTGTCGCCCCCTGGGAACGACCTTCCGCCGACCCGCCCTTATCCCGAGGCGGCAAGCGGCAGGACGGTGTCCCTCTCTTCGACGTCGCACAGCGTTGCGACCTCGGCGGCATCGCCCAGCACCACGCCGACCCGCTGGTGCAGGCCCGCGGGCTGGATGTCGAGGATGCGCATCGCGCCATCGATCGCCGCACCGCCCGCCTGCTCGATCAGCATCGCCATGGGATTGGCCTCATACAACAGCCGAAGCCGTGCCTTGCCCGGATGGCGGTGATCGGCCGGATAGAGGAACACCCCGCCCCGTTTCAGGATGCGATGGATGTCCGCCACCATCGAGGCGGTCCAGCGCATATTGTAATCGCGGCCCAACGGCCCGTCGCTGCCCTGAACCCGCTGCTCGACATAGTCGGCGATGCGCGGCGACCATTGCCGCCGCCGCGCCAGGTTGATCGCGAACTCGCACGTCCCGGCGGGCAGCCGCATCGGACCGTCGGTCAGTCGCCACGAACCGACCTCCCGGTCGAGCGTGAATTCATAGACGCCGGTGCCGATGGTCAGCACCAGCAGCGTCTGCGGCCCATAGATGGCATAGCCCGCCGCCACCTGATCGCGGCCGGGCTGGAGAAAATCGGCCTCGGTCGGCTCACGACCGGCGCAATCCTCCGGCGCGCGCAGCACCGAGAAGATGGTGCCGACCGACAGGTCGACATCAACATTGCTCGATCCGTCGATGGGATCGAACAACAGCAGATATTCGCCCTTGGGGTAGCGATTGGGGATGTGATGGATCGTCTCCATCTCCTCCGACGCCATCGCCGCCAGATGCCCGCCCCATTCATTGGCGTCGAGCAGCAGCTCGTTGGCGATCACGTCCAGCTTCTTCTGGACCTCGCCCTGGACATTCTCCTCGCCGAGACTGCCCAGCACTTCGCCCAGAGCGCCCTTGGACACGGCGTGGCCGATCGTCTTGCAGGCGCGCGCGACCGTCTCGATCAACAGGCGCAGTTCGGCGGGCAGCGCGGCATCGGCGCGTTGCTGCTCGATGAGGAACCGGGTGAGCGACATGCGTTGCATCGTGGTCAGGCTCCGAATAATGTCGGCGGCGCTGTTCGCCCGCCCGTGATATGGATCATGCCGTCACCGAGGGAGACGGGGCGGAAATCGGCGAAAGACTGGAACCGCGCGAGATCAGTCGTCCGGCCAGCACGACTTTCCGGGTGGCGGCATCGGGATGGTCGAACCGGTCGATCAGCATCGCCATCGCGGTGCGACCGATTTCCTCGACGGGCTGCTCGATCACCGACAGGCCGCCGACAATGTCCATCCACCCTTCATTGTCGAACCCGACAAGCGCGATGTCGTCGGGCACCGACAGTCCGTGTTCGCGCAGCGTGCGCAACACCGCCAGCAGGGTCACGCCATTGCTGGCGACCAGCGCCTGGGGCCGGTCGGCGCGCGCGAGCAGGTCGGCCATGATCTCCGCCACCTCGCCATCACCATGCGGCACCGCGATCGCCTCGGCCACCAGACCCAGCCGCTGCACCGCGGCCTCGAACCCGGTACGACGCTCCATGCCGGTACGGCTGGTCGCGCCGAACAGGCCCGCGATCCGGCGAAAGCCCCGATCATGGAGATGCTCGACCAGCATCTCCGACATCGTGCCATTGTCCAGGACCACGCAGTCATGCGCGATGCCCGGCGCCGCGCGATCGATCAGCACCATGGGATAATCGGGCTTCGTCCGGGTGAGGTTGGCCAGCCCGTCGCGGGTCGGCGCCAGGATGACCCCGGCCACTCGCTCCTCCTGCATCAGTTGCAGGTACATGGCCTCGCGCGCGGGGTCCTCGTCGGTGTTGCACAGGATGACCCGCTGTCCACGACTATAGGCCAGATTCTCGATCGCGCGGGATACGGCGGTGAAGAAGGGATTGCGGATATCGGCGACGATCAGCCCGATCGTATTGGTATGACGCGACCGCAGCCGCCGCGCCGCGAGATTGGGGCGATAGCCCGTCGAGCGCACCGCCGCGAGAACACGCTCGCGCATCGCCAGATCGACGTTGCGACCCGCCAACACCCGCGATACCGTGGCTGCGGACACGTTGGCGACGCGGGCGACGTCTTTGATACCCACGCTCATGGAAAACGTATTCTCCCCTCCGCGCCGTTCTCACCGGCTCATTTCCATCCTTCATGTCGCGTAAGGCGATTCGTTGCAAGGCCCATTGACAAAGTTGCGGGAAAACGTTTTCCAATCTGGCAAGCGAAGAATTGAGACTCGCGGCGGAGAGGCCAACAGAGACATGCACACCCAGTCCCCATCACCCGTGATCGGCCCGGAGCTGATCCGTCTCGCCGTGACGGCGACCGACAAGAGCGATGCGATCCGCCAGGCGGGCCAGCTGCTGGTCGCCGCCGGTTGCGTCGCGCCGGGCTATGAGGAAAGCATGATCGCGCGCGAAGGCGTCGCGAACACCTTTCTCGGCGCGGGCGTCGCCATTCCCCATGGCCTGGGCGAGGACAAGGGGCTGGTACGGCGCGACGGGATCGCGGTTCTCCAGTTCGTCGACGGCATCGAATGGAATCCCGGCCAGATCGCGCATCTGGTCATCGGCATCGCCGCCAGTTCGGACAGCCATATCGCGATCCTGCGCCGCCTGACGCGGCTCATCCAGGACGAGGCGCGGTTGCAGCAACTGGCGAAGACCAGCGACCCGGCGGTGATCGCCGCCGCACTGAGCGACGATGCGCGCGATCAGGGCCAGGCACGCCCTCCGGCCGAGGATCTGGACGAGCGGGTGAGCTGGACCATCGACTATCCCACCGGGCTGCACGCACGCCCCGCCGCCGCCTGGGCCGAAGCGGCCAAGGCGCTGCCGGTCGCATTGCGGGTCCGGCATGGTGCCGAGACCGCCGATCCGCGCAGCCTGGTGGCGCTGTTGCAGCTGGGGCTGAAAGCGGGTGACACCGTCAGCATCTCCGCATCCGGTCCCGCCGCCGCCGGCGCACTCGAGAGCTTCCGCACCGCGATCAGCCGCCTGACCGGCCGCGAAAAGGCGGATGCCGCCCGCGCGGCGGAAAAGGCCGCCGCCGCCATACCCGTACGCGGCTGGAAGCCCGTCGGCACCCCGGCGATGATCGCGGGTGTGGCCGCCAGCCCCGGTCTGGCGATCGGCAAGGTCCATGTCCTGGCGGCGGCCGAACTGGACGTCCCCGACCAGCCGGTCGATCTGGCGCGCGGCGGCGCGCTGCTCGACGAGGCGCTGGTGCGCACCCGCGCGCAGATGACGACGCTGATCGAAGAGACCACGCGGCGTCTGGGCGCGGGGGATGCGGCGATCTTTAAGGCGCAGGCGACGCTGCTTGACGATACCGATCTCATCACCCTCACCTGCCAGTTGATGGTCGAGGGGCATGGCGTCGCCTGGTCCTGGCATCAGGCGATCGAGCGGATGGCGGGCCAGTTGTCCGCGCTGGGCAATCCGGTGCTGGCCGCGCGCTCGGCCGATCTGCGCGATATCGGTCGGCGCGTGCTGGCCCAGATCGATCCCGGCCTGGGCCTGGGCACGCTGGACGACCTGCCGCAGGAGCCGTGCATCCTGGTCGCGGCCGACCTCGCGCCGTCGGACACCGCCGCGCTCGACACCCGCCGCGTCGCGGGCATCGCCACCGCGTTGGGCGGCCCCACCTCGCACAGCGCCATCCTCGCCCGTACGCTCGGCCTGCCGTCGGTGGTCGCGGGCGGCGCGGAGCTGTTGTCGCAGGCGGCGGGATCGATCGCGATCGTCGATGGCGATACGGGCCGCGTCTGGCTCGATCCCTCGGAGGCCGATCTCGCCTCCGCGCGGGGCTGGATTGCCGAGATCGCGGCGCGGCGCGCGGCGGAGGAGGCCGAACGCAGCCGCCCCGCGGTGACGCGCGACGGCCATCAGGTCGCGATCGCCGCCAATGTGAACCGGCCCGATCAGGTGGCCGAGGCGCTGGCCCAGGGTGGCGAGGGCGTCGGCCTGATGCGTACCGAATTCCTGTTCCTCGAGCGCGGCGACAGCCCCAGCGAGGACGAACAGTTCGCGGTCTATCGCGCGATGATCGATGCGCTGGACGGCCGCCCGCTGATCGTCCGCACGCTCGATATCGGCGGCGACAAGCAGGTGCCGCATTTGCATCTGCCCAAGGAGGAGAACCCCTTTCTCGGTGTACGCGGCGCGCGGCTGTTGCTGCGCCGCCCCGATCTGCTGGAGCCGCAGCTGCGCGCGCTGTACCGCGCGGCCAAGGAGTCGGGCGATCTGTCGATCATGTTCCCGATGATCACCTCGGCCGCCGAACTGGTGGCGTTGCGCGAACGGTGCGAGGCGGTGCGGGTTGCGCTGGACGCGCCGGTCGTGCCGATCGGCATCATGATCGAGGTGCCCGCCGCTGCCGTCCAGGCCGATGCCCTGGCCGCCCATGCCGATTTCTTCTCGATCGGCACCAATGACCTGACCCAATATACGCTGGCGATCGACCGGCAGAACCCCGAGCTCGCCAGCGAGGCCGACTCGCTTCACCCGGCGGTGCTGCGCCTGATCGCCATGACCGTGGCGGGCGCGCGGCGGCATGATCGCTGGGTCGGGGTGTGCGGCGGGCTGGCGGGCGATCCGTTCGGCGCGGCGCTGCTCACCGGGCTGGGCGTGACGGAATTGTCGATGACCCCGCGCGACCTGCCCGCGGTCAAGGCTCGGCTTCGCACCAGCGAGCTTCCGGCGTTGCAGGCGCTGGCGGCGCGGGCGCTGGAGATGGAGAGCGCGGCGGATGTGCGGGCGCTGGATGCCGCGCCGACCGGCGACCAACTCGAAAGGAATGCCGCGTGATGCGTATCGCCACCGTCACCTTCAATCCCGCGATCGACCAGACGATCACGCTGGATCGGCTGATCCCCGGCGAGGTCCATCGCGCCCGTTCCGTCCGACAGGATGCGGGGGGCAAGGGTATCAATGTCGCCAGCTGCCTTGCCGACTGGGGCGTGCCGGTCAGCGTATTCGGACTGCTGGGACAGGCCAATGCGGCGCTGTTCGAGGCGCTGTTCGCGCAAAAGGCGATCCAGGATCGCTTCCTGCGCGTATCCGGCGATACCCGCGTCAACATGAAGCTTGTCGACGATGCCGACACCACCGACATCAACATGAGCGGCGCGGCGGTCGAGGAAGCGCAGGTCGCCGCCGTCGAGCAGGCGGTGGCGGACTTTGCGGGGCCGAACACGCTGATCGTCCTGTCCGGAAGCCTGCCGCCGGGATGCCATCCCGGCGTGTATGCCGACATGATCCGAACCCTGAGCGAACGCGGCGCCAAGGTGCTGCTCGACACCAGCGGCCCTGCTTTGACCCAGGCGCTTCGCGCGGCCACCCTGCCCGCGATCGTCAAGCCGAACCGGCGCGAACTGGCCGCCTGGTTGGGCGAGCCGCTCGACGGCCTGGACGATGTCGTACGCTGCGCCGAGACGCTGCTCCGGCGCGGGGTCGCGCTGGTCGTCGTGTCGATGGGAGAGGACGGCGCACTGTTCCTGTCGGACGAAGGCGCGATCCTGGCGAAGCTGGCGGCGGGGCCGCTGGCCAGCACCGTCGGCGCCGGGGACGCCATGGTCGCGGGCCTCGCCGCCGGGCTTGCCGAGGGCGCCTCGCTCGAACGCATCGCCAGACTGTCTACGGCCTTCGCGGTCGCCAAGCTGGGCCGCACTGGCCCGCACCTGCCGAGCGGGGCGACGATCGATTCGCTGGCCGGGCAGGTCATGATCCGCCAGGTCGCCAAGACCGGCCCGGCGATGACGGGAGAGGACGCATGAAGCGGATTTTTGCGATCGTCGATGCGCGCGAGTCCGGCGTCACCGGCGTACTGGCGGGCGAAGCGCTGCGCCGTGCCGCGCGCGATATCGGCTCGCCGATCGAGATCGAGCTGCGCACCGCGCAGGGTATCGTCAACCCGGTCTCGCCCGGACCGACGGAGAGCGGCGACCGCCTGCTGTTCGTCGGCGCCGCCGACACCGCCGATGCGGCGACCCGCGCCCGCGCCGACCATATGGTGACGCTGGAGGCGGTGCTCGCCGATCCAGCCGCCGCGCTCGACATGCAGTCCGACCGCCCGGTCGCCGGTCGGGCCCGGAAAATCGTCGCCATCACCTCCTGCCCCACCGGCATCGCGCATACCTTCATGGCGGCGGAGGGGTTGCAGGAGGGCGCGCGGCAACTCGGCTATGACATCCATGTCGAGACGCAAGGGTCGGTCGGCGCGGGCAACCCGCTGACCCCCGAACAGATCGCCGAGGCCGATGTAGTCCTGATCGCCGCCGACCGCGAGGTCGATCGCGCGCGGTTCGCGGGCAAGCGCGTGCTGGTCAGCAACACGAAACCCGCCATCACCGGCGGCGCGGCGCTGATCGAAAAGGCGCTGGCAGAAGCGAGGGTCCAGGGCGAGGCCGCCGGAGGCGATGCGCCCACCGCCTCCCCCGCCAGCGAGCGTGCCGGACCCTATAAGCATCTGATGACCGGCGTGTCGTTCATGCTGCCCTTCGTGGTGGCGGGCGGGCTGCTGATCGCCCTCGCCTTCGCGCTGGGCGGCATCCACGCCAATGACGATGCCGCTGCGGGCACGCTCGCCCATGCCCTGTTCACCATCGGGGCGAAGGCGGGCTTTGCGCTGATGGTCCCGGCGCTGGCCGGATATATCGCCTATTCGATCGCCGACCGGCCCGGCATCGCGCCGGGGATGATCGGCGGGATGCTCGCCAGCACGCTAGGCGCGGGCTTTCTCGGCGGCATCGTGGCGGGCTTCATCGCGGGTTACGGCGTCGACGCGCTGAACCGGGCGATCCGCCTGCCCAAAAACCTTCAGGGCCTGAAGCCCGTGCTGATCCTGCCGCTACTCGGCACGCTGCTGACCGGGCTGCTGATGATCTATGCGGTGGGCACGCCGGTCGCGGCGGCGCTGGCCTTCCTGACCGAATGGCTGCGCGGGATGCAGGGGTCCAACGCGGTCCTGCTCGGGCTGATCCTGGGCGCGATGATGGCGTTCGACATGGGCGGCCCGGTCAACAAGGCGGCCTATGCCTTTTCGGTCGGACTGGTCGCGTCGCAGGTCTATACGCCGATGGCGGCGACCATGGCGGCGGGCATGACGCCACCGCTTGCCATCGCGCTCGCGACGCGGCTGTTCGGCACCCGCTTCACCGCCGACGAGCGCGAGGCGGGGGCCGCCGCCGCCGTTCTCGGGCTGGCCTTCATCAGCGAGGGCGCGATCCCCTTCGCCGCGCGCGATCCGCTCCGGATGATCCCGTCGCTGATGGCGGGGTCGGCCGTCACCGGGGCGATCTCGATGGTCGCCGGTGTCGAACTGCGCGTGCCGCATGGCGGTGTGTTCGTGCTGCCTATTCCCGGCGCCGTCACGCATCTGGCCGCCTATCTCGTGGCGATCCTGGCCGGCGTGGTGGTGAGTGCGCTGCTCATCGGCGTGCTGAAGCGTCCGGTGGCGCAAGGATGATAGCGGGGCGGTCGTGATAAGCGGCCGCCCCCACGCCCGGTGGGATGCCCGGCAATCCCGCCGATGAATGCCGCGCCACGCCCCATGGCGCGCAAAAGGGGCGTTCGGGCCAATGCTTACCCGAGTTGCAACCCGTCGCGGGATCGCGCAGGAGGGACGCCACATAAAAGGGCTTGGACGGAATATGGGGGTAAGACGCCGGGCCTTTGGGCAATTGCCGCTGCTTCGCGAGCGCAGGGCGCTGGCCTATGCGGCGGCGCTGCTGCTGTCGGCCATCGCCTGGTGGGTGCGCTGGGCGCTCGACCCGGCCTTTCCGCCGGGCTTTCCCTATCTGACGTTCTTTCCGGCGGTCATCATTTCCGCGTTCCTGTTCGGGCGCGGACCGGGCACCGTTTCGGCCATCGTCTGCGGCCTGCTCGCCTGGTATTTCTTCATTCCGCCGGTCCATACGTTCGATTTCGAATCCCGCACGCTGGTGGCCCTGGGCTTTTACGCCGGGGTCGTTGCGGTCGATATCGGGCTGGTCGATGCCATGCAGCGCGCCAATGAACGCTCGTCCCGACTGGCGGCCGAGCAGCGGCAGCTGGCCGAACGGACCGAGCTGCTCTTCCACGAATTGCAACACCGCGTGTCCAACAACATCCAGATGGTCGGTGCCATGCTGTCCCTCCAACAGCGGCAGGTCGTCGACCCGATCGCGCGCATGGTCCTGACCGACGCGTCCACCAAATTGCAGCTGATCGGACGAATCCAGCGGCAGCTCTATTCGACCACCGGAGAGCAGGTGCCGCTGGACATCTTCCTCCGCGACCTGATGACGGACCTTTTCGCCGCCGACAGCAAACCCGGCATCCTGCACCGGATCGAGGCCGTTCCCGGCATCCGCCTGTCCCCCGATGCGGCCATTCCGCTTGCCCTCATCATGGCGGAAGGCATCGCCAACGCGATGGAACATGGCTTTGCCGACCGCGAATTCGGCCAGCTCGTCGTTACCCTGACCCTGGAGGACGATATCATAGAGCTTCGCGTGATCGACGATGGGGCGGGCTTGCCGCCGGATTTCGACCTCCATCGATCGGACAGCCTCGGCCTGAAGCTGGTGCGCAGTCTGGCCAAGCAGATGGAGGCCGAGATCAGCATCCAGAACAACAGGTCATCAGGGGCGATGCTCCGCCTCTCGCTGCCCAACAGCGCCGATCAGGGGTGATCGGCAAGGCGCCGCGTGGCGCGCGAATGGGCGTGTCCCGTCGAAACGGTCAACGCGCATGCTCCTCATATACCGCCAGCGTCCGCGCCAGGGCGGCCTGGTCGAGCATCACGCGCTCGACATTCTGCCGCAGCTCATGCGCCAGCGCGCGGGTCGTTCCGACCGCGTGAGGCAGGGCCTCACCCAGCGCGTGGAGGATCTTGAAGGCGCGGATGGTGACCTCTTCCTCGCCTGCCCCCTCCCGCACGATCGGCGTGAAGCCGGCGCGGATCATCTCGTCCACGGACGGACGCGGGACATGGACGGGCGGCAGATCGGCATCCGCTGACGGCGCCTGCGCGGGCAGCTCGCTCAGGGTGCGCAACAACGCATTCAGCACCTCGACGGCGGTGCCGGGATCATTGGTGGCAGGTGCCAGCGCCCGCCCCGCAATCTCGCCAAGGGCGATCTGTCCGAGCCGGGGATCATGATCGAAATCGCGGTGCCGCTCGATCACGAAGGCGCCCGACAGGTCGTCGTCGCAGTCCGCCGTCCCCCCGACCACATGGAGCAGCGGACGCCCCTTGTGCACCAGCGTACCGGGGATCGCCTCCACATGGACGACGAGGTCGTGTTCCCAGGCCAGCGCGGCCAGGCGACCGATATCGACATGCGTCACATAACCGATCGCCTGTGACCGCACCGGCCGCGCATGGGCGGGAACCGGGATGGCCGGTCCTCCGCCCAGATATGGGTCGCTCGCGAACGCCCGCATGGCGGCCCCTGCCGCATCCTCGACCCGGTCGATCACGTCCGACATGCGCCCGAACGCGGCCAGGTGGGCGATCCAGCGCAGCAGGGTCACGACTACCAGCGCGACGAGCAGGACCGTGGCGATCAGCAGCAACACGCGCCCCTGCCCGCCATAGAGGCGGGTTTGCAGGCCGATGATGCCGACCACGGCAAAGATGAACGCCCCGAGAAAGGTCGAGAGCGCATTTTGCGACATGCGATCCGAGATCAGCAACTGGGTCGCACGCGGCGTCGCCAGCTGGGTCGCGGAGGAATAGGCGCTGACCATCGCCGTCAACGAGAAGGTGGTGACGGCGAGCATCGAGGAGGCGATGATCTCCAGGACCGTACCGACGGCATTCTGACCGATGTCGCCTGTGAAATGATAGGGGACCGTTCGGGCGACGATCCCCGCAAAGGCGGCGACGACCACGCTGGCGGCACTGATCAGCGCGGCGCGGAACCAGATCTTGCGAGCGATACGATGGAGGAGCCATCCGATGCGGGCCTTCGAGATCATCGGGTCCTGCGTTTCCTTTTTCTGCCTCTGCCACCCCGGTCGACGCCGATCCCTCCCACCGCGTCGCCCGCCCAGGGGGATGGAACGCGAGCGCACGGCAGAGGGACGGCGGCGTCTTCGGCAGCTTATACGCAGATGGCCGATCTTTGGCTCACCGCCCCTCAACGACGGGACGATTTTTCCATGCCGCGCCCCGCCGGTTACAGCCCGTTCAGCATCTTCAGGCCCGCGCTGTAGATCGTCGGCATGCCATGCTCGATATAGAGCGCCCGCGCATAATCCTTGATGACGTCGATGCGGTAGGCGGTCATGGCGTCTCCGAAGCCAAGCACGACATAATCGCCTTCCAGCGCTGCCAGCAGCGCGTGCTGCTCATCGGCGTCGAGGCGGCGTGTCTCGAAATGGAGGACCATCGGCAAGGCTCCATGGCCGAGAATGTCGAGGATGATCGCACTGTCCATGCTCCCGGCATCGACCACGAGGATGTCCGCCGCGCGGCCGCCGGTCTTGGCCAGCATGTCCTGATAGGTGACGACCGGCACCGCCGTCTTTTCGATACAGGACGAGCCTTGGATCATGCTCGTCTTGCCGTTGATCGCCTTCCTGCCATTGCGGACCGGGGAAGCGCCGACAGCCTGGGCCAAGCCCGGTGCCGCGACCATTATCGGGTCCACCGCATAGACCCTCCCCTCACCCGTCTCGTATCCGAAGGGCAGGAACATCGCGTTGCGGTTGTTGCGATAGCCGCGCTCCAAGGCGGCGAACCTGTGCGCATCGGGCTCCAGCAGAACCGCGGGTGGATCATAATTGACCATCACCGGCCGCAGCGGGTCGACCGACGTGCCCTCGCTCGCACCGATCCGCCACACCATATGGCCGCCATCGCGGTTGAGCAGCCAGGCCGCGACCTTGCCGAATTCGAATGCGAGCCGGTCGTCCGCATCGATCGACATATCGGGTTGCAAAATCGCCGCCATGCCGACGCTGCCGGTGCGGATCTCCCGCATTCCCTGGATCAGAATGCTGACATCCTGTGACCACTCATCGTCGTAACCTGCTAGGATTGCGGCGGGTTCTTCCAGATCGCCCTTGCGGAGCAGATCCATCGCCTTGTCCTTGCGCACCTGCTCGGGCAGCCAGGAGCCGCCCCAGACGTGGATGCCATAGGTGTTTTCCAGCGTCCGTCGGCGCAGCGACGCCAGCGGCTGGTCGTAAAGATACGGGTAGAACGCCTCGGTCCCGAGCCGGCGATGCGCATGCCGCTTCAAGAAGGCGCCGAACAGCCAGGGCCCGGTCGAGATATTGACCCGTGTCTCATCGAGATCATGGGTCATGATATGATCGAGCAATTCGCGGAAGATCGCGTGCCCCTTCGGCGCGCCGATGAAACCGATCGAGCAATAGTCGGTCGAGGCGTCCTCGTTGCAAACGGTCAGCGTCCGCGACATTTCGGCGGGGTCGAAATGCCGATGCGGCATGATGTCGCAATCCAGGCAGATACCGCCGAAGCGATAGAGGATTTCGTAGCGGGCGATGTCGGCGCGCATCGGAAGGACCGAGACAGCCTCGATCTTCTCGCGCGACATGGTCAGTTTCGCCACGTCCGCATCGGTCCAGGTGATGAAGCGCGCATCCGGGAACTGGCGCTGCCATGCCGCCCAATAGGCTTCGTAATGCGGCGGGATCGGCTTGTCTCCGAACCAGACCCGGTGGAACAGACCCTGCTCCAGATCCGGGTCGTGCACCGCCACCGGGGCCTCGGGCTGCGGGGCCGGAACCGGAGCGACGGAGACGAGCGCGTGTTGGTGGATCACGTCATAGGCGCCGCGCGTCGATCCCCAGAGCTGATGCGCATAGACCGGATCGCTGCCGTCATAGGCGATGCCGGTGAAATGCTCCGGGATGAAATAATGGCTGGGATAGATACGCAGCCGATTATAGCCATAGGCACGATAGGCGTCGGTCACCCGTTGCGGGCCGACGCTCTGCCACGCCATCCGGTCGGTGACGCTGGTCTCGGCGGCAATATCCTTGATGATCTGGCCGACAAACGGATTTTCGCTCTCGCACCCGAAATAGCCCGCAGCGATCAGGCCCGGACGTGCCACCTCGCTCTCCCAGCAGGCGAACGCCTCGCATTCGAGGAGATGCTCGTCCAGCGGGCGGACGCAGATGCTGTCGGCATCGACCAGGACGCCGCCATGGTGGTAAAGGATTTCCCACCGCATCATATCGGCGACCCCGTTGAGCTCGCGCGACCACATCGCATCCATATGCGCGCGGTTGGCCCACTGGCAGGCGGAAAAGTCCTGATTGCCCCATAAGCGGAACTCCCAGTCCGGATGCATCGCCCGCCAGGTATCGATGCAATTGTCCGGCCGCTTGGCTTCGTCGCCGACCCAGATGACGTGGAGGCGCTTGGGGATCATGGCGGCAATACCTTCTGGCTTGGTCGGGATGTTTGCCGAAGGGTAACCGGACGTGTTTAAGATTGTGTTGTCGCAATCGGAACGGAAAGAATCCGGGCACGAGCGCCGCCCGTGCTGCCCGGGCCATGCGATATTGGCGAGCGAGGTGTCAGATCGTCAGGCCGACGAAAATCGCGCCGGTCCGGCCGCGATCCTGCGCCGCTTCGAAAGCGTCGTTGATCCGGTCGAGCGGGAAGCGGTGGGTAATCAGCTCCTGGGTCTTCAGCACCCCGCGCGCCACCAGATCGATCACCTCGACCTGTTCGGCATGGATATCGTAAAAGGCGAAGCTGGCGCTGGGGATCAGGGTGATCTCGGACATCTGGATACGCTGCCACTCCAGCGGGATGGCGATGGCGCCATCGTCGAAACCGCCGACGATGACGACCTTGCCGCCGCGCCGCACCAAGCGCGTGGCGAGCGGCAGCGTATCGGGCATGGACTCGCCACCCGCGCATTCGAACACGATGTCGGCGCCGCGATCGTCGGTCATGGCGCCGACCGCAGCCTGCGGATCGTCGTCCGAATGGACGGTGCGGTCGGCGCCCAGCGCGAGGGCGTGCGGCATCCTGTCGATGATCGCGACGCGGGTAACCGCCGAGCCGATCTCGACCACCTCGCCCGCCAGTTCATGGCTCATGATACAGCAGTGAAGCTCCTCCTCCGCCTTTTCCCAATGGCGCAGGTCGGTTCCGCATATGCCCGCCATCCGCACCCGCGCCTTGACCCGATCGTCGGCGGGCAGGCGCCGCTCCTGGACTTCGGCGATCTCGAAACGGCCATTGGCGGTCTTCCGGGCGGCTTTCATGGCGTGTCTTTCGAATGGGGCGCGAACGGGTTCCGGTCCGGCGCGATTGTGCGGCGAAGGCCAGATCCTGCGTGCGGCTGATCATCCCGCCGATGCTCGGCGGGCGCGGCCCGGCCAGCGGCAAGAGGTCGACCGCGATGCACAGCAGCGGCGCGTCGCCGGGCCGGGCCAGCACGGGATCGAGCGGCAGGTTTGCGGACAGCCCGCCATCGACGTAGAGCGTGCCCTCGACCGCGACCGGAGGAAAGGCAGGCGGCATGGCGCAGCTCGCGCGGATATGGTCGGGCGCGATCCGGCCGCGCCCGCTGTCGAACACGACCTCCTCGCCCGTATCCAGCGTCACCGCCTGCGCCATATAGCGGACCGCGCCGTCATTCAGCCGGTCGAAATCGACCAGCCGCGCCAGCGTGCAGGCCAAGGCCGTCGTGTCATAGAGCGCGGGCGTATCGCGCGCGGCCAAGGCGATGCCCAGCGGCGCGAATAGCCCCCGCCGCCCGCCGAGCAGCGTCGCGATCACCTCGCCGCTGCGCCGCCAGCTGTCGATCATCGCGTCCCATCCCAAGACGCCCACAGGGTCGGTGGCTTCGGGACGCCACAGGTCGGACAGTCGCGGCAGCCGGTCCTCCGGCGCGTTGCCCGCGATGATCGCGCCGTTGATAGCCCCTACGGAGGTGCCGACGATCCAGTCGGGCGCGATACCGGCATCGTGCAATGCCTCATAGACACCCGCCTGATAGGCGCCCAACGCATTGCCCCCGGCCAGCACCAGGGCGATACGCAGATCGGGCGGCATTTGGAGCGTCATCCATCGACAAACCCACGAACGCCCGGATGGTCGCGCGAGGGAACGTTACTATTTTTATTTCTCAATGATATAGATCATAATTGCTGATAACTGGCGGCAACTCGCGTCGCAGGCGGGACGTTGCCCCGGCACCGAGGACGCTGGACCCGCAAGCCGAACTGACCGATCCCCGAAGCCTCGGTCCCCTCCGCCCTGTCCCGCATCGAACAGGAAGACCGGATCGACGCGGTGATCCTGGACGTCAATCTGGGCGGGCAGTTCGCGTTCCCCGTGGCCGACGCCCTGACCGCGCGGCACATCCCGTTCATATTCGCCAGCGGGTATGAGGACGACGTCGTGAAGGGCCGCTATCCCGACGTCGTCAACTGTGCCAAGCCGTTCGTTGCCAGACAACTCCTGCATTCGCTGGAGAATGTCCTGCCCTGACCTTCCGGGCCCATTTGCGTCGTTGAAGCCGACGGCGGCGCGATCGCACATAGGGGGCATGGACCCGATGGACTTGATCCGGATCACGTTGCATGATCCGGAAAGCGCGGGGGTGAAGAGCGGGGGGCGCGACCTCGCCAGCGGCGCCAGGGGCGGATTTGACAGAGCTCGCATCGTTCCGGCGTGGCATCCGGCATGGCGGTCAGGAGGTCGGATTGGCGTATTCCTCGAATGTCGGCGGCCAGCACTTCGTCTTTCGCGATCTCAAACACGTCCTGGCCTGCGCATCGCCGCTGCGCTCCGGCGACGAACTGGCCGGTATCGCCGCGGAAAGCGCGGCGCAGCGCATGGCGGCCCGGTTCGTCCTGTCCGATCTCCCGCTCGACCGGTTTCTGCACGAAGCACTGGTCCCCTATGAGGAGGACGAGGTCACCCGCCTCATCATCGACGGGCACGATCCCTCCGCCTTCGCGCCGCTAGCGCATCTGACCGTCGGGGGCTTTCGGGACTGGCTGCTGTCCGAACAGGCGGACACGGCCATGCTGGCGGCGGTCGCGGGCGGCCTGACCCCGGAAATGGTCGCCGCCGTATCCAAGTTGATGCGCAACCAGGACCTGATCGCGGTGGCGCGCAAGGTCCGTGTCGTCACCGCCTTTCGCTCGACGATCGGCCTGCCGGGGCGATTGTCGACGCGGTTGCAACCCAATCATCCGACGGACGATCGCCATGGCATCGCCGCGAGCGTGTTCGACGGGCTGTTGTTCGGGGTCGGCGACGCGACGATCGGCATCAACCCGGCGACCGACAACGTGCCCAACGCGATCGACCTGATGAAGATGCTGGACGATCTGCGCCAGCGCTACGACATTCCGACGCAGACCTGCGTGCTGACCCATGTCACCAACACGATCGACATCATGGCGCGCGGCGCCCCGGTCGATCTCGTCTTTCAGTCCGTGGCGGGCAGCGAGGCGGCCAATCGCGGTTTCGGCATCGACCTCGCCATCCTGCGCGAGGCGCACGACGCAGCGCGGTCGCTGCGTCGCGGGACGGTCGGCGACAATGCGATGTATTTCGAGACGGGACAGGGCGCGGCGCTGTCCGCCGACGCGCATCACGGCGTCGACCAGCAGACGATGGAGACACGCGCCTATGCGGTCGCCCGCGCGTTCGACCCGTTGCTGGTCAACACCGTCGTCGGCTTCATCGGCCCCGAATATCTTTACGACGGCAAGCAGATCGTCCGGGCCGGGCTGGAGGATCATTTCTGCGGAAAGCTGCTCGGCCTGCCGATGGGGTGCGACGTCTGCTACACCAACCATGCCGAGGCGGATCAGGACGATATGGACGTCCTGATGACGGTGCTGACCCATGCGGGCTGCACCTTCCTGATCATGGTGCCCGGCGCCGACGACATCATGCTCAACTATCAGAGCCTGGCCTATCACGACATGCTGTACCTCCGCTCCGTCCTGGGCGTCCGCGCCGCGCCGGAGTTCGAGGCGTGGCTCGACCGCATGGACATGCTCGCCCCCGACGGCACGATCCGCGCCATCGGCCCGGACCAGTCCCGGCTGCGGGCGTTGGCGGATATGGGGGCGGATATGGGGGCAGCGCGGCCATGAGCGACGATCGCGACCGGTCCCTGGTCGAAGACGCCACGCCGCGCGATCCATGGACGATCCTTCGCCGGGCGACCAGGGCCCGTATCGGCCTGGGCCGCTCGGGCAACGCCATTCCGATGAAAGAGGTCCTCCGGTTCCAGGCGGCCCATGCCATGGCGCGCGACGCGGTGCATGCCATGCTCGATGTCGCCGCGCTGGAGCGGGACCTGGCGCCGCTGGCCACCATCGCCGTTGCCAGCATGGCCCCGGACCGGGCGACCTATTTGCGACGGCCCGACATGGGGCGCCTGCTCGCGCCGGACGACGCGGAGCGGCTGACGGCCTTGCGCGGCCCCTTCGACATCGTGTTCGTGGTCGGGGACGGCCTGTCCTCCACCGCGGTACAGCGGCACGCCGCGCCGATGATCCATGCCTGCCGTCAGGCCCTGCCCGAGCTGTCGATCGCGCCGGTCGTCATCGCGCGACAGGCCCGCGTGGCCATCGCCGACCCGATCGGGGCCGCGCTCGGCGCACGCCTGAGCGTCATCCTGATCGGCGAGCGACCGGGCCTGACCGTGTCGGACAGCCTGGGCCTGTACCTCACGCACGACCCGCGTCCGGGGCGACGGGATTCGGAGCGCAATTGTATCTCCAACGTCCACCGGCATGGCGGCCAGAGCTATGAGCAGGCGGCGCGGACGCTGGCATGGCTGGCGCGCGAGGCGCTGCGCCGGTCGCTGTCGGGGGTCGCGCTGAAAGAGGGGCAGAACGCGGACACCCTCGAATCCCAGGGGACCATGCCGCGCATCGCAGGCGAATAATCGTAAGGGGGCTTATGACGCACGGGGCAGACACGCATCTCAGGAAATCGCTGAACGCCTTCCACCTCTGGGGCATTGCCGTCGGCCTGGTCATATCGGGGGAATATTTCGGCTGGAGCTATGGCTGGGCGACGGCCGGGACGCTGGGCTTCCTTGCCGTCACCGCAATCGTCGCGGCGATGTACATCGCCTTCATCTTTTCGTTCACCGAACTGACGACCGCCATTCCGCAGGCGGGCGGCCCCTTTGCCTATGCCTATCGCGCCTTCGGCCCCTGGGGCGGCGCGATCGCCGGTTTCGCCACGCTGATCGAGTTCGTGTTCGCCCCGCCCGCCATCTCGCTGGCGATCGGCGCCTATCTCGCCGTGCAGTTTCCGTCGCTCGATCCCAGGACGGCAGCACTGGGGGCCTATGCGATCTTCGTCGCGCTGAACATCGTCGGGGTCGGGATCGCGGCGACCTTCGAGCTGTTCGTGACGATCCTCGCGGTGGGCGAGTTGCTGGTCTTCATGAAGGTGGTCGCGCCGATCTTCTCGCTCGACCATTTCGTCGCTGGAGGCTGGGCAGGCAGCGATACGCCCACGCTGCGATCGCTCGGCGGCATGTTCGCCGCCATCCCCTTCGCGATCTGGTTTTTCCTGGCGATCGAGGGCGTGGCGATGGCCGCCGAGGAGGCCAAGGAGCCGCGCCGGACGATACCGATCGCCTATGTCACCGGCATAGTGACGCTGACCGCGCTGGCCTTCGGCGTCATGATCCTGGCGGGCGGGTCGGGCGACTGGAAAGCCCTGTCCAACCTCAACGACCCGCTGCCCCAGGCGATGCGGCGGGCAGTGGGGGATTCGAGCGGCTGGCTGCACATGCTGGTCTGGCTGGGTCTGTTCGGCCTCGTCGCCTCGTTCCACGGCATCATCATGGGCTATGCCCGCCAGATGTTCGCCCTGGCGCGCGCGGGTTATCTCCCGGCCGCGCTGGGGCGTCTGCATCCCCGGTTCCGGACGCCGCACATCGCCACGATCGCGGGCGCGGCGATCGGCGTCCTGACGATCTATAGCGACGGCTGGATCCGCTTCGGCGGGCAGCCGCTGACCGCGAGCGTCGTGACGCTGTCGGTCTTCGGCGCCCTGACCATGTACATCATGTCGATGCTGTCGCTGTTCCGGCTGCGGCGGCGCGAGCCCGACCTCGTCCGGCCCTATCGCGCACCTGGCTTCCCGGTCGTGCCCGGCTTTGCCCTGGGCATGGCGGCGGTCGCGGCCGTGGCGATGGTCTATTACAATGCGGCGATCGCGATGCTGTTCGTCACGGTCATGGTGATCGCCGTATTGCTGTCGGTCCGGCTGCGCGCGACGGCGTTACGCGATCATGGCAACCGGACGGACATGGTCGCCGCCAGCGACGCGTGACGGGCCTCCCGGTGCCGCGACATGGGCGCGGCACCGGCTGCCTCGCCGCCGCCTATCGCTGTCGGGTCTCCCACCCCTCGGCGCGGTAATAGTCCGCGTTCGAGGAGGGCAGCATCGGGCGGCCCAGGATATGATCGGCCGCCTTTTCGCCGATCATGATCGTCGGCGCGTTGAGATTGCCGGTCGTGATCGACGGCATCACCGAGGAATCGACCACCCGCAGCCCCTCGACCCCGTGCACCCGCAGCGCCGGGTCGACCACCGCCATGGGATCGGACGCCGCGCCCATCGCGCAGCTGCACGAGGGATGATAGGCGCTTTCGACATGGCTGCGGACGAATGCGTCGATCGCCTCGTCATCCATGACCGCCGCGCCGGGCTGGATCTCTCGCCCCGCGAACGGCGCCATCGCCGGCTGTGCGAAAATCTCGCGGGTGAGCCGGACACAGGCCCGCATCTCCACCCAGTCATCCGGGTGGCTCATATAGTTGAAGCGGATCGAAGGCTTCTCCGCCGGATCGGCGCTGCGCAGGCGGACATGGCCGCGGCTCTTCGACCGCATCGGTCCGACATGCGCCTGGAACCCATGGCCGGTCGCCAGCGACGATCCGTCATAGCTGACCGCCAGCGGCAGGAAATGATATTGGATATCGGGATAGGCGATGCCCGCACGGCTGCGGATGAAGCCGCAGCTCTCGAAATGATTGGTCGCGCCGAGGCCCTTCTTGCCGAGCAGCCATTGCGCGCCGATCAGCGCCTTTCGCAGCGGATTCATCGCAGGGTACAAGGTGATCGGCTGCTTCGATTCGATCTGGAAATAGAATTCCAGATGGTCCTGCAAATTCTCGCCCACGCCGGGCAGGTCGTGGACCGGGGAGATGCCGTGCGATGCCAGTTCCGCCGCCGGACCGATGCCCGACAGCTTCAGCAGTTGCGGCGAATTGATCGGCCCGCCCGCCAGGATCACCTCCCGCCGGGCATGGACCGTCGTTTCCACCCCGCCCCGACGATAGACGATCCCGGTCGCCCGACGCCCTTCCAGAACGATGCGGGTCGCCAGCGCATGGGTCACGACCGTCAGGTTCGGGCGGCGCATGGCGGGCTTCAGATAGGCATTGGCCGCGCTCCAGCGCCGTCCGCGATGGACGGTCATGTCCATCCGCCCGAACCCTTCCTGCTGACGACCGTTGATGTCGGCGGTCTCGGGATAGCCCGCCTCGCGCGCCGCATCGATAAAGGCCCGGTACAGCGGATTGGCCAGGCGGCCATAGCTGGTATGGAGCGGCCCGGAATCGCCGCGCCACGCATCGCCGCCCTCCTCCCGCGTCTCCGCGCGCCGGAAATAGGGCAGGACATCGCGATAGCCCCAGCCCGTCGCGCCCTCCGCCTCCCATCGGTCGAAATCCGCCGGGTTGCCGCGCACATAGACCATGCCGTTGATCGAGGACGATCCGCCCAGCACCTTCCCGCGCGGGGTATGCAGCCGTCGTCCGTCCAGATGCGGCTCGGGCTCCGTCTCATAGCGCCAATTGTACCGCGCCATGTTCATCGGGATCGACAGCGCGCTGGGCATCTGGATGAAGACCGAGCGGTCGGACCCGCCCTGTTCCAGCACCAGCACCGAATGGCGCCCCCCCTCGGTCAGCCGCGCGGCCAGCACGCACCCGGCCGAGCCCGCGCCGACGATGATGTAATCGAAGCTGTCGGTCATCGCAGATCCGCTCAATAGGGGCAGTCGATGTCGGTCATCGCGACATAGACGCTCTTCAGACGGGTATAATGTTCGATCGCGGCCAGACCGTTCTCGCGGCCCAGGCCCGACGCCTTGTAGCCGCCGAAGGGCAGCTCGATCGGCGTGACGTTATACTGGTTGATCCAGCACGTCCCGGCCTCCAACCGTGCGATCACGCGGTGCGCCCGCGTGATGTCGGCGGTGAAGACGCCCGCCGCCAGTCCGAACTCGGTCGCATTGGCGCGCGCGATCACCTCTTCCTCGTCATCGAACGGCAGCACCGTCATGACCGGGCCGAACACCTCGTCCCGCACGATGGAGGCGCGGTCGTCCTCCGCGACGAAGATCGTCGGGGCGACGAACCACCCGCGCGCGAGATCGCCTTCGGTCAGGCGCTTGCCGCCCGTCAGCAACCGCACGCCCTCGCGCCTGGCGCGCTCGATATGGCCGAGAACGATGTTCATCTGGGTTTCCGTCACCAGCGGGCCGATCTGCGTCGCGGGATCGAGCGGGTCGCCGACGACCAGGCGGGCGGTACGCGCCGCGAGGCGTTCCAGAAAGGCGTTCAGCACCGACCGATGCACGAAGACGCGCGTGCCGTTGGAGCAAACCTGCCCCGTCGAATAGAAATTGGCGAGCATGGCGCCCGACACCGCATTGTCGAGCGCGGCATCCTCGAACACGATCAGCGGCGACTTGCCGCCCAACTCCAGCGTCACCGCCTTCAGCCCCGGCGCGGCGGCCGCCATCACCGCACGGCCCGTGGGCACCGATCCGGTCAGCGATACCTTGGCGATGTCCCTATGCGTCACCAGCGCGCGGCCGAGCGGCCCATAGCCCTGCACGACCTGGAAAATGCCGTCGGGCAGCCCGGCGTCCCGGAAGACCTCCTCCAGCGCGGAGGCGGTCAGCGGCGTCTGTTCGGCGGGCTTGAAGATCATCGCATTGCCGCAGGCCAGCGCGGGCGCCGCTTTCCAGCAGGCGATCTGCAACGGATAGTTCCATGCGCCGATCCCGGCCACCACGCCCAGCGGCTCGCGCCGGGTATAGCCGAACGCCTCGGCCCCCAGGTCGAGATGCTGTCCCGCCACGGTCGCGGCGACGCCCGCATAATATTCCAGGCAATCCGCGCCGGACAGCACGTCCACCGCCTCGGTTTCCTGGACCGGCTTGCCGGTGTTGAGCGTTTCGATCCGCGCCAGTTCCAGATTGCGTTCGCGCAGGAGATTGGCGGCCCGGTGCAGGATGCGACCGCGATCGCGCGGGGCGAGCGCCGCCCAGGCGGGCTGTGCGGCACGGGCGCGCGCGACGGCGGCGTCGAGGCCGCCCTTGTCCGTCACCGCGATCCGGGCCAGCACCTCGCCGGTCGCGGGATTGCACGGCACGATCTCGCGGCGCGGCGGCGGAGCGGCCGGTATGGCGGCCAGGCGGCTGTCGACGAACGACCCGATCAGCGCGCACGCGCTATCGCCGTCGATCTCGCTCCACTCCGACAGGGCCCCGCGAAGCCACACCCCGTCGATCATCGCCGCGATGGTCGCGGCCAGCGCGGGCGCCTCCTCGGCCGACACCAGCGCGCGGAGCGGATGGCGCAGGTTGGACAGCATCCGCCGCTGATACACGCGCTGGATACGGAACAGGCGGGGCTGGTGGCGGACATGCCCCCAAAAGGCCAACCAGACCTTGCTGGTCGCTCCGTCGAGTTCTTCGGGCGCCAGGTTGGTGTCGATCACCGCCTGAAGCCGCTCGCGCGGGCCCTCCGCCTGCGCCAGCCGTAGCCGGAGCCGGGCCCCGAGGCGCGTGGTCAGCGCCCGGAACACCGCTTCGAGCAGGCCTTCCTTGTCGCCGAAATAATGGGCGACGAGCCCTGGCGACACGCCCGCGCGCCCGGCGATCTGGACGAGGGTGGTTCCGACGAACCCCAGTTCGGCCAGGCTGTCGATCGTCATCTCGACCAGCTGGCGGGCGCGACCATCGTCGGCGATCGGCGAAGAACGGGCAATGACCATGTTCTGAAGACTCGTTCAATTGAGCAAGGCACGGAAATCACGATGCCTGGAGTTGTATGGTGTTTCCGACCAAGGCGACCAGCCTATTCGTTGAACGCTTGGTCAATCGCTGTCAACGCCTGCGATCGATTCGCAGGGGCCAAGGCCGCGACGGCTTCCCCCTCACCCCGGAAGCACCGAGAAATGATGGGCGGCCGCGATGATCGCTGCGGCCAGGGCCAGCGCCGCATAGGGGCGTATCCCCGCACGCGGCGGATCGGCCGGCCGCGCGCCATCGGCGCGCGCCGCCGCCGGGAACCGGCCCCCGTCCTGGACATAATGGCGAAACACGAACACCGGCAGGATCATCGCGGCGGCGACCAGTCCGTTGCGCAGCGTGCCGGGACCCCACACTTCCGCCCCGGCGCCCAGCAGCGCCAGATTGACGAACCCCAGCATCGCGCCGACCGCGATCAGCCAGTTCGGCGCGCGGAACGGACGCGACCAGTGCGGACGATCGATGCGGTGGATCCACCCCGCCTGAAGATTGAGGAAGATGAAGATCATGTAGCAGACGTTGGACACCATCAGGACCATGAAATAGTCCGACATCATCAGCAGGATCAGGTTGAAGCCCAGGTCCGTCCACATCGCCGCCGTCGGCGCGCCGTGGCGGTTCACCCGCGACAGATAGCGTGGCAGCCAGCCATCGACCGATGCCTGATATAAGGTGCGCGACGACCCCATCATCGACGACATGACGATCAGCAGCAGCGCCAGGATGAACATCGCGACGAACAGGTTCGTGACGATCACGCCGCCCTTCACGATGCTCGCCAGCGCCAGCGCCACGCCCGTCCCGTCATAGATGGCGGGATCCATCAGTCCGCGCAGGCCCAGCGACGCCTGGAACGCCAGCGGCACCAGGGTGAAGATCGCCAGGCACATCAATCCCGCCGAGAAGATCGCCTTGTACGTGTCGCGCGCCGGGTCCCGGAACTCCCGCACATAGCAGACCGCGCCCTCGAAGCCGTAGGTCGACCAGCCCGCCCCGAACAGCCCCGCCGCCAGCACCGTCAGCCCCGCGGCATTCCAACTGCCAAAGCCGATATGCCCCGCCGCATCGCGGACGATGGGGACGAGCGGGAACAGGTTCGCGGAGGGCAGATCGCCCGTGACGATCGGCACCAGGCCGATGAGCGCAAGCGGGCAGAGGCAGGCGAGCGCCAGCACCTTCTGCGTTCGCGCCGCCCGCGCCGCACCCTGATGCTGCAACAGGAAGGTCATCAGCAGGAAAGCGGCGCCGATGATAGCGACGGCGTTGATCCGCAGCGTCAGTCCGGGCCGGATCGCGCCCAGGTCCAGCAGCGTCAGATGCCATGTGTTGATCGCCGCCCCCGCCGGAAACAGGCTGGTCAGGACATAGCCAGCCGCCAGCCCCGTACCCAGCGCCAGCACCGGCGACCAGGCCAGCCAGTTGCACCATACGGAAATCGGCGCGACGAACTTGCTGTACCCGATCCAGGCCGCCGCGCCATAGACCGATGCCCCGCCGGACTTGTCGGGATACAGGCCCGCAATCTCGGCATAGACGAAACATTGCAGGAGGCCGATCAGCACCGACAGGATCCAGACCGCCCAGGATGCCTGGCCGACCACCGTCGCGACGCCCCCCATGGTCAGCAGCACCCCGGCGGGCACCCCGCTGATCGCCCAGAATGCCCCGCGCCAGTCGAGCGCCCGTTGCAGCGTCGGGAGGCACGCGCCCGGCGCCCTGGGCCGGACGCCGACGTTCGCTTCCCCGTCCCAGCGTGTCGCCATCACCACATCGTCCGCCATTTCGCCCCCCCCTTGTTCGTCAACGGGTCGATCGTCGTCTCGCCGGGCGGATCAGCCGCCGCCCTGCCATCGCCCCGCTGCCGCCGACAGGACCCACACACGCGCCGTCGCCCGCCATGTGGCAGCGGCACAGGGGCCATCGAGAGCAGGCGGGAAGGGGTCGCGGCGACCGGATATCGCCGCGACCCGCATCAGAAGCCGCGCCGAAGCGTGACGAACCACTGGCGGGGCGCGCCGGCGAGCAGGGTCTGGTTGTCGCCGCTGGCGGTGAAGCCATTGGTGCCGACGGTCGAGATGTATCGCTTGTCGGTCAGGTTGGTCACGCTGCCCTCGATCGCGACGCCGTGGAGCGCTCCCGCATCCTCGCCGAAGCGATAGCCGATGCTGGCATCGACCAGCACGCGACCCGGCACCGACTGGTCGTTCAGATAGGTGAAATAGCGTTTCGACAGATAATCCGCACCCGCACGGGCAAAGACATGGCCGTCGTCATAGACCACCTCGCCCTTGACCATATGCTCCGGCGTATCGACCACCGTCTTCCCGGCGGTCGCGGTCAGCACGGTACCGGCGGCGTTCTTCACATCGTCCTGATAGGTGGCGTGATTATAGGAATAGCTGGCGAACAGGCTGAGCGGCCGGACGATGCGATAGAAGGCGGACACTTCCGCACCATAGCTGTGCACGCTGCCCGCATTGTTCAGCGTGGGCGGATTGCCCTGAATGCCCGACCCGTTGGCGAAGCTGAGCAGCCGGTTCGAGAAGTCGATGAAATAGCCCACCGCCGACAATTGCAGCCCGCCGCTGCGCAGTCGCCCGCCGCCCTCGATCGTCTTCGACGTCTCCGGCTTCAGGGTCGAGCGGATGCCGTTGAAGCCCGCCTGGGTCGTCGCGAACGGGCCGGTCGTCGCCGAGGAGACGAAGGCGCGCATATTCTCGGTATAGCTCGCGAAGAGTTCGGCTGCCTCGCTCACATGATAGACCGCACCGACCTGCGGCAGGAACCAGTCCTCGGCCTTGATCCGGCCGTTCACCAGGCTGCCGACCAGCAGGTTCGCCTGGTTCTTGACGCGCATCCCCTTCCATCCGCCGTTCAGCGTCAGATTGCCGAGGGTCAGCGTGTCGGCGACGTGATATTGCAGGGTCTCGGTGTCGTATTTGCCGTACCATTGCGTCCGATACGGGTTCGATTGGAATTCGAGCGCGTTGCGGTTCGGACTGGTCCCGTCGTTCATGCCATAGAAGCGGCGCGCCTGGGTAAAGCTGTTGCTCTCATACCAGGCGCCGACCTCGAAGCGGTTCGCGCCGGTCTCGTAGAACAGGTTGGTCAGATTGCCCCCGCGGCTGATGCTATATTCGGTGACCCGAAAGCCCAGCGGCGAGGCGAGCCCCGTGGTCGATGTCGAGGACGCGGCCAGGGGCGTTCCATCCGGTCCCAGCGCACCGGCGGGCGTCGCCGAATAGGGGGTGATCCACGACCCCTGCCCCTTATTGTAATGATAATAGCTGGTCGAGACGATCGACAGTTCATCGGTCAGCTTGCCGTCGAAGGTCACGCCCCCCAGCACGTCGCGGCGCAGACCGGCCGCATTATAATAGGCATCGTCGGGCGTCCCGAACCCGCTGGGATAGGTGAGACCCGCCCCCGTCCAGGGCGCGACGAAGCCCGCCGACGAGCCGTTATTCGCCTTCTGATAGCTCGCGAGCGCGGTCTGGTTCTGGTAGACGCGCGCGATCTGTAGCGCGAGCGAATAATTGTCGGTGATATTGTCGTTGTTCAGCCCCCGACGCCGGATGATGTCATAGCTCAAGTCCTGATAATCATTCTCGCGCCGGTCGGAATAATCGACAAAGGCCGTGATGCTGCCGCGCGCACCCATATCCTTCATCAGCTTGGCATTGACCTGCTGCTGGCGCTGGCGGCCGAACCCCTTCCACTTGTCGGTGGTGAGATAGGCGTAGCTGAGATAGCCCTTGACCCCGCCGCCCAGATCGCCGGTGTCGAGCCGCGCGAAACCGCGCCAGGTATTGTTGCTGCCATAGGTGCCCGACCCGACGATGTCGAACGTGTCGGACGGCTTGCGGCTGACGAATTGCAGCGTGCCGCCCAGGTTGCTGGTCGACGCCGTCCCGAGCGCGCCCGCTCCTTGCGCGACGGTCGTGCTGGCGAGGTTGTCGGAGATGATCGCGCGGCTGATGTGCAGGCCGTTGACATTGCCATAGCTCATGTCGCCGAGCGGCACGCCGTCGAGCGTGAAGCCGAGCTGGTTCTGGTTGAACCCGCGCAAGCTGATCCGCGTCGACCATTCATAGGCACCGAACGCATCGGCCGACTGGAAATTGACGCCCGGCAGCTTGGCGATCGCCTTGAGCGGCGACGTGCCGGGGGTGAGCCGCTCCATATCGATGGCCGCGACCGTCTGCACCTGGCGCGCCTGGCCAAAGCCCAGCACGACGATGTCGCCATGGGCGGCCTCGGCATCGCCCGAATTGCCCTGCGCGCCGGTGGCCGGCTTCGGCGCCTTGGCGGCATCCTGTGCCTGGGCCGCAACGGCCATTGTGAGCATGCCCGTTCCCGCAAGCAGATAGGCAACGATCTTAGTCATCCCACACCCCCCAAAATGTTCCGCGACGGCCCGATTCGGCATTCAATTGTTCGCATCCGCACAAATTTTTGCAAGATGCTTTCACGAGCGTTGAATGGGCGATCAGCATCTTCCATGGGGCATATTAGCGGACGTTATGGCCGCTATACCCCTACGGCCGGGCAAGGTGCGATGCCGGGAGCAGGGCATTGCACAGGGCCAGAATGATCTTGTCCGGCATTCCTTGATTGTTTATTCAATGGAGCGATCGCGGGTCGGGACCGACAGGTCCGGCCGCGCTTGGAGGCCGACATGGATCAGCACAGTCGCCGTCATTTCCTGTCCTCGATGGCGGGCGCTGCCGCAGCGTGCGCGATGCCGCCGTCCATCGCGCGGGCGCTCGCGCTGCCCGCCGATCGCCGAAGCGGGACGATCGCCGATGTCGACCATGTCGTGATCCTGATGCAGGAGAACCGGTCCTTCGATCATTATTTCGGCACCCTGTCGGGCGTGCGCGGGTTCGGCGATCCGAGGCCGCTGACGCTGCGGTCCGGGCGCAGCGTCTTCCACCAGCCGGGCGCCGACGGTCTTAGCACCGTCCCGCCCTTTCACCTCGACACGTCGCGCACGCGGGGCCAACTGCTGAAGAGCCTGGATCACAGCTGGAAATCGGACAGCGCCGAATGGGCCGCCTATGACTGCTGGGTGCGGCACAAGACGCCCATGACGATGGGCTATTTCCGTCGCGCCGACATACCCTTTTACTATGCGCTGGCCGATGCGTTCACGATCGGCGATGCCTATTACGCCTCGCTTCACGGCCCGACGAACCCAAATCGCATGTATCTGTTCACGGGAACCAGCGGCCTGACCGTCGGCGATCCCGGTCCGCAGGCGATCGACAATGCCGATGACGGCAACTGGACCGGCGACGCCGCCCGCGACCGCCCCGACTTTCCCGGCGCGCGCTGGACCACCTATGCCGAGCGGTTGCAGCGGGCTGGCATCCGGTGGAAGCTGTACCAGGAGCATGACAATTACGGCGACAACAGCCTCGCCTATTTCGCGGCGTTCCGGGGCCTTTCTCCGCAGGACGAACTGTATCGGCGCGGCCGGGCGATCGTGCCAAGCTCAACGGCGGCGAACGCGGCGGAGACCACGGCCCAGCATCTGGTCGACGCCTTTGCCGCCGATGTGACCGCCGGAGCCTTGCCCCAGGTATCCTGGATCGTCGCTCCCCAGCGTTATTCGGAACATCCCGAGGCCCCACCGGCACTGGGCGAGTCGCTGGTGTCGCGGGTGATCGATGCGCTGACCGCGAACCCGGCGGTCTGGGCGAGGACCGCGCTGATCATCACCTATGACGAGAATGACGGCTTTTTCGATCATATGCCGGGGCCGCTCCCGGCGCTGACCCCGGCAGCCGGGCGGTCGGGGATCGATGTGGCGGGCGAGAGCTATCGCGGGCAGCCGGTCGGACTGGGCGTTCGCGTCCCCCTGATCGTGGTATCGCCATGGACGCGTGGCGGATGGGTGAACAGCCAGGTCTTCGACCACACGTCCGTCCTGCGTTTCCTGGAGCGGCGGTTCGGCGTCATGGAACCCAATATCAGCCCGTGGCGGCGTGCGGTCACGGGCGACCTGACGAGCATGTTCGACTTCGATGACCCCGATGCGTCGGCGCTGCATGCCTTGCCATCGACGCGCGATGCCGCGGCCCGGCTCTCCCGTCAGGCCCGCCTGCCCGATCCCGTGCCCGGCACCGTCGGCGATCCGCCCGTGCAGGAGCCGGGAGGCCGTCCGGCGCGGCCATTGCCCTATCGGCTGACGGTTGACGAAGCGACGGCGCCGGGCCTGGCGCTGCGCTTCGCCAACACCGGGACCGCCGCCGCCGTCTTCGCGGTGTACGACGTGATGGGAATGGCGGGGCCATGGCACTACACCGTCCTGCCCGGTACGACCATGTCGGACACGCCGCACGGCCTTCCCGCGCACGGCGGCTATCGACTGGAAATCCACGGACCAAATGGTTTCCTGCGCGCGCTTTCCGGGACGATGGACGGACCGCCGGGGCTGCACGCGTCCCTGGCTGAGAGAGGTGACAGGATCATGCTGACGATCACGCATCACGGCACCGCGCCCATCCGGGTCGCGGTGACACCCCCTGCCGGCACCGGCCATCCCGAACAGACATGGCGGATGGCGCCCGGCGCGACCCGGACCATCGACTATGACGTGGCGGGGAACGACCATTGGTACGACCTGACGGTCGCGATAGCGGGCACGACATGGGCCCGCCGCTTCGCCGGTCATGTCGAGACCGGACGCCCCAGCCGCAGCGATCCCGCGATCCGGACGGGAGCGTCGGCATGAAGCGGCTCGTCATGGCACTGGCATCCATCGCCCTGGTCGGCGCCGCCCCCGATCCGCTCGCCAACTGGACACCGGCCGAGCGGGCCGCGATCGATACGACGCTGTCGCACGCCCAACCCGGCGACTATGCGACCTTCGACGCCGACAATACGCTGTGGGTCAGCGACCTCGAGGAGTCGTTGCTGCCATGGCTGGAAAACCATGGGTTCCTGCATGCGGACCGCCTCGATCCCATGCTGAAGCCGGTGCCGATGCTGCCGGGGGAAAGCCTGTATGGCTATTATCATCGGCTGTGCGAGGTCGATGACAATCTATGCTACCCCTGGATCGCCCAGGCTTTCTCGGGTCTGTCGCTAAAGCTGTTGAAGCAGCAGGTCGACGCGATGATCGCCGACGGGCGACCGATCCCGGTCCGCTACCGGGTCGGTGATCGCGAGGTTGCGGGCACGGTCATGCCGCCCCGCATCATGCCGGGGCAGCGCCAGCTGCTCGCCGCCCTGCGCGCGCGGGGCGTGCGGATCTATGTCGTCACCGCCTCGCTCGAGGAGCTGGTGCGGATGGTCGTCTCCGATCCGCGCTATGGACTGGACGTGCCGCCGGACCGGGTGATCGGCGTCACCATGCTGCTGCGCGATCCGGAAACCGGGGCGGTGACGACCGCCCGGCAACAGATCGCCAAGGGGCATTTTCTCGACGGCGTCTATTCCGCCCAGCATCACGCCGACATGGTCCTCACCCCGACGCTCTGGGCGCCGCTGACCTGGCATGAGGGCAAGGTCGCGGCGATCCGGACCTATATCGACCCGGTGCGCCATCCGCTGCTCGCCGCCGGGGACAGCGCCAGCGACTGGCCGATGCTGTTCTATGCCGACGGATTGCGGATCTGGGTGGAACGTCGTGCGACGCCCAATGCCGCCCTGCTCGCGCGCCGCCATTTCATGGCCGATGGGTCGCATGGGCGCGAAAGCGGCACGGGGGCATTCGACCAGCACTGGATCTCCCCCTTCCAGAGCGATCTCGCCCGCGGCGATTGAACACCGCTCCGCCCGCAGTGCCCGGAAAGCCTGCGGGCGGATGCGTCGTGATGGGGGGGCAGGATCAGCGGGGCGGCTAGGCCCCCACCTGCACATCGCCGCGCGGAACGGAGCAACAGGCGAGGATGTATCCGTCCGCTATGTCTTCGTCGAGGATGCCGCCATTGTGGTTCATGTCGACCGCTCCGGCGGTCAGGCTGATCTTGCAGGTGCCGCAAAGCCCGGACTCACAGGCGGCCGGGATGCGCACGCCGACCGAGCGGGCGATTTCGAGGATGGTCTGGCCAGCGGGCGCGACCGCTGCGACGTCGGATTCCAGGAACCGGATCGTCGCCGCATCGGCGCCCGGCGCGGCCTGCTCGGCGGGTGCCTCGCGGGTCGCTACCGGCAAATCCCCGAAACTCTCCTGATGATAGCGCGCCATGTCATGGCCCGCATCGGCGAGGATGCCTCTCACGGCGCCCATGAATCCATCGGGGCCGCAGCAGAACACCTCGCGCGTCAGCATGTCGGGCACGAGGATGGGCAGCCGCGTGGCGTCCAGACGGCCGCGATGCCCCGTCCAGGCTACGCCCGGCGGCGTGTCGCGCACGATCATGCTCAGCGCCAGCTTCGGCATCTGCCGGTCGAGCAGTTCGAGTTCGTGCCGGAAGATCAGTTCGTCGGGACTGCGCGCAACGGTGACGAAGGCCACGTCGCTGTCCGGCGCGACATCGGCGATCCAGCGGAGCATCGCCATCATCGGGGTGATGCCCGATCCCGCCGACACGAACAGATAGCGCGACGCCGGATGGGCGACATGGGTGAAATGCCCGGTCGGACCATAAGCGCGCAGCCGCATGCCGACGCGCAGATGATCGAACATCCATCGCGTGCCGATGCTCTCCGCCTGTGCCTTGACGGTCACCGCTACCGACAGGGGGCGCGATGGCGAGGACGACAGGGTATAGGTGCGCAGCAGCGGCCCACCCTCGATCGGGAGTTCCAGCGTCACGAACTGGCCCGGACGATAGCGGAACCAGATGCCGGGATCGGCGCGGAAGACGAAGGTCCGGACCGTCGGGGTTTCGGCATGGACGCCGATCACCTCCAGTTGGTGGAGCCGGTCGTTCCACACGCCCATGTCATCGAGATGCAGATGCGCCCCCGCAATCATGCCACGCGCCGGACATGGCCCCGCCCGGCCCCGCCCAGCCGTTCCTCGACCGAGCGCGCATACCAGTCGACGAACTGGATCACGCCGCCTTCCTGCAAGGGCGAATAGGGCCCCGGTTCATAGGCGGGCGAGCGGATGCCCAGCGCATTCTCCTCGACGATGCGGCGATCCTGGTCGTTGGTCTGCGTCCAGACATGGGTCAGCTGGTCGAGGTCATAGTCGACGCCCTCCACCGCATCCTTGTGGACCAGCCATTTGGTCGTCACCGCCGTCTCGTTCGGACCGATCGGCATGACGCGGAAGGTCACGGCATGGTCGATCAGGACATGGTTCCAGGTCGTGGGATAGTTGAACAGCATCAGTGCGCCGATGCGCTCGGCCGCGACCCCGTCCGACAGCCCGCGCGCGACCGCCCGCTCGCCATTCATCGTATAGCTTTCGGCATCGCGCAGCAGCGGCGCACGGATCGCGCGAAACTGGCCGCTGTCATGCATGCGGAATTGCGCGGGCAGCCCCGCCGCCTCGCACCGCGCCCAATGGTCGGCCATCTCCGGGTCCTCGCCACCGCCAGCGACGCCGGTGACGTTCGGCGATTCCGAATAGGTCTTGCACAATTCGGGATGACTGCCCGCGCAGTGATAGCATTCGCGGTTATTCTCCCACACCAGCTTCCAATTGCCCTTCTCGACGATGGTCGACTGAAAGGCGATCTTCGCATCGGCGAGGTTATGTGGCGCGAAATAGGGGCGCATCAGGTCGCTGAAGGGCGCGAAGGCGGGCGGCTCGGCCGCGAGGCAGACGAAGATATAGCCCGCGACACTCTCGCACGCGACGGGCTTCAGCGAATGCTGGCTGCGGTCGAAATCCTCGCCCATCTGGCGCGCGAAGGCCAGCGAACCGTCAAGATTATAGGTCCATTGATGATAGGGGCATACCAGCTTGGGGGCGACGCCACGCTCCGCATTGCAAACCCGGCTGCCCCGATGGCGGCAGCTATTGTGGAAAGCGCGGATCGTGCCGTCGCGATCGCGCACCACGACGATCGGATAGGCGCCGACCTGCATGGTGAAATAGCTGCCCGGCTTGGTCAGCTCGCAGTCGTGCCCGGCGAACAGCCAGTCGCGATACCAGATCAGCTCCAGATCCAGGTCGAAGAAATCCTGGTCGACATAGAAGGGCTGCGGCAGCGAATATCCCGCCTTGCGGGACCGGATCAGGTTCAGCATCTCGCTACGGGCGTTCACCTTGCCATCCTTCTTCTCATGGGTGGTCCCGACCGACGTGAATCACACGGGCGAGCTTCGGGGATCATTGTCGCAACGCTGATTTTATGAGCAACCCGGCATTTGCTAATAGTCGCTGACGTCAGCTTTTCGGCTTGCGGTTTTCGGGGTCGTAGAGCGGGCGGTAGCCGACCGAGGCGACCTCAACCGGATAACGCTCCCCGAAATACTCGACCTCCAGCTTGCGCCCCTCCTGGCACAATGCCCAGGGCAGATAGGCCAGCGCGATGTTCTTGCCGATCGAGGGGCCATAGGCGATCGAGCTGGTGTAGGACCGCCGCCCCAGTTCGTCGACCGGCACTTCGCCCGTCTCGGGGTCGATCACCGGCAGGATTCCGACGGGATAGCGCTTCACCCCCTTCGCATCGACATTGTCGGTCATCACCAGCGTGCACAGCTTGGCGGGCTGATGCGCGCGCGCGCGGTGTTCCAGATGCTTCGCCTTACCGCGGAAGTCGGCTTCCTTGGCCTTGGGGCGCGCCAGATCGGCTTCCAGCAGATTATAGTGGGTCAGCAGATCGGCATTCTGGAGGCGCAGGCTTTTCTCCATGCGCCGCGAATTGGCATAGGTCTCGATGCCGACCGCGATCACGCCGGTCGAGCGCAGCGCATCCCAAACCGCCAGTCCGTCCTCATAGGCCATGTGCAGCTCCCACCCCTGTTCGCCGACATAGGAGATGCGGAACGCCATCACGTCCCTGCCCGCGATGCGAACGGTGCGGATCGCGGCGAAGGGGAAATTCTCCAGCGACAGCGCGTCGGGGGCCTCCACCACCTTCTGGAGATTGACGCGGGCGTTCGGGCCCCAGATGCCGATGGTGACGTACTTCTCGGTCACGTCGGTGACGGTCACGTCCAGCCCGCGATCCTGCGCGACGCGGCGCATATAATGGACGTCGCGCGGCCCCGCATCGGCGCCGTTCACCAGGCGGCAGCGATCGGCGAGGCGGAAGACGGTGAAGTCGGCGCGGACATTGCCCTCGTCGTCCAGGAAATGGGTATAGACCCCCTTCCCGATCGTCGCATCGCCGCCCACCTTCGCCGCGCACAGCCATTCCATCAGCGCGACGTGATCCGGCCCCTCGATGTCGGTGATGTGGAAGTGCGACAGGTTGATCAGGCCGCAATCGGCGCTGAGCTCGAGCTGCTCGGCGTTGGACACGCGCCAGAAATGGCGATTGTCCCACTCATTCTCGCGCACCGGCACCTGATCAGCATATTTCTCCAGCAGATGCTCGTTCGCGGCATAGCCATGCGCGCGTTCCCAGCCGCCCAGTTCCATGAAATAGCCGCCGAGTTCCTTCTCCCGCTCCCAGAAGGGCGAGCGGCGGATGCCGCGACCGCCCGAAAAGGGCTCGCGCGGGTGGACCGGCGGATTGTAGATCTTGGCGGCGGTTTCGAGGCAGCGCTCCTCGATGAATTTGGCCTCCAGCTGGAACGGGTTGAACCGCGCATAGTCGATGCTGGCATGATCGATCGCGGTGCGCCCGTCAGTCATCCAGTCGGCGACCAGCTTGCCCATGCCCGGGCCGTCCTTCACCCAGATACCGACCGCATACCACAGCCCGCGCACCTTCTGGCTCTCGCCGATCGACGGACCGCCATCGGTAGTGGTCTGGAGCAGGCCGTTGAACGAATGCCCCTCGTTATAGCCCAGCTCGCCCAGGATCGGGGTCAGTTCGATCGCGCGCTCCAGCGGTTCGAGCACCTGCTCCATCTCCAGGTCCCGCTGCGACGGCGAGAGGCGCGCCTCCTCCTTCTCCAGCAGGTCGCGCGGATGGACGAGGCGGGGCGCGTGCTCCTCATAATAACCCCATTCGATCTGCCCGCCCTCGGTCGTGCGGGGATCGCCGGTGTCGCGCATATAGGCCGAATTGCCCTGATCGCGCAGCAGCGGATAGCCGATGTCCTTCCCCGTACCCTCGAACGCCTTGTACGGCCCGAAGAAGGTCAGCGGGTGGTCGACCGGGAAGACCGGCAGGTCCTCGCCCGCCATCTCGGCGATCAGGCGGCCCCACAGGCCGGTGCAGACCACGACATGATCGGCCATGATCGTCCCGCGCGTCGTCACCACGCCCTTGATCCGCCCATCCTCGATGACCAGCGATTCCGCCTGGTTGTTGGCGAAAACGGTCAGCTTGCCCGCCGCGACCGCCTGGTCGACCAGCTTGCCCGCCACCGTCTGCGACCGGGGCACGACCAGACCGGCATCCGGGTCCCACAGCCCGCCCTGCACTAGGCTTTCCTCGATCAGCGGGAATTTCGCCTTGATCGTCGCGGGATCGACCAGCTCCGCGCGCGTCCCGAACGCCTTGCCCGATGCGACCTTGCGACGGATCTCGTCCATCCGCTGATCGTCGCCGACCCGCGCGACCTCCAGCCCGCCGATCCGCGAATAATGGCCCATCTTCTCGAAGAAATCGATCGAGTAGAGCGTCGTCCAGGTCGACAGATAGTCGTGACTGGTCGCGTAGCAGAAGTCGGAGGCATGGGCGGTCGAGCCGATATCGGTCGGCACGCCCGACTTGTCGATGCCGACAATGTCGTCCCAGCCGCGTTCGACCAGATGATGGACGACCGATGCGCCGACGATACCGCCGACGCCGACGATCACGACACGAGCCTTTTCGGGAAGCGCTGCCATTCTCTACTCCTATCGGTACGGGGTCGTCGCGGGGATCATGTCGTGCATCCGCCCGGCCTTCACGGCGCGAACACCACGGTGCGGTGGCTGTTGAGCATCACCCGCCCTTCGAGATGATATTTGACGGCGCGGGCCAGCACGCGGGACTCGATGTCGCGACCCGCCGCGACGAAATCCTCGCTGGTCATCATATGGCTGACCCGCTCGGTTTCCTGTTCGATGATAGGCCCCTCGTCCAGGTCGGGCGTGACGTAATGCGCGGTCGCGCCGATCAGCTTGACCCCGCGCTCATGCGCCTGGTGATAGGGCTTGGCGCCCTTAAAGCTCGGCAGGAACGAGTGGTGGATGTTGATGACCCGGCCATAGAGCCGTTCGGACAGCTCGTTCGACAGCACCTGCATATAGCGGGCGAGCACCACCAGTTCCGCCCCCGTCTCCTCGACCAGGGCGAGCAGCTTGGCTTCCTGCTCGGCCTTGTTGTCCTTCGTGACCGGCCAGTGGTGGAAGGGCACGCCCTCGATCTCCGCCGCCCTGCGCGCCGCATCATGGTTGGAGACGATCGCCACGACTTCGGCGTTCAGCCAGCGAACCTTGATCTGGTACAGAAGGTGATGCATCGCATGGTCGAATTTCGAGACCATGACGATGATCTTCGGACGCTCGGCGACATCGACGATCGTCAGATCGAGGCCGAACCGCGCGATGGCGGGGTGCAGCACCCCCTCGATCGCGTCGCGCGTCACCGCCTCGTTCACCGTCACCGCGATCCGCAGGAAGAAATGATCCGCCTGCCGATCCCAGAACTGGTTCGATTCCAGGATATTGGCCCCCAGCCCCGCCAGCGCGGTGGTGACGGCGGCCACGATGCCCGGCTGGTCCTTGCAACCCAGCCGTATGACATAGGACTTCTCGGTCATGGAAAGGCTTTCGCTAGGGCTCAGAGCTGGCGTTCGAGATCCGGCAGGACCTCGAACAGGTCGCCGACCAGGCCGTAATCGGCGACCTGGAAGATCGGCGCGTCTTCGTCCTTGTTGATGGCGACGATCACCTTGGCATCCTTCATCCCGGCCAGATGCTGGATCGCGCCGGAGATGCCGCAGGCGACATAGAGGTCGGGCGCGACGACCTTGCCGGTCTGTCCGACCTGCCAGTCATTGGGCGCATAGCCCGCATCCACCGCCGCGCGCGATGCGCCGACCGCCGCCCCCAGCCGGTCGGCGAGCGGCAGGATCGTCTCGCGAAACTTCTCCGCCGATCCCAGCGCGCGACCGCCCGACACGACGATCCGCGCGGCGGCCAGATCGGGACGCTCGCTGGCGGCGAAGTGATTTTCGACAAAGGTCGACAGGCCGGGCGCGTCCGGAACGTCGACCGTCACGATCTCGGCAAGATCATCCTGGAAAGCCGCCGCCGCGAAGGCCGCCGTGCGGACCGTCACCACCTTGACCGGATCGGCCGACCGCACCGTCTGAACGGCATTGCCCGCATAGACCGGCCGCTTGAACGTGTCGGGCGCGACGACCGCCACGATCTCCGACAATTGCATGACGTCCAGCAGCGCGGCCACGCGCGGCAGGATGCTCTTGCCGTTGCTGCTCGCCGGTGCGACGATCGCGTCATAGCCACCGGCCAGCGACACGATCAGCGCGGCGGTAGGTTCGGCCAGCCGGTGTTCCAGCGCCGCCCCCTCGGCCAGCAGCACGCGCCGCACCCCGGCCAGTCTGGACGCGGCCAGCGCCACATCCCGCGCACCCAGGCCCGCCACCAACAGGTCGACCTCGCCCCCGATCGCCGACGCGGCGGTGAGCGCACGCGCGGTCAGTTCCGAAAGGGTCGAATTGTCGTGTTCGGCCAATAGAAGAATGGACATTTCTCTCGCTCCCCCCTTCGCGATCAAAGGATGCCGGCCGCTTCCTTGAGCCTGCCGACCAGTTCGGCCGCCGAGCCCAGGCGCACGCCGGGCTCGCGGACCTTCGGCTCCTCGGTGGTCAGCACCGTCAGGCGCGGCGCGACGTCGACGCCCAGGCTGTCGGCGTCGACCTCCTCGAGCGGCTTTTTCTTGGCCTTCATGATGTTCGGCAGCGAGGCATAGCGCGGCTCGTTGAGGCGCAGGTCGACCGATATGACCGCGGGCAAAGCGACCCGGATCAGTTGAAGGCCGCCATCGACCTCGCGCGTCACATCGGCCACGCCATCGGCAACGGCGATATGCGATGCGAAGGTCGCCTGCGACCAGCCCAGTAGTGCCGACAGCATCTGCCCAGTCTGGTTGGCGTCATCGTCAATGGCCTGCTTGCCGAGCAGGATCAGTCCCGGCCCCTCGCGCGCGGCGACCTCCCGCAACAATTTGGCGACCGCCAGCGGCTCGGGCATCGTGTCGGTCTTCACGAGAATCGCCCGGTCCGCGCCGATCGCCAGCGCGCTGCGCAGCACGTCCTGCGCCTGTGCCGGGCCGATCGAGACCACGACGATCTCGGTGGCGACCCCGGCTTCCTTCAGCCGCACCGCTTCCTCGACCGCGATCTCGTCAAAGGGATTCATCGCCATCTTCACATGGGCGAGATCGACCCCCGATCCGTCGCTCTTGACGCGAATCTTCACATTGTGATCGACCACGCGCTTGACGGGCACCATCACCTTCATTCCGCCGCCCCCTCGCCAGAATAATCGTGCCGAACCGGGTGAAATCCCTTTCGACAACAGTAGGTTTGCGACAGGGTGCGCCAAGGCGGAAAGAATATTTGCGTCAAATGGACACAAACTCTACGACATGCCATCCGAAGTTTATCGGCCGACCGGAGAACGGAATGGATCGACCCCCACCGTCGGTGCTGAGCGCGTCGCTGCAACGCCGTGCAAAGGGGCTGCGATTGTCGGTCGGCTTCATTCTCGCGCGGCGGTTCACGCTGTGCGCCTTCGCCAACTTCGTGGACGTCCTGCGGCTCGCCGCCGACGAGGGCGATCGCAGCCGCCATATCTTGTGCGACTGGAAGATTCTGTCGCGCAACTCCGCCGCCATCCCCTCCAGTTCCGGCATCGCCATCCAGCCCGACGAACAGCTGGGCGACCCCACCCGCTTCGACTATATCGTCGTGGTGGGCGGACTGGTCGATGAGATCGACGGCTTCGACAGCGAATACGTCGCCTATCTGCGCAAGGCCGCCGCGCTGGGCGTGCCGCTGGTGGGAGTATGCACGGGCGCGTTCCTGCTCCACAGCGCGGGCGTGCTGGCCGGGTATAAATGCTGCGTCAGCTGGTTCCACCACCGCGACTTCCTGGACCAGTTTGACGGGCTGGACCCGGTGTCCGACCAGATCTTCATCGTCGACCGCGACCGGCTGACCTGTTCCGGGGGCGCGAGCTCGGCGCATCTCGCCGCCTATCTGGTCGACAAGCATGTCGGGCGGGCGCAGGCCAGCAAGAGCCTGCACATCATGATCATCGACGAGGCGCTGACCGGCGAAAAGGCCCAGCCCGGCGCGATGCTCGACTATCGCACCGACGACCCCATCGTCCTGCGCGCGCTGCTGATCACCCAGCAGAATATCGAGACGCCGCTGTCTGTCGCCGACATCGCCCAGCGCATGGGGAAGAGCAAGAGGCAGCTGGAACGCCGCTTCAAGACGGCGTTGGGGGTATCGCCGCAGGCGGCGTTCATGGACATTCGGCTGTCGCTTGCGCGGCACATGCTGGAAAGCAGCGCCAAATCGATCACGATGATCGCGGTGGAATGCGGCTTCTGCGACTCCTCGCATATGAGCCGGATGTTCCGGCGGCGCTTCGGGTGTTCGCCGCTGGAATCCCGCCACGCGCTGGCCAACGGGCGCGCCGTCGCCAGCGCCGCTTCGGATTGAGGCACCGGCAGGCGCGATTTCGCCCTATGACGGCGGCCCCTCCCAGGCCATGGCGTCCTCGATCCAGGGAAACATGCGGATGAGCGAGTCCACTTTCCCGCCCCGCAGGATCGCGGCGGCCTGAAGCGCCATGTCGCGCGGCAGGTCGCCGAATTCGCCCTTGCGCGCCACCAGCTGGATGCGACGGCGGAAGCTGCCCCGTGGCATCGGCAACACCGTCAGCGCGGGCAGAAGCTCGATCTGACTGGCCAGACACAGCGGGGTGGCGATGCTCCACCCTTCCAGCGCGACGACGGTGGACAATTGCTGATGGGTGGAATCCACTTCGATCACATTGGGAATGCGCAGCTTCATCCGGGCGAGCTGGCGTTCGATCCGTTGCCCCATCGCCGACAGGAGCGAATAGCGGACAAATGGCAGCGGGGTCATCGCCTCGATCGAAACCGGCTGGTCCGCATAGGCGACGGGCGCGACGATCACGAAGGGTTCCTCCATGATCGGGTGATGCTCGATCTCCTCGACATCCTCCAGCTGGCTGGACCCTGTGATCAGCATGTCGATGCTGCGCGCCAGGAATTCGCGGTGCTGGACCAGCGAGATGCCCGATCGCATCTGCCATTGCTGCGCCCGCGCCCCCAGCGCGCGCAGCAATGGCGCGGTCAGGTGGTTGGCGATGCTCTCGGCCATGGCGACGACGACGCATTCGGCGGTCTGCGAGGATTGCTCGCACACCTCGCGTGCCAGCATCCTGGCCGCCGCGACCAGTTCCGCGCCTTCGCGCCGCAACAGCTTGCCCGCCGGGGTCAGCGCCAGCGGGCGCATGGTGCGATCGAACAGACGCGTATTGAGCGCCATTTCGAGCTTCGAGATGATCTGCGACACGGCCGATTGCGTCATGCCCAGATGCCGCGCGCTCTGGGTCATGCCGCCAAGCTCGGAGGTCAGGATGAAGACCTCCACGGCGTTGAGGTCGAAGCCGGGCGTCAATCTGGCGGACATTGGCATACCGTCCCATGTGGTGGACGATGTCGGCGACACCGTCCGGTCAGACCATCAGCATCGCGACCTCACGGCGCCACGGATGCTCCGCCCGGCAGCGCGACGACCCGCACGTCATGGCCAAGCCCCTCAAGCCACGCGACCATCGGCGCGAACGGCACCGCGATGGTCGCGCTGTTGCGCAGCGGATGGACGGCGATCCGCTCGGCGTGGCGGAAGCTCTCGTCAAAGACCAAAGATACCGGGCCGGGCGGCGCGTGCGTGACCGCCAGCGGCGTCACCGCACCCGGCGTCACGCCCAGCAGCTGTTCCATCTCGTCGGGCTTGCCGAACGAGAATTTGCCCGCGCCCAGCGTCTCGGCAAAAGCCTTCAGGTCGGCACGCCGGTCATGCGGCAGCACGATCAGCCAGAAACGCTTCTGCTTGTCCTTCAGGAACAGGTTCTTGGTGTGCGCGGCGGGCAAGGCGGCATGGATGCCCGCGCTCTCCTCGACGGTGAAGACGGGCGGATGCTCGATCTTCTCCATCGCGATCCCGGCGGCCGCGAACTGGGCGTAGATTTCGTCTTCGGTCATGATCCACTCATCAGCATTCGGGAAAACTCACCGCCAGGCCGCCTTGCGACGTCTCCTTGTACTTGGCGTGCATGTCGGTTCCGGTGCGCATCATCGTCTCGATCACCTGGTCGAGCGAGACGATATGCGTCCCGTCGCCGCGCAGCGACAGGGATGCCGCATTGATCGCCTTGACCGCACCAAAGGCATTGCGCTCGATGCAGGGCACCTGCACCAGCCCCGCGACCGGATCGCAGGTCATGCCGAGATGATGCTCCATCGCGATCTCGGCCGCATTCTCGGTCTGCGCGTCGCTGGCCCCCATCACCGCGGCCAGCCCGGCGGCGGCCATCGCGCTGGCGGTCCCGACCTCCCCCTGACAGCCGACCTCCGCGCCGGAGATTGAGGCGTTGAGCTTGGTCAGCACCCCGATCGCACCGGCGGTCAGCAGGAAGTCGTGCATGCCCGCGCGGTCGGCATCGGGCCAGAAATCGCGGTAATAGCGCAGTACGGCGGGCACGACCCCGGCGGCGCCGTTGGTCGGCGCGGTGACGACGCGCCCGCCCGCCGCATTCTCCTCGTTCACCGCAATGGCGAACAGGCTGATATGGTCCATGATATTGTGCGGCGCCTGCCGGTTGCGGAAACGGTCGCCGGCCAGCTTCTGGCGCAGGGCGGGCGCACGGCGCGGCACCTTCAGCCGCCCCGGCAGGATCCCCTCGGTCTGCATCCCCCGGTCGATGCAGCTCATCATCACCGCGATGACCCGGTCCAGATAGGCATCCAGTTCCTCCTCCGAGGCGCGCGCGCGTTCGTTGGCGCGCATCACCTCGGCGATCGACAGGCCGTGCCGACGGCAGATGGCCAGCAACTGCGCGGCGGTGCGAAACGGAAAGGGCGGCTCGCCCGGATCGTCCTCGGCCGCATCTTCCCCGAACCGTTCCTCCGGCACGATGAACCCGCCGCCGATCGAGCACCAACGCTCGCTGACCACGGCCTCCCCGTCCCGGCCCAGCGCGGTGAGACGCAGCGTGTTGGGATGGACCGGCGTCTCGCCGTCGCGGTCGAAGACGATATCGGCGTCGGGATCGAAGGCGATCGCCCGTCCGGCCACCACCAGGCTCCGCGCGGCACGGGCCTGCTCGACGACCAGGTCGATCTGCTCCGGCTCGATCGTGTCGGGGAGAAAGCCCGCAAGCCCCAGCATGACCGCCTTGTCGGTCGCATGGCCCGTGCCCGTCCAGGCCAGCGAGCCCAGAAGGTCGACCCGCACCCGCTCGAACGCCAGGCCCCGGAGCCTTGCCGCAAAGCCCTGCGCCGCCTTCATCGGCCCGACCGTGTGCGACGAGGAAGGCCCGATGCCGACGCGAAACAGGTCCCGCACGCCCAGCATCGGCCTACGCCTCGGTCTCCGCGACGTGGAGCAGCCCCTCGACATAGCGCGCGAAGGACCGCCACGTCTCGAGATGGAAACGGTCCGGCGCGCGGCGCCAGAGGATGATTTCCGCCTTGTCGTACATGGTCCGCGTGCACATCCCGACCGGGAAGGCGCGAAGCGACAGGTCGAGCGCGCAGCCGCTCGCCAACAGTGTCTCGGCCATCACGCGCCCGCCCGCAATCTCCAGCGCGACCTGCCGATGGCTGACATCGACCAGCGAACACACGGCATCGCCCAGCCGCGCCTGGAGCGTCGCCACCCAGTCATCGCGCGCATCGGCCGCCAGGAGCAGCCATTCGTCCGGCCCCAGCCATAGGGCCGCGACATCCGCCTCCATCGCCGAGCGGCAAGCCTCACGCGGCAGGACGATGCCGAGCCGCTCGGCGACCAGGTCGAGGCTCGCCGCCGGACAGCGCAGCACGGCGCGGCCGAAATGGCCCAGCGGACGAACCGACGCGCTACCGGCCGCGAAAGGCGAAGCGGGGGAGAGATCACACATCGATGCGGGTGCCTTCCGGATCGTAGAAAACGGGGGAGACGATCTCGACCGCGATCGGCCCGCCCGGCATGGGCACGTGGAGCGTCTCGCCCAGCCGCCGGCGGCCGCCGCGCACCAGCGCCAGCGCGATCGGCGCGTCCAGTACGGCGCTGCGATAGGCGGAGGTGACATGCCCGATCGGCGTCGTGGCGGCAGACGGCGCCGCGATCTGCGCGCCTTCCTCCAGCACCGTTCGACCGTCCAGGCTCTTCAGGCCGACCAGCTGCTTGCGGTCGGGCGCCGTCATCGCGGGCCGGGCGAGCGAGCGCTTGCCCACGAAATCGGGCTTCGCCTTGCCGATCGCCCAGGACAGGCCGACATCGTCGGGCGTGACCGTCCCGTCGGTTTCCTGTCCGACGATGATATAGCCCTTTTCCGCGCGCAGGACGTGCATCGTCTCGGTGCCATAGGGCACCATGTCGAACGCCTTGCCGCGTTCCCATATGGCTTCCCAGACCATGCGGCCATGGCCGCTGGGCACGTTCACCTCGAAGCCCAGCTCGCCGGTGAAGCTGACCCGCATCAGCCGCATCGGCACACCGCAGATGCGGGCATCGGCGATGCTCATATGCGGGAAGGCGGCGGCCGATATGTCCAGCCCCTCGATCAGCGGCGCGATCACCTCGCGCGCCTTCGGGCCCTGCACCGCGATCACCGACCATTGCTCGGTCGTCGAGGTCAGCCAGACGTTGAGGTCGGGCCATTCGGTCTGGAGATAATCCTCCATCATGCCCAGAACCCGCGCCGCGCCGCCGGTGGTCGTCGTCACATGGAAACGATCCGTCGCCAGCCGCCCGACCACGCCGTCGTCCATCACGAAGCCGTCCTCGCGCAGCAGCACGCCATAGCGGCACTTGCCGACGCCCAGCTTGGTCCAGGCATTGACGAAGAAGCGGTTCATGAATTCGGCCGCATCCGGCCCGACGATCTCGATCTTGCCCAGGGTGGAGGCGTCGAAGATGCCGACGCCCCGCCGTACGCCCACGCATTCGCGCGCGACGGCGGCGTGCAGGTCCTCGCCGGGACGCGGGAAATAATGCGCGCGGCGCCAGTTGCCGACATCCTCGAACGCCGCGCCTTGCTCCCTGGCCCAGTCGTGGATCGCGGTGATCCGCGCCGGATCGAACAGGTCGCCGCGCGCATGGCCCGCCAGTGCGCCGAACGTGACCGGCGTATAGGGCGAGCGGAAGGTGGTCAGCCCGATCTCCGGGATCGACCGCCCGGTCGCCTCCGACACGATGCCCAGCGCGTTGATATTGGACAGCTTGCCCTGGTCGGTCGCCATGCCCGTGGTCGTGTAGCGCTTGACATGCTCGATCGACAGGAACCCCTCGCGGGTCGCCAGCAGGATGTCGCGGGCGGTGACGTCGTTCTGCCAGTCGACGAACGCCTTGGCCTTGCCCAGATCGCGCGACGTCGGGGCTGCGCCCATATGGCCACCCTCGCCTAGCGCATGGCGCAGCGCGACCTTGGGAAGCATGGCTGGGCCTGACGCCGTGAAGCCCGCCGCCGACGCCGCATCCCGTCCCGCCGCGATGCCGTCGCCCAGCGCATCGACCAGCGCGAACCGGCCCCGGCACGCGCCTGCCGACCGCTCCGCCTCCGCCGATACGTCGGGCAGATAGGCCTGGAGCCCCTCGTCCCAGGCCAGCTTTCCGCGCGATTGGGAGAAGAGGTGGACGCTGGGCGTGAAACCACCCACCATCAGCACCGCATCGCAGTCGTGACGCACGGTCTTGCCCTGCGCGGTGATGGTGATGGACGTGACGCGCAGGCCGCCGGTCGTGCCCTCGATCCTGGCATCGGTCGCGACCGGCAGACCCGCCGCCTGCGCCGCCCCCGATGCGGCGGACGGCGGGCGAATGTCCGCGACCATCGCGACCGTCACGCCCGCCGCCGCCATCTCATGCGCGACGCGATAGGCATTGTCGTGTGCGCCGACGATGACGACGCGTTGCCCGACCGCGACGCCATATTGCTGGAGATAGGTGCGCGCGGCGTCCGCCAGCATGATGCCGGGCCGGTCATTGTCGGGGAAGACCAGCGGCCGCTCGATCGCACCTGTGGCGAGCACGACCTGCCGAGCGCGCACCTGCCACAGCCGCTCGCGCGGCATGCCCTTGGCCGGGTTCGCGAGATGATCGGTCAGCTTCTCGGTCAGCCCGATCCAGTTGTGCGGATAATAGCCGAAGGCGATCGTGCGCGGCAAAAGCGTGACGCCCGGCAACGCGGCCAGTGCCGCCAACTCCCGCGTCAGCCACTCCGTCGCCGACAGCCCGTCGATCATGGTGTCGGCCGCCGCCAGCAGCGATCCGCCGATCCGGGGGCGATCGTCGCACAGCATCACCCGCGCGCCCGCCTCCGCCGCCTGCCGCGCCGCCGCGATCCCCGCCGGTCCGCCACCGACCACCAGCACGTCGCAATGCGCGTAACGCTGCGTATAGCGATCCGGATCGGGCTCGGACGGTGCGACACCCAGCCCCGCCGCCTCGCGGATGCGCGGTTCGTAGAGCCGATCCCACGCCTTTTTGGGCCACATGAACGTCTTGTAGTAGAAGCCGGCCGGAATGAAGCGGCTCAACAGCCGGTCGTTGATCGCCATGCGATCATGTTCGAGGCTCGGGTGCCGGTTCTGGCTGACAGCATCCAGCCCGTCATAGAGTTCGACCTGGGTGGCGAGTAGATTGGGGGTATAGCGTGCCCGGTCGCGACGAATGCCGACCAGCGCATTGGGCTCGTCCGCCCCTGCGCCCATGATGCCGCGCGGCCGGTGATATTTGAACGACCGCCCGACCAGGTGCACGCCGTTCGCCAGCAATGCCGAGGCGAGCGTGTCGCCCTCCTGGCCCGTATACTCCTTCCCGTCGAAGGTGAAGCGCAGCGTGCGTCCGGTGGTGACGCGGCCCGGCGCGATGCGATGATGGCCGGTCGTCATGCCCGCTCTCCCTCGGGCGGCTGTTCGCCCACCTTGTAGGTCGCGACGAACGCGTCGGTCCGCGTGTCGCGGATGGCGTTGAAGAAACGGGCGCAGCCGTGGAGGTGCCGCCAGCGCTCGGCATGTCGTCCCTTGGGATTGGACCGGGTGTAGAGATAGGTGCTCCACTCCGCATCGGTCAGCTCGGCCGGCCGGGCCGGACGCTCGATATGTGCCTCTCCGGCATAGCTGAACTCCAGCTCGGGCCGCTCGCCGCAATAGGGACAGGGGATGATAAGCATGGTCGCGCCTCTCAGTGGGCGACGGCGGCGGCCGCCGCCTCGTCGATCATTTGACCGTCGCGGAATCGCTCGATCGTGAAGGGGGCGTTGATCGGATGCGGCTCGTCGCGTGCGATGGTGTGGGCCAGCAGATGCGCGGCGCCGGGCGTCGCCTTGAACCCGCCCGTGCCCCAGCCGCAATTGACATACAGGCCCGGCACCGGCGTCCTGGCGATGATCGGCGAGCGATCGGGCGTCACGTCGACAATCCCGCCCCAGCTGCGCAGCATCCGCATCCGCCGAAACTGCGGGAACAGCTCGCAAATCGCCTCCAGCGTGTGCGTGGCGATGTGCAGGCCGCCCCGTTGCGTATAGCTGGTATAGGCATCGGTCCCCGCCCCGATCACCAGCTCGCCCTTGTCGGACTGGCTCATATAGGCGTGGATGGTGTTGGACATGACGACACAGGGGAAGATCGGCTTCACCGGCTCCGACACCAAAGCCTGTAGCGGATAGCTTTCCAGCGGCAACCGCACGTCCGCCATGCCCAGCACCACGCTGGTATGCCCCGCCGCCGAGACCCCGATGCGCTTCGATCCGATGAAGCCGCGCGTCGTCTCCACGCCCGTCACCGCGCCGCTCGCGTCGCGGCGGATGCCGGTGACTTCGCAATTCTCGATGATGTCGACGCCCAGCGCATCGGCGGCGCGGGCATAGCCCCAGGCGACCGCATCGTGCCGTGCGGTGCCGCCCCGCCGCTGGAGCGCCGCGCCCAGCACCGGATAGCGCATGTCGGGCGAGATGTTCAGCGGCGGACAAAAGGCCTTGGCCTCCTCCGGCGTCAGCCATTCATTGTCGACGCCATTGATCCGGTTGGCATGGACGTGCCGCTTGAAGACCTGCACGTCGTGGATGTTGTGCGCCAGCATCATCACGCCGCGCTGCGAGAACATGACGTTGTAGTTGAGTTCCTGGCTCAACCCCTCCCACATCTTCAGCGCATGGTCGTAGAGCGCGGCGCTCTCGTCGAAAAGATAGTTGGAACGGATGATGGTGGTGTTGCGCCCGGTGTTTCCGCCACCGATCCATCCCTTCTCCACCACCGCGACGTTGCGGATGCCGAACCGGCTGGCCAGATAATAGGCTGCACCCAGTCCATGCCCCCCGCCGCCGACGATGATCGCGTCATAGGATGGCTTGGGGCTGGCGTTGCGCCATTGCGGCTTCCACCCCTTGTGACCGCCGAGCCCCTGCCGGAACAGCGAGAATGCGGAAAATCGCTGCATCGTCCCCCTCCCTTTCCTGGCCTCAGCCGCGCGACGTCGCATAGATCGGATAGCGGGCGCACAGCGCGACCACCTCGCCCCGTGTCTGTTCGATCAGCGCGTCGGGCACGTCCCCGGCGGAGGCCGCGTCGAGGATGCGGTTGATCAGCCGCGCGACCTGCTGAAAGGCGGCGACGTCGAAGCCGCGGCTGGTCAGCGCGCCGCTCCCGAGACGGATACCAGATGTCACGGCGGGTTTCTCCGGATCGAACGGGATGCCGTTCTTGTTGCAGGTGATGCCGGCGGCATCCAGGATCTGTTCGGCGCGCTTGCCGGTCAGGCCCTTGGACCTCAGGTCGACCAGCACGACATGGGTGTCGGTGCCGCCGGACACGATGGTGTAGCCGTTCGCGGCCAGCGCGGCGGCCAGGGCCTGGGCATTGTCCACGACGCGCCGGGCATAGTCCCGGAAGGACGGGCGCAGCGCCTCGCCGAACGCGACCGCCTTGGCCGCGATGACATGCTCGAGCGGCCCGCCCTGGATGCCGGGGAAGATGGCCGAGTTGACCTTCTTCGCCAGCGCCTCGTCATTGGTCAGGATCAGGCCCCCGCGCGGCCCCCGCAGCGTCTTGTGGGTCGTGGTCGTGACGACATGCGCATGGTCCAGCGGATTGGGATGAACGCCGCCCGCCACCAGTCCGGCGAAATGCGCCATGTCGACCATCAGCACCGCATCGACCGAGTCCGCGATCGCCCGGAACCGTGCGAAATCGATCTGGCGCGGATAGGCCGAGCCGCCCGCGATGATCAGCCGGGGATGATAATCCCGCGCCAGCTCGGCGACCGCGTCATAGTCGATCCGCTGATCCTCCTCGCGCACGCCGTAAGGAATCGCGTTCAACCACTTGCCCGAAAAGGTCGGCGCCGCGCCATGGGTCAGATGCCCGCCATGCGCCAGGCTCATCCCCATCAGCGTATCGCCGGGCTTCATCAGCGCGAACTGCACCGCCATATTGGCCTGTGCGCCGGAATGCGGCTGGACGTTGGCGAACCGCGCGCCGAACAGCGCGCACGCCCGGTCGATGGCAAGCTGCTCGGTCACGTCGACATGCTCGCACCCGCCATAATAGCGGCGCCCCGGATAACCCTCGGCATATTTGTTGGTCAGGACCGAACCCTGCGCCTGGAGCACCGCCGTGGAGACGATATTCTCCGACGCGATCAGTTCCAGCTTGTCGGATTGGCGCACCCATTCCGCCTCGATCGCCGCCGCGACGGCCGGGTCGGCGTCCCGCAGCGCCCCGCCGAAGAACGGAGCGCCAGCGTCCTCCCCGCAATTGTCCAAGGTCATCATGTCCAAGCTCCCCCGACGCTTTGGGCAGGATGATGCCTCGCCCGCCCCGACGCCGGGATGCGTGCGCCGCCCGCCCCGAAGATTTGCGACACGGCGCGCGCGCGTGGACCGGCGGCGCCCTGCGCCAGAAGACAAAGCCGCAGCCGGGCGATATGAGCGCGGGATGAGCCGCCTGCTGTTGTTCAACAAACCCTTCGGGGTCCTATCGCAATTTACGGATCGCGGATCGCCGACGGTCCGCGCGACCCTGTCCGACTTGATCGCGGTGAAGGGCGTCTATCCCGCCGGAAGGCTCGATCGGGATAGCGAGGGCCTGTTGCTGCTATGCGATGACGGGCGGCTGCAGGCGCGCATTGCCGATCCCCGCTTCAAGATGCCCAAGACCTATCTGGTGCAGGTCGAAGGCGATCCGCAGGACCAGGAACTGGAGGGCCTGCGGCGGGGCGTCCGGCTCAAGGATGGCATGACCCTGCCTGCAGAGGTCGCGCGTATCGACGCGCCGGACCTGTGGCTGCGCGATCCGCCCATCCGTCAGCGCAAGTCCATTCCCGACAGCTGGCTGAAGATCACGATCCGCGAAGGCCGCAACCGGCAGGTGCGGCGCATGACGGCGGCGGTCGGATTGCCCACGCTGAGGCTGGTCCGCTGGTCGATCGGCGACTGGTCCGTCGCCGGGATCGCGCCGGGCGCGTTCGAGGAGGTTTCTCCGCCGGGCAAATCGGAGCGATGACGCTGTCTGGCGGGCGGCCGGAGGCATTGCGGGCCGCGCCCCTGCCCGTTGCCGGTTGCCGCCGACCGCGAAACCTGATTTGAGGCTTTGCCCGGAGGCGACTTGACGGCCTCCGCCCGGCTCATACGAGCTGCGGATGGGTTGCCGCCATCGTCTCGCGATCGGCCTTCCCGTACGGCAGATCGCATGAGGGCCATTCGGCAGAGTTTTGGATTTCCATGAATTATCGCCATTCCTTCCATGCCGGCAACAGCGCCGATGTCGTGAAGCACAGCCTGCTGATCGCCCTTGTCCGGGCTTTGCAGCAGAAACAGGGTGCACTGACCCTGATCGATACTCATGCCGGTTGCGGGCTCTACGACCTCGGCGGCGAGCAGGCCCAACGCACCGGCGAGGCCGCCCAGGGCGTGGTGCGGGCCTTTGCCGATCCGAACCCGTTGCTGGACGACTATCGCGCCGCCGTGCAGGCGGTGAATGACGGGGCGGAACCAAGCCTCTACCCCGGCTCGCCGCAATTCCTGGCGCAGCTGTTGCGCCCGCAGGACTTGCTGATCCTCAACGAGAAGCATCCCGAGGATGCCCGTGCGCTACGCGGCGCGATGCGCGGTACGCCTGCGGCCGTGCATGAGCGCGATGCCTATGAGCTTTGGCTGGCGATGCTGCCGACCCGCACCGGTCGCGGCGTGGTGGTGGTCGATCCGCCCTATGAGCAGACCGACGAACGCGCCCGCATCACCGCGACCCTCGCCGCGGCGCACCGCAAATGGGCCCATGGCGTGACGGTCATCTGGTATCCGCTGAAAGACCGCACGACGCATCAGCGGTGGAAGGACCAGCTGCGGAGGCTCGGCATCCCGAAATTCCTGTCGGTGGAACATTGGCTGTACGATGCCGATCAGCCCGGCATCTATAACGGCGCGGGCCTCTTCATAGTCAATCCGCCCTATGCCTTCACCCAGGCGCTGCCGCCGCTGCTGGAAGCCCTGCGCGCCGCGCTGGCGCCGGAAGGGCATAGCGGCGTGATCACGGCGGATTGGCTGAACGATTGAGGATTGGGCCCGGTCCCCGCTCCTCGCTTTCCTCCAGCGGCACCATCTCACCGGGCGGACGTTGACCGCCGCATGAAGACGATCCGCTTTCCCGACGGTACAACCGCCCCCGCGCTGGGCCAGGGCACCTGGATGATGGCCGAAGACGCCACCCGCCGATCCGACGAGATCGCCGCGCTGCGCGAGGGGCTGTCGCTCGGCATGCCCCTGATCGACACCGCCGAGATGTACGCCGACGGCGAGTCCGAACGCCTCGTCGGCGAGGCGATCGCGGGCCTGCGCGATGAGGTGTTCCTGGTCAGCAAGGCCTATCCGCAAAATGCCTCACGCGATCGGCTCCAGCGGGCTTGCGAGGCGAGCCTGGACCGGCTCGGCACCGACCGGCTCGACCTGTACCTGCTGCACTGGCGGGGCAATGTGCCGCTGGCCGAGACGGTCGAGGCGATGGAGCGGCTGGTCGCGGCAGGCAAGATCCTGGGCTGGGGCGTCAGCAACCTCGACACGGACGACATGGCGGAACTCGTCGCGAGTGGCGGCGAACGCTGCCAAACGAACCAGATCCTCTACAACCTGACCCGGCGCGGTCCGGAATACGACCTGATCCCCTGGCTCGCGCAGCATCGCATGCCGGTCATGGCCTATAGCCCGGTCGAGCAAGGCCGCCTGCTGGCGCATCCCGAGCTTGCCGCCATGGCCAGGGAGCGCGACGTCACGCCCGCGCAGCTTGCCCTGGCCTGGCTGCTGGCGCGGGACGGCGTCCTGCCCATCCCCAAGGCCGGATCGGTGGCGCATGTGCGGGACAACCGCGCCGCACTGGACCTCACCCTGTCCGATGCCGAATTGCACCGCCTCGACAGGCTCTTTCCGCCCCCACGCGGTCCCGAGCCGCTCGCAATGCTCTAGCCACGGATATAGTCGACGAACGCGCGCAACGGTGGCGGCACCAGACGGCGGCCCGAATAATAGAGGAACGGGCCGGAGAAGGACTGCCACCAGTCGGGCAGAACCGGCTCGAGCGCACCGTTCGCCAGCGCGGGCGCGAGCCAGTCCTCGAACAGGTGGATGATCCCGCCGCCTGCAACCGCCACGTCCACCAGCAGGTCCGCCGCGCCGGATACGCTGGCGATCAGCGGTCCCTGCGGCTCGACCCGCACGATCTCGCCGGACCGCTCGAACTCCCATGGGCTGGTCAGCGCGCCACTGGTGAACCGGCCGCGCAGACAGGCATGGTCGAGTAGATCGCGCGGATGGCTCGGCCTACCCCGCGCCTCCAGATAGGCGGGTGCCGCCGCCGTCGCGAAACGCTGCATACGCGGGCCGATCGGCACCGCGATCATGTCCTGCTCCAGCCGCTCGTCATAGCGGATGCCCGCGTCGCAGCCCGATGCCACCATGTCGACAAAGCCGTCCTCGGCGACGATCTCGACGTCGATGTCGGGATAGGCGGCGAGGAAGCCGGGCAGGATCGCGGGCAAAACCAGCCGCGCCGCGCTGACCGGCACGTTGAGCTTAAGCGTGCCCGCCGGGCGGTCGCGGAACAGGTTCACGACGTCGAGCGCCGCCTCCACCTCGCCCAGCGCCGGGGCCAGCCGCTCGATCAGTCGCGCCCCCGCCTCGGTCGGCACGACGCTGCGCGTGGTGCGATGGAGTAGCCGGACGCCCAGCCGCGCCTCCAGCCGCCTCACCGCTTCGCTCAGTGTCGAGGCGCTCGAGCCGACGGTCCGCGCCGCGTCGCGAAAGCCGCGCGCCTGGGCGACCGCCAGGAATGCGTTGAGATCGGCAAGGTCCGCCTTCATCGTTCGGTTATCCGTACAGCCCGTGCGGATCACTCCGGCTTATCGCGATGATCCGCAAGCCGTATTTCGGGGCCAGCACAGGAGACACGATGATGACGATCGACCAGGCAGGCACCTATTCCTTCGCAGGCCGCCAAGTGAAGCGGCTGGGTTACGGCGCGATGCAGCTCGCCGGGCCCGGCGTGTTCGGTCCGCCGCGCGACCATGATGCGGCGCTCGCCGTCCTGCGCGCCGCCGTCGAGGCTGGGGTCAACCATATCGACACCAGCGATTTCTACGGCCCGCATGTCACCAACCGGCTGATCCGCGAAGCGCTGTCCCCCTACCCCGACGACCTGCTGATCGTGACCAAGATCGGCGCGCGGCGCGGTGACGACGCCTCATGGCTGCCCGCGTTCGCGCCGGACGAACTGACCCGCGCGGTCGAGGACAATCTGACGAACCTGGGGCTGGAGACGCTCGACGTCGTCAACCTGCGGCTGATGTTCGACGTCCACGGTCCGGCGGAAGGGTCGCTCGCCGCGCCGCTAAGGGCGGTCGCGGACCTGCAACGCCAGGGGCTGGTGCGCCATATCGGGCTCAGCAACGTGACGCCGACACAGTTCAAGGAAGCCCGCGACATCGCGAAGATCGTCGGCGTCCAGAACCAGTACAACCTCGCCCACCGCGACGACGATCCCTTTATCGACGCGCTGGCGGCGGAAGGCGTCGCCTATGTGCCCTTCTTCCCGCTCGGCGGGTTCAGCCCGCTCCAGTCGGCGGCGCTGTCCGAGGTGGCGGCGCGGCTCGACGCAACGCCGATGCAGGTGGCGCTCGCCTGGCTGCTCCAGCGTTCGCCCAACATCCTGCTGATCCCCGGCACCTCGTCGGTCGCGCACCTCCACGAAAACCTCGCCGCAGCCTCGCTGACGCTGCCTGAGGATGCGTTGGCGCAGCTGAACGCGATCGGCGGGTAATCAGGCCAGTCGGTTGGCGAGCACCGCGTCGAGCAGGCCGGGAAAGCGCTGGTCGAATTCGGCGCGGCGCAGCGTATTGATCATCTCGCGCCCCGCCTGCGTCGTCTCGATCAGCCCGGCTGCGCGGAGCAGCTTCAAATGGTTGGACAGCGTGCTCTTCGGGATGGAAGCGCACGGTGCGGCGTCGGTGCAGCTCAGCCGTTCGGTCGCGGCGAGCCGCGCCACCATGGCTAGCCGATTGGGATCGGCCAGCGCATGCAGCGCCAGATCGAGCGGGACGTCCTCCAGCCGGGGATGGGTGAAGCGGGGCATGCGACCGATATAGGGCCCCATGGTAAATTTAATAGTTCGGTATTATTGAACTGTTGTAGCATGACCCCATCTCCCGCCTGCCGACAGCGCACGACATCGTGATCGCGGGCCCAGTTTTTGGAGAATGCACATGTCCCTTGCAGGCAAGACAGCGCTCGTCACCGGTGGATCGCGCGGCATCGGCTCGGCCATCGCCAAGCGGCTCGCGGCGGATGGCGCGACCGTGGCGATCACCTATGCCGGGAACAAGGCAGCGGCCGACGAGACCGTGGCGACGATCGAGCGCGCGGGCGGCACCGCCTTCGCCTTCCAGGCCGATGCCGCCGATCCGGCCTCGCAGCGCGCGGGCGTCGAACAGGCCGCCGCGGCCCTGGGCGGGATCGACATTCTGGTCCACAATGCCGGTGTCGCCGAATTCTCGACACTCGCCGAGGATACCGACGACACCTATGACCGCCAGTTCGGCGTCAATGTGAAGGGCCTCCATGTCGGCACCCGCGCGGCGCTGCCGCATCTCCGCGACGGCGGGCGGATCATCCTGATCGGCAGCATCTCGGGCGAAATGGCCTTCCCCGCGACCACGGTCTACAGCGCGACCAAGGCGGCGGTGGCGGCACTGGCACGCGGCTGGGCCAAGGACCTCGCGTCCCGCAACATACTGGTCAACACCATCCAGCCGGGACCGATCGACACCGACATGAACCCCGCCGACAGCGAGTTCGCGGGGCAGGTGCTGCAAGCGATCCCGCTCGGCCGCTATGGCAAGGTCGAGGAGATCGCAGGCGCGGTCGCATTCCTCGCCGGACCGGATGCGAGCTATATCACCGGCACGACGCTCAACATCGACGGCGGCGCGACGGCATAAGACCGGTGATCGCCCCCCAGGTCGGAGGGACCGCTGATGCGTCGGCGAGTATGATCCGTAAACTCTACCCCCATACTCGCCAGCCCGTCCGGCCGGCCGCTGGATAAGACCCTAAACATGACGCGCGCCGCCCTTCCCGTAACGGCGGCGCGCGTCGACTTGCGTCCATGCCTCATGGCAACAGCGGAACGATCTGCCAAATGACGGCCCCGTCACGGGCGATCCTGCGGGATCGAAGATCGCGATGGGCTTGCCTCAGCCAGTCCGGCAGGACATGCTCGTATCTATGGCGACCCGTCACGTCCGATCCGTCTTTCTGAGCGCTGCGCTGGCTTTGCTGGCGGTGTCCGGGCTGATCGGCTTATCGGGTTGGCATAGCGCCATGGTGCATGATGAAGATGCCGTCCATGCCGTCGTTATACTGCACGACCATGCCGCGTCGCACAGCGATCCCGACGCGCCGCTTCATGCGCTTGCGCATACGGTCGGCCAATGGGTCGTCCATGCCGGCGTCACGCCCCTCGCGCACATGATCGACGCCCCCGCCATCCGCTGGACGATCGCCATGGAAGACCGGCTCGGAGGTATCGCCCCCGCGACCTTGCTGAGGCCCCCGCGCCGCTGAGCCCGGTTGGGCGCTTCGGCGCCAACAGGCTTCCCATGTGGCAGGAACAGCGAAGATATGAACGGTTATATTGGCCGGGCGCGCATGATGGCGCTTGCCGGTACGCTGGCGGCGCTATGCCCTGCCGGTGCGAGTTGGGCGCAGACCGCGCCTCCTTTCCCGGAATTGCTGCGTCGGGCACGCGATGCGCCGCGCGTTGCCGTGCTCGACGCCGATGTGGCGCAGGCGCGCGGCCATGCCGAACAGGCGCGGGCGCGCCCCAATCCGTCGATCAATCTCTATGGCGAGAATTTCGCGGGCGACCTGCGCACCAATGCCCGCGACCAGCAGCAGACGACGTTCCAAATCGACCAGCCGATCGAGCTCGGCGGCAAGCGCGCCGCGCGGATCGCCGCCGGGGATGCGGCAGTGGCAGCCGCGTCGGCGCGCGGGGTCGAAGGGCGCAGCGCCTTCGCGACCGAACTGGCGCGTGCCTATGCGGCCGCCGAGATCGCGGACCGCCGCATCGCATTGGCCGAGGATGAGGTCGAGGAAGCGACCGACGTGCTGAAGGTTGCCCGCGCGCTGGTTGCGGCGGGCAAGGAAGCCCGACTGCGCCAGGTCCAGGCCGAGACCGAGCTGCATACGATGGAGTCGGACCTGGAAATCGCCCATGCACAGCGGGTCGGTGCGCTTGCGCGGCTGGCGGCACTGGCGGGATCGCCCACGCCCTATACGGGTCTGGCGGAGTCCCTCATCGATCGTGTGATTGCGCAGCCGCCGAGCGGTCCGCTCGACCCGCTCCAAAGCGCGACCGTGCGGCTCGCCATGGCCGAACGCGAGGCCGCCGCCCAAGCCGTCACCGTGCAGCGGCGTCGCGCCACGCCCGATATCACCGCCCAATTGGGGGTACGTCAACTGCGGGTCGCCAGAGGGCCCGCCATCGTCGCAGGTGTGACGATTCCCCTGCCGGTGTTCGATCGCAATCGCGGCAATATCGCCGCCGCCCAAGCCGAATTGCAGGGCCGCGAGGCGCGCGCCGCCGCCGCCCGACTGGAAGCCGAAGCAGGCGCCCATTCCGCACTGGCCCTGATCGCGGCGACTGACGCGCGGGGTGCAGCGGCACGCCGGACGCTCGCGACCGCGGAGGAAGCCTATCGGCTGGCCCGCCTTGCCTATGAGGCGGGCAAGGCCCCGCTGAGCGAACTTCTGAGCGCTCGCCACAATCTCGGCGCCGCGCGCGGCGTCATTCTGGACGCCGACATCGCACGCTTCGACGCGCGCGCCTCACTCGCTCGCCTCGCAGGCCTGAGCATTACCGGAGAACCGGTCCAATGACCGCCCGATATCGTCTTTACGCAGGGACCACGCTCGGCCTGGCGGCGGCGGCCACGCTCGGCTTCGCCGCCGCGAAGCTGACCCAGCCCGGCGCACCGCCTACCCCTCCCCCCGCCTCTCCGTCCTCGACCAGGACCGGGCCCCGCGACACGCTGGCCATCTCGCCACAAGCCATAACGGCCTCGCAGATCGCCGTTTCGGCCGCAGGCACGGGGGAATTGGACCAGGCCGTGATCGCCACCGCCACCGTGCAGGCCACGCCGGACGGGGATGCGATATTGACCGCCCGCGTGCCGGGCACCGTCACGCGCATTCTCGTCCGCATGGGGGACACGGTACGCGCCGGACAGACACTGGCGTTGATCGAAAGCCGCGACGCCTCGCAGATCACCGCCGACCGCGCCACCGCCATGGCCCGCGTCGGGCTGGCCCGGCGACAACTCGCCCGCGAGCGCGGGCTGCTGGCGCAGGGCGTATCGCCGCGCGCAGACTATGAGGCGGCCGAAGCCAATCTCGCCGTAGCGCAGGCCGATGCCCGTCGCGCGGGTGCGGCGGCGGGCGCGGCGCGGGTGACGAGGGACGGACGCTCCGTCGCCGTTACCAGCCCCATATCCGGGCGCGTCACCCTGACCGATGCGAAGCTGGGGCAATATGTCGCCGCCGAGACCAATTTGTTCCGCGTCGCCGATCCCCGCCGTCTGGAGATCGCGGCCGCCGTGCCCCCGGCAGAGGCCGCGCGAATCCGGGACGGCGACCGCGTGGAACTCGTCACCCGCGAAGGGCAGACCGTTGCGGGCCGGGTCCGCGCCGCGACCGGGGTTGTCGATCCCCAGTCGCGCACCGCCACCGTCATCGTCACGCCGCTCGCCTCCACAGCCGCGCTCGCGCCGGGTCAGCTTGTCCAGGCCCACATATTTGCCAGCGGCGGTGCCGCGCGGAATAGCATCATGATCCCGCAAGACGCGGTGCAGACGCTGGGCGAGCAGGAGGTGGTGTTCGTCCGCACGGTGCAGGGGTTCCGCGCTAGGCCGGTCAGGATCGCGGGCCGGGCGGGCGGCATGGTCGCCATCGCCGACGGCATCACGGTGGGCACGAAAATCGCCACGACCAACGCCTTTCTGATCAAGGCGGAACTCGAAAAGGATATGGGGGGCGAGGAATGATCGCCGCCATCCTGTCCGGCTCGGTCCGGCTGCGCTGGCTGGTCGCGGTCCTGACGCTGGCCGTTATCGCGGTCGGCGCGTGGCAGATCACGCAGCTCCCGATCGATGCCGTGCCCGACGTCACCAATCGCCAGGTGCAGGTCAGTACCTTCGTTCCCGCGCTGGGCCCGGTCGATGTGGAAAAGCAGGTAACCTTTCCCATCGAAACGGCGCTGGCCGGCATTCCAGGTCTGGAAATGACCCGCTCGCTGTCGCGCAACGGCTTCAGCCAGGTAACGGCGGTGTTCACCGACGCCACCAGCATCTATTTCGCGCGCCAGCAGATCGCCGAGCGACTAGCCCAGGCAAAGGACAGCCTGCCCGCCGGGGTCCAGCCGAATCTCGCCCCGCTAAGCACCGGCCTGGGCGAGATCTTCTTCTATTCGATCGCCTTTCGCCATCCCGATGGGCGCGGTGCGCCCCGGATAGACGGCAGGCCGGGCTGGCAGAGCGACGGCAGCTATCTGACGCCCGAGGGCGAACGGCTGACCACCGAACTCGCCAAGGCTGCCTATCTTCGCACCGTGCAGGACTGGATCATCCGGCCGCAGATGCGCACCGTGAAGGGTGTGGCAGGGGTCGATTCCAACGGCGGCTATGTCAAACAATATCTGATCGAGCCGAACCTGTCCGCACTGGCCGCCTATGGCATTTCCATGACCGAGCTGGCCGATGCGGTGGAGCGCGCCAATGTCTCGGCGGGGGCGAATTGCGTCCGCCGGGCGGGCGAGAGCTTTCTGGTACGCGCCGACGCACGGCTGAAATCGATCGAAGACATTCAGGACGCGGTGATTGCCACACGCAATGCCGTGCCCGTCCGGGTCCGCGATGTCGGCCAGGTGACGATCGGCGGCGCGGTCCGCACCGGCTCGGGCAGCCGCATGGGGTCGGAGGCGGTCATCTCGACCGTGCTGATGCTGGTCGGCGAGAATAGCCGCATCGTGTCGACCGCCGTCGCCGACAAGCTCGTCCGGATCAACCGAACCCTGCCCCCGGACGTCTTTGCGGAGCCGGTCTACAACCGTTCGAAACTGGTCAATGCCACCATCGCCACCGTACGCAAGAACCTGTTCGAAGGCGCACTGCTCGTCATCGTCATATTGTTCCTGCTGCTCGGCAATGTCCGCGCCGCGCTGATCACCGCGGCCGTCATCCCGATCACCATGGTGATGACCGCGACCGGCATGAACATGCTGGGCGTCTCGGGCAATCTGATGAGCCTTGGCGCGCTTGACTTCGGACTGATCGTCGACGGGGCGGTCATCATCGTCGAGAATGCGCTGCGCCATTTGGCCGAGCGGCAGCATGTCGAAGGACGGCTGCTGACCCGCGCGGAACGGTTGGAGACCATCGCCGCCTCGGCGCGCGAGATGATCCGGCCGACCGTCTATGGCCAGGCGATCATCTTCCTGGCCTTCGCACCGCTCCTCACCTTCCAGGGGGTGGAGGGGAAGACTTTCGCACCCATGGCGATCACGCTGATGATCGCGCTCGGCTGCGCCTTCATTCTTTCGCTGACCTTCGTACCCGCGATGATCGCGATCTTCATAAAGGGGCGCGTCGAGGAAACCGAAGTGCGGCCGATCCGCTGGTTCAAGGCGCGCTATGCCCCCCTGCTCGCCCGCGCGATCGCCCGGCCGCGTCCCTTCGTGCTGGGCGGGGCGGCGGTGTTCGTGGCCGCGATCCTGGGCTTCGGGTGGCTGGGTGAGGAGTTCATGCCGCAGCTGGACGAAAAGGATATCACCGTCACGAACTTCCGCGTACCTTCCGCCTCGATTGACCAGTCGACGCAGATGCAGATGCGGATCGAGAATGCGCTCAAGACGCTGCCCGAGGTGGCGCTGGTCTTTTCCAAGAACGGCAATGCCGATCTGGGCACCGATCCGATGCCACCCAACGCGTCGGACACCTATGTCATCCCCAAGCCCGAGAGCGAGTGGCCCGCAGAGGTGCGGACCAAGGCCGACATCATTCGACGGATCGGGGACCGGATGAAGCAGGTCATCGGCAACCGCACCGAGATCCAGCAGCCGATCCAGATGCGGTTCAACGAACTGATCGCGGGCGTTCGCGCCGATGTCGCGATCAAGCTGTACGGCGACGACCTCGACGCCATGGGGGACGAAGGGCAGAAGATCGCCGATGCCGTGCGCACGATTCCGGGCGCGGCGGATGTCAGCGTCGAACAGACCGACGGCGCGCCGACCTTCGACGTGCGGATCGACCGTCAGGCGGCGGGGCGTCTGGGCCTGTCGGTCGATGCGGTCGCGGCGACCGTCGCGGCGGCGCTCGGCGGACGCGAGGCCGGTTTGCTATTCGAGGGGGATCGCCGCTTCGCGGTCGTCGTGCGCCTGCCCGACGTGCAGCGCGACGATATCGACACGCTGGGCGCCATCCCGGTGATGCTCCCCGCCGCCGAGGGCCAGACCGCCCGCTCGGTTCCCCTGCGCGAAGTGGCGAGCTTCCACTACACCCAGGGGCTCAACCAGATCAGCCGCGAAAATGGCAAGCGGATGATCACCGTGCAGGTCAATGTCCGGGGCCGCGACCTGGGCGGCTTCGTCGCGGAAGCGGAGGCGCGGATCGCGAAGATGACCCTGCCGCCGGGCATGTACACCGAATGGGGCGGCACCTTTCAGAGCCTGCAATCGGCACAGCTTCGCCTGATGCTGGTGGTGCCGATCTGCTTCCTCGCCATCTATGCGTTGCTGTTCATGGCGCTTGGCGGTTTCGTGCCCGCGCTGGTCGTGTTCTCGGCGGTGCCGATGGCGCTGGCGGGGGGCGTTTTCGCGCTGCTGATACGGGGCATCCCTTTCTCGATCACGGCGGCGGTCGGCTTCATCGCGCTGTCGGGCGTGGCGGTGCTGAACGGACTGGTCATGATGAGCGCCATCGCCCGCCACCGCGAGATGGGCGAGGCGGACGACCAGGCCATCGCCGAAGGCGCGATGGAGCGGGTGCGTCCCGTCCTGATGACGGCGCTCGTCGCCTCGCTGGGCTTCGTGCCGATGGCTCTGGCCACCGGCACGGGCGCGGAGGTGCAGCGGCCGCTGGCGACGGTGGTGATCGGCGGCCTCATCACCTCGACCGCGCTGACGCTGGTCGTGCTGCCCGCGATCGCGGCCTGGGTCTCGCGCCGCACCAGGGCACCGGAACGACCCGGCGCGGAACGCCTGGCCCGGACCTGATCCGGGGCCTGCCCCCGGTCGCCGCCGGGGGCAGGCAAAGGACGTGCTTTGCATCGCCGTCACGGCGGCATCTTGTTCGCATGGACGGCGAAAGACGGTCAAAGCTGCGGTCGATCCACGACTAGCCTCTGGTGACATTGGCAAAGGAGTGATGACGTGGCGAAGCGAACGACGCTGATCTGGTCCACCGTCCTGTCCGCAGGGCTCTCGATCCCCACCATGGCCGACGCCCACGGCATCTGGTTCGCACAGCGCGCCAAGCAGATCGCCATCATCTACGGCATCGGCGGCGACGACCTGGAGGCGGTCAAGCGCCAGCCGAATATGGAAAGCGTGCAGGCCTGGGATGCCGAGCTGAACCCCATCCGGGCGCAGCTTCGCACGGCAGGGCCGGTCGTGCTGGTGGACACCGACGCCCCGCCGACGATCGTCAGCGCGGTCCTTCAGAACGGCACCTGGTCCAAATTGCCCGATGGCGAATTCGTCAAGAAACCCAAGGACGAGGTGCCCAATTCCGTCAAGAGCGAGACGACGATCAAATATGCCACGATGATCAAGGGGCCGCTGGCAAAACCTGTGCCGTTGATCCCCGCGCAGACGCTTCAGATCGTGCCGGTCGGCGCCCTGCCCGACAAGCTGGGCACGCCGATGACCTACCGCGTGTTCTTCAAGGGCAAGCCTGTCGCGGGTGCGACGATCATCAACGACATGGTCAACGACCCCGACGCGGCCGAGATCGCGACCGGATCCGATGGCGCCGTCACCCTGCCGGTGCGCAACCAGGGGTTGAACGTCCTGCGCGCCGTCTATGTCTCCCCGTCCGATCAGCCGGCCAAGATCGACCGTTACGAACACACCGCGACGCTGTCCTTCACCTTGCCGCACGCGCCCGAGAAATGACCCCTGACCGCCAGCGGAGACCGATCATGAAATGCGCCATCGCTTGCCTTCCCCTGATGCTCGCCGCGTCACCCGCCCTCGCCCATGGCGACGACAAGCCCCGCCATGGCGGGCAGGTGGTCGAGGTCGGTGACACCGTGTTCGAACTGGTCCGCGCCAGGGGCGGCGTATCGCTCTATGTGATGGAGGATGGCGACGAGGTGCCGGCGTCCGGAATGTCGGGCAAGCTGGTCGTGACCACTGGCGCCAAGAAGACCGAGATCGCGCTGACCCCGGCCACGCGCAACCAGTTCGTCGCCAAGGGCGCGGTCGTCGCCCCCGGATCGAAGGTCGGCGTCCTCCTGATCGACCGTCAGACCCAGGCGCGCCAGACGGCGACCTTCGTGATCCGATGACCGGCGGGATGCGACGCAGGGTGCTGCCGCTGGTCGGCATCGCCCTGGCGGTCGGTTGTCACGGCATGGCCGCCGCACACGGCGTCGCCGAAGGGGACAAGGCGTTCATCCAGAACAGTCCGGGGATCAATATCATCCCCTATCTGTATCTGGGCGCCAAGCACATGGTCACCGGATACGACCATCTGCTGTTCCTGTTCGGCGTCATCTTCTTTCTCTATCGGCTGAAGGATGTCGGCACCTATGTCACGCTGTTCGCCATCGGGCACAGCACGACCCTGCTGGCGGGCGTGTTCTTCAACATCCACGCCAATCCCTATCTGATCGATGCGATCATCGGCCTGTCGGTCGTCTACAAGGCGCTCGACAATCTGGGAGCGTTCCCGATGCTGATCGGGTTTCAGCCCGACCAGAAGGCGGCGGTCCTGATCTTCGGTCTCTTCCACGGCTTCGGTCTTGCGACCAAGCTCCAGAGCCTGATCGCGTCGCGCGACGGATTGGTCCCCAATCTCGTCAGCTTCAATGTCGGGGTCGAGATGGGGCAGTTCCTGGCCCTGTGCGCGATCCTGTTCCTCATGACGCTGTGGCGGCGCTCGCCGAACTTCGCGCGCCGCGTCGTCGTCGCCAATACCGTGCTGATGAGCGCGGGTATCGTCCTGACCGGCTATCAGTTCGCCGGTTTCCTGATGGAGAAGGCCGCATGACCGCCACGCTTGCCACCGATCCCGCTGTCGCATCCCCCCGCACCGTCGGACGCGCCTCGCTCGCCGCGCTGGGCGCGGGCGCTGCGATCCTGACCCTGTTCGTCCTACCCGCCGAATATGGGATCGACCCGACCGGGGTCGGCCGCCTCCTGGGCCTGACACGCATGGCGACTGGCGGCGAGGAGACGGAGGACGCCCCCGCCCCCATGATCGGCACGCCCGCCACCATCGCGATACCGCCCCAAACCCAGGCCAACATCGCCCGCGTCACGCCCTTCCGCACCGACGAGAAGACCGTGACCCTTGCCCCCGGCAAGGGCGTCGAGGTGAAAGCACGAATGAAGGCGGGTGACAGCTTCAACTTCCGCTGGAACGCCTCCGGCCTCGTCCGAGCCGACATGCACGGCGAGCCTATCGGCGGCGGCGAGAGCGACTTCACCGACTATTGGAAGCAGAAGAATGTCCGCTCCGGTCAGGGCAGCTTCACCGCGCCCTTTGCCGGCACGCATGGCTGGTACTGGAAGAACCGGGGGGCGGTGCCGGTGACTCTCGTCGTCCGGCTCGACGGCTTCTACGACAGCGCATTCATACGCGATTGACCGCTTCGGGCGGGGCGTGGCCGATCACATGGCGGAGATCGGCGGCTCGCAGATCCCCGCCCACGCCACCAGCCCAACGATCGCCACGGCGGCGGCCAGTTCCAGCGACAGGCTGATCCGCAAAGCCCGCAGCCCCTTCCGTCCGGATGCGATCAGGCCGGGGGTCAGCCAGTATCGGTTCGCGGTGGCGAGCATCAGCATGGCGCCGAACAGCGCCAGCTTGGCGATCATCAGCCGACCGTAAAGGCTCTCGGGCAACCGTGTGATCCCATCGACCCCGATCAGCATCGCGGCATTGACCAGTCCCGTGGCCAGGATTGCGGCAACGATCACGCTGCCCACGCCCGCAAAGCCCGCCAGCGCTCGTGCCGCCGCCTCGTGATCGGGCTCGCGGCGGACGACAAGACCAAGAAAGACGATCAGCGCACCGATCCACGCTCCGACCGCCAGCATATGGACGATATCGGCACCCAGATGGATCCAGCCGACCCCGCCGGAGTCCATGGCACCATGCCCGTTCCAGGCCAGGGTCGCCGTAGCGCCCGCCGCGAACAGTGCGACGACGGACCGTGGCACGACCGACCGCACCAGCAGTGTCAGAAGCAGCGCCCCCAGCAGCACCAGGCGCATCACAAAGGCCAGCCCCGGCGCGGTGTCCCGGAGGAGCATGGTCAGCAGGTCGCCGCTCAGGGCCGCATAGTCGCCGCCGGTCATCGCAACGGCCAGCAGGACGAAGCCGATGGCCGACGCAAGAATGGCAAGGGCGGTGACCGCTACCAGCGGCCACCGCCCTCCTTTTGCGAACAGGGCCAGTCCGAACAGTCCGGGGAGGATGGTCAGCGACAATCCCCGCGCAAGGATCAGCGCGGCCTCCGCCATGGGTCAGCCGACCTGAATCTTGTAGCTGCCGGTGATGCGATGCGTGTCGGCCGACACGACATGCCAGTCCACTTGATACTGGCCGCGCGGCAAGGGTGACGCAGGAACCAGGACCAGCGAGCGCCCGTCCGCCCCGACCGAGGTCTTCACGGGGATGGCGTGCCCGCCCATGCCAGGCATGATCATGGTCAGTTCGGCCCCCGACATCGGGGCGATCAGCTTTTCGGAGAAGTTGAGGACCAGAGTCCGCGGTGCCGTCGCGACCGTGGTGTCGGCCGCGGGACTGGCGCCGAGCAGCTTGGGATGCGCCAGGACGGGCGCGGACAGGGACGCGGCCAGGGCCAGGCCGAGCAGGATGCGACGCATGGGATCAAACTCCGATTGGGGGTGAAGAACCGTTGCCCTTCAATACGCGGGCGGAGCGGCCGCCCCTCGCCCGACATGGCTTTTTCAGACCAGGCCGGGGGGAAGACGGCCGCCCACCGATCAATAGGAATAACCGATCCGGACCATGAACTGGCGCGGTGCACCCGGCAGCGTCCACAGCCGCGAATAGGAACTGGGGAAATAGTGGACGTTGAACAGGTTGGTGACCTCGCCCGAGATACGCAGCCGATCGGTTGCCTCGAACGCCGCCGTCATGCGGGTCAGCGTATAGGCGGGCAGATAGTAGAAACTGCCATTGGCAAAGCGGTAACCGGTCTCGCCCAGGCGCTTGCCGACATAATTGACACCCGCACCCACGGTCAGGCGCTTTTCACCAATATCGAAATCCTTGAAGACCAGCGCGCTGCCGCTGTTCTTTGCGATGTTGATCAGCGGATCGCCTTCGCGCAGGCCGAAGCCGAAATTGGGGTCGAGCGCATCCTGCGCCACTTCGGCGTCGATATAGGCATAGTTCAGCTGGACCCGGAACCCGGCGGGCAGCTGGCCCGACAGCTCGGCTTCGACGCCCTTGCTCCGTGCCTTGCCGACCGCCAGCGAGAAATTGGCGTTGATGGGATCGGCGGTCAGGACATTGTTCTTGTTCGTCTTGAACAATGCGACCGTGCCGGTCAGCCGCCGGTGGAGCAGCGAAACCTTGGCCCCCGCCTCATAGGAGATGGTACGCTCGGGCACAAAGGCGTTGCCGTTCGCGTCCGTGCCGTTGTTCGGGCGGAAACCACGTCCGTAATTGGCGTAGAGCGAGAATTGCGGTCCGAACAGGTATGTCGCACCCACCGAAGGGCTGAACGCGGTGCGGAACTGTTGCGCGCGGCGGCGCGAGACACGGTCGTCAATGATCTGCTCGAACTGGTCGTAGCGGCCGCCCGCGCGCAACTTCAGTCCGTCCGTGACGTCGATCTGATCCTGCAGATAGGCACCCCAGCTATATTGACGCTCCAGATAGCTCTGGAACGCGCCGGTGCTGGGCAGCTTGCCATAGGCGGGGTCGAAGATATTGATGCGATTGCCCGCCGCCAGATTTCCGGCCGCCTGCGATGCGATGGCTGGCGGGCGGTAGCGGTTCTGGACAATGTCCAGCTCATAATCGTCCCAGTCGGCACCGACGATCATATGATGGGTCAGCGACCCGGTATCGAACGTGCCGCTCAATTCCCCACGGAAGGTCAGGTCGGTGGTCTTGTAATCCCGGTCGCGTCGCTGGCGCGAAAGAGTGATGCCGTCGGTGTAGAGCCGCTGGCGCCCTGCGGCCAGCTCCGCTTCGGTCGACACGCCCCGGAAGAAGGTATCGCGATAGCCAACGCCCAGGATGATCGACCAGTTCTTGTCGAAATCATGCTGCAGCTGGGCCTGGTGGCCCATGGCGCGGACATGGACGGGTCCATCGCCCGGCTCGCCGAAAAAGCGGTTGCGCGGAATGAGAGACAGATCGCCGGTCGGCGCGACGATACCGCGATCGAAGGTCACTTTCTGGTCGATGAACTCAAACTCATAGCTGGCCGAGCTGTCCTCGCCCAGTTTGACGAGGAAGGAGGGCGTGACCGTGATCTTCCGGCTGGAATTGAAATCACGGAAGCTGTCAGCCGATTCCGCCGCACCCGTCACGCGCATCGCGATGCGCGACGACAGCGGCACGTTGAAGTCGCCCTCGCTGCGATAGGTGTTGAAGCTGCCCGCCGACAGGATCGCGCCGCCGTGCAGGTCGAAGCCCGGCTTCTTGGTGATGATATTGACCGTACAGCCCGGCTCGCCGCGCCCGAACAGCGAGGAATTGGGGCCCTTCAGCACCTGGATCTGCTCGACATTCGAGGTGTCGCGCGACCCGCCATAGCCGCGCGCGGCGTTGAACCCGTTGACCAGATAGTTGCTGGCCGAGCCTTCGTCCCCCGAAAAGCCACGGCAGGCGAACACGTCGAACAGGCCGCCGAAATTATTCTGGCGGGCAATGCCGGTCGCAAAGTCCAGTGCGTTGTCCAGCCGGGTCACACCCGCATCGCGCAACGTCTCGGCCGACAGGACCTGGATGCTCTGCGGCACCTCGATCGTGGGGACGGCGGCGACATATTGCTGGCGCTGGCCCTGCACGACGATGTCGGCCTGCTGGGGTTCCTCGGCGATCGCTACGGTCTTGGGATCGCCCTCGGCCGCCCCCGCCGCCGGATGAAACGCCACCGGCACCGTCTGCGCCGAGACCACCGTGGATGTCGTGATCGCCAGAGCGGCGACGCTGAACGATAGCAGATGTCGATAGCGCATATATTTTCCCCCGAAATGATAGTGGCAGTCGCATCGTCCTCTTCGTGACGGCGCCCTGGCCTTCGTCGCGGTCTTCGTGGACCGGCAGGCCATTGTGTCGCCCTCTCTGCGATACCGGCATCATGGGCAGCAGCGACAAGCATTTTATTGCGAAGCCGTGACTGGATCGGAACGAAATGCGGATTTGCGCGCACCTCACCGACACGATCTTGCCGCCGGAGGAGGCGGCTCTGCCGGGGCGCCGCCTTCAGGCGGGCAGTAGCATCCGGGCCAGTTGGGCGAACCACGCGATGCCAGAGGGAATGATCGCATCGTTGAAGTCATAGCCGGGGTGATGCAACGGCTGGGCATGGCCATCGTCGCGCTGCCCGAGCCACAGATACGCGCCCGGCCGCGCCCGCAGCATGAAGGCGAAATCCTCCGAGGTGAAGGCGGGATCGGCAGCAAGCTGCGCATCCGGGCACACCGCGCGAGCCGCCGCCAGCGCGATGTCGGCGCTGTCGGCGTCATTGATCGTCGCGGGGTAGTAGCGGATATAATCGACCGACACCTGCGTCTCGCTCACCCGCGCCACACCTTCGCAGATCGCCCGCAGCGACTCCTCGATGCGGTCCTGCACCGCCGCCGAGAAGGTGCGCACGGTGCCGGTCAGCCTCACCTCCGCCGGGATGACATTGTGCGAATCCCCGCCGGTGACCTTCGTGACCGACAGCACCGCGCTTTCGGTAGGGGCGACGCGGCGCGCGACGATCGTGTTCAACTCGCCGATCAGGGTGGCAGCGGCCAGTATGGCATCCGGCGTCTGGTGCGGCATGGCGGCATGACCGCCGCGCCCCGAAATGGTGATGTCGAAGCGGTCCGCCGCCGCCATGATCGGTCCGTGCCGCGTCCGGGCGCTGCCCAGCGGCAGGTCGGGCCAATTGTGGAGCGCGAACACCCGGTCGCAGGGGAACCGGTCGAATAGCCCGTCACGCACCATCGCATCCGCACCACCCAGCCCTTCCTCGGCAGGCTGGAAGATGAAATGGATCGTGCCGGAGAAATCGCGGGTCCGCGCCAGGAACCGCGCCGCCCCGATCAGCGTCGCGCTGTGCCCGTCATGGCCGCAGCCATGAAAGACGCCCGGCGTCGTGCTGGCATAGGGCAGGCCCGTCGCTTCTACGAAGGGCAGCGCATCCATGTCCGCGCGGAAACCGATCGCACCGTTGCCGGGGCCGTGACGCAGCGTGCCGACGATCCCCGTGCCGCCGATCCCGGTTGTCACCTCTAACCCCGCGGACCGGAGCGCATCGGCGACGATCCCTGCGGTGCGATGCTCGTGAAAGCCCAGTTCCGGATGCGCATGAAGATCACGCCGAAGCGCGATGAGATGACCGAGTTCCTGGGCGTCGATGGGCATAAGCAGACCTTCCGGCAACGTCAGCCGCGATCCTCGAACAAGGTTTCGATAGGGTCGTAACGCTTCACGATCGGCGACTTGAGGACGATGTAGCTGAAATATTTCTCGATCCCGAAATCGCTTTCGAGAATGGACTCGATCAGTTCCTGATATTGGGAGACATTGCGCGTGATGAACTTGATCAGATAATCATATCCACCGCTGACCAGATGACATTCCACGATCTCGGGCACATTGCGTGCGCGTTGTTCGAAACGGGAAAAGTCGCCGGTGCGATGATCCTTCAACGTCACCTCGGTAAAGACGGTCAGCGTCTCGCCCAGCTTGGCGAGCGCGACATGCGCGCCATAGCCGGTGATATAGCCCGCCTTCTCCAGCCGCTTGACCCGCGACAGGCAGGGGCTGGGCGACAAGCCCACCGCATCGGCCAGGTCGACATTGGTGATCCGCCCGTTGCGCTGCAGCTGCGCCAGAATACGAAAGTCCAGTCGATCAAGTTTGGGCGCTGACGTCATGGTGGCGGATATACCCCTTCATTCCCCGTACGAACCGCGATCATCGCAGCGCGGCCCGCACCTGCTGTTGCTCGGCGACATCATCCAACGTGCGCGTCAACCGCGCAAGCAAGGTCGCCATATCCGCCTCGTCGCAACTGATCGCGGGGGCAAGCCCGATCGTCCCGTCGGCAAAGGCGCGGAAGATGATGCCGCGCGCATAGCCTGCCCTCGCCAACCGGTCGGGCAGGCCCAGTGCCGGGTCGAAGCGCGTCCTGGCGGCCTTGTCGGCGACAAGCTCGATCCCCGCCAGCATCCCCGCCTGTCGCACGTCGCCGACCAGAGGATGATCGGCGACCGCCGCCAGCCCGGCGGCCAGCTGCGGCGCGCGGGCGAGACCGTTGGCGATGATACCGCCTTCGTAAAGGTCGAGCACCGCCATCGCCACCGCCGCCGCGACCGGATGTCCCGAATAGGTGGCGCCATGCCCGATCGGCAGGTGATTGTCGGGACCGTCGGCGATTCCGTCATAGACCTCCGCCGACATCAACACCGCGCCCATCGGCACGTAACCGGCGGTCAGCCCCTTCGCCAGCGTCATCAGGTCGGGCGACACGCCCTCATGCTCGCAGGCGAACATCGGCCCCGTCCGGCCGAAACCGGTAATGACCTCGTCGACGACCAACAGGATGCCGAGTTCGGTGCAGGCCGCGCGAATGGCGGCCAGCCACCCCTTGGGCGGTACGATCACGCCCGCCGAACCCTGCACCGGCTCGGCGAAGAAGGCCGCGACATTCTCCGCCCCAAGCTCGGCAACCTTGTCCTTCAGTGCCGCGACGCTGGCGGCGATCACCGCCGCCGGATCGTCCCCGGCCGCATGGCGATAGGGATAGGGCGCCGGAATGTGATGCTGCCAGCTGTGCGGCAGGTCGAACAGGCGGTGGAAGGCTGGCAGGCCGGTAATGCCCGCGCCATTGGACGACGAACCGTGATAGCCCTTGTCGAGCGCGATGATGTGCTTCTTGGTCGGGCGGCCCCTGGCGTTCCAATAGTGAACGATGAAGCGCAGCGCGGAGTCGACCGAGTCCGATCCCCCTTGCGTGAAGTAAACGCGGTCCAGTCCCTTGGGTGCCAGGCCCGCCAGCCGCTCGGCCAGCCGGATCGCCGGTTCGCTGGCATAGGAGAAATAGCCGGTCGCATAGGGCAGGCGCCGCATCTGTTCGGCGGCCGCCTCGACCACGCTGTCGTGACCATAGCCGATATTGACGCACCATAGCCCGGCAAAGGCATCGAGCAGGCGATGCCCGTCGCTGTCGGTCAGGTACATGCCCTGCCCCTCGGTCAATACGGTCGCACCCCGCGCCTCATGCCCGCGCCATGACGTGACGGGATGGATGAGGTGGCGGCGATCCGCCTCGATCAGCGAATTGGAGAACATGACTGGCCTTATTGTCTTGAATGATGCCAGCTTAGGCGTCCGGTACGGCGGAAGGGGCCGCTCGCCCCTTTTCCGGCATGGGAAGCTGCCGAGTTTTCCGACCCGGCGGCAGATTATGCCGCCCCCGTCCTCAACCGATCGCCGCCGCGATCGCCTTGCCGCATTGCACGGTGTCGGCGGATCCCTTCAGGTCGCGCGTGCGGCCGCCCTCGCTGGCCAGCACCGTCTCGATCGCGGTGACGATGGACGCCGCCGCAGCCGTCTCGCCGAGGTGATCGAGCATCATCGCCGCGCACCAGATCTGGCCGACCGGATTGGCGATCCCCTGCCCGGCGATATCGGGCGCCGAGCCATGGACCGGTTCGAACAGCGACGGAACCGCGCTGTTCGGATTGATGTTGCCGCATGGCGCGATGCCGATCGTGCCGGTGCAGGCCGGGCCCAGATCGGACAGGATGTCACCGAACAGATTGGAGGCGACGACCACGTCGAACCGGTCGGGATTCATCACGAACTGCGCGGCGAGGATGTCGATATGATATTTGTCGGTCCGAACCTCGGGGTATTTCTCCGCCATCTCGGCGACGCGACTGTCCCACCAGGGCATGGTGATCGCGATACCGTTGGATTTGGTGGCGGAGGTCAAATGCCTGGCAGGCCGCTTCTGCGCCAGTTCGAACGCATATCGCAATATGCGGTCGGTGCCGGTACGGGTCATGACCGTTTCCTGAAGCACCACCTCTCGGTCGGTACCGGGAAAAGCGGTGCCGCCGATCGCGGAATATTCGCCTTCGGTATTCTCCCGCACGATCATCATGTCGATGTCGCCGGGCTTCCGCCCCGCCAAGGGACAGGGCACGCCCGGCATCAGCCGCGCCGGGCGCAGATTGACATATTGGTCATACTCGCGCCGGAACTGGATCAGCGAATCCCACAACGAGATATGATCGGGCACGGTGTCGGGCCAGCCTACCGCGCCGAAGAAGATCGCATCGACACCGCCGATCCGCGCCTTCCAATCCTCGGGCATCATCCGACCGTGGCGGACATAATAGTCGCAACAGGCGAAATCATGCCATTGCTGCTCGACGGTGAAGCCATAGGCCGCCGCCGCCGCCTCCAGTGCGCGCACGCCCTCGGGGACGACTTCCTTGCCGATCCCGTCGCCGGGGATCACCGCAATCCGGTAATGTCTCACAGGCCCTTCAATCCCCCCCAATGGAACGCCTTGGTTTCCAGATATTCCTCGATCCCCTCGCGCCCCCCTTCCCGGCCGAGCCCGGAAGCCTTGATCCCGCCGAACGGCGCCATCTCCATCGCCAGCGCTCCCGTGTTCAGCCCGACCATGCCGAATTCCAGCGCCTCTCCCACGCGCCAGGCTCGGTGCAGGTCGTCGGTATAGAAATAGCTGGCCAAGCCGAACGGCGTCGCATTGGCGAGCGCGACCGCCTCTTCCTCGTCCCGGAAGCGGAAGATCGGGGCGACCGGCCCGAACGTCTCTTCGGAGGCCAGCCGCATGCCGGGCGTCGCTTCGGTCAGTACCACCGGCCGCGCAAACCGCGCATCGCCGCTCACGCCGTCGGGGGCAGCGGCGATATGGGCACCCTTGGCCAGCGCGTCGGCAACATGCTCGGCGACCTTGGTCGTGGCGGCGGCGTTGATCAGCGGACCAATGGTGACCCCCGCCCGCCGCCCATCCCCGACGCACAGGGCGCGCACCGCCTCACCTAGCTTTTCCACGAAACGATCGTGAATGCCGTCCTGCACGAACAGGCGGTTGGCGCAGACGCAGGTCTGTCCGGCGTTGCGGAACTTGGAGGCCATCGCCCCGGCCACCGCCGCATCGACATCGGCATCATCGAACACAATGAAGGGCGCGTTGCCGCCCAGTTCCAGGCTCAACCGCTTCAGCGTGTCCGCGGACTGCCGCATCAGCAGCGCCCCGACGCGCGTCGATCCCGTAAAGGACAGTTTGCGCACCACCGGCGAGGCGGTCAGCGCCGCGCCGATCGCCTGGGGCATGCCGGTGACGATGTTGACGACACCCGCCGGTATCCCCGCGCGTTCGGCCAGCCTGACCAGCGCCAGCGCCGTGAAGGGCGTGAGCTCGGACGGCTTGATGACGACGGTGCACCCCGCCGCGAGCGCGCGCGCGACCTTGCGGGTGATCATCGCGGCGGGGAAATTCCACGGAGTGATCGCTGCGCACACGCCCACGGGCTCGCGGGTCGCCAGGATGCGGCGGTCGGTGGTCGGCGCGGGGATCATGTGCCCGGCGATCCGCCGCCCCTCGCCCGCAAACCATTTGACGAAACTGGCGGCATAGCCGATTTCCCCCTTCGCCTCGGCCAGCGGCTTGCCCTGCTCGGCGGTCATGATCGCGGCCAGTGCATCGACATGGTCGAGGATCAGCCGGTGCCATGCCTCGAGCAGGGTCGCGCGATCGTCCGCCGTGCGGCGCCGCCATCCGGGCAACGCGGCGGCGGCGGCGGCGATCGCCGCCTCGGTCTCGGCCGCCCCCGCCGCCGGGATCGTCCCGATCGTCTCGCCGGTCGCCGGATCGGTCACCTCGAGCGTCGCGCCGTCGTTCGCGCCCGTCCAGGCTCCATCGATCAGCATCGTCTCGATCAGCAAGCCGGTCGCGCGCAGGTCCTGAGCGTTCAGCATAGCGCTTGGCTCACGATCGCAAAGGCGGTGCCGGGTGCGGTGCCTCGCGGCTCCCCGCCCCGTACCATCGTCACCACCCGGCCGACGCGGACCAGCCCCAGTTCCTCCAGCCACGCCCCGAGCCCGCTATCGCCCGGAATGTCCAGCCGGATGAATTCGCCGCTGCGCGATCCGATCCACTGTGCGATCAATGCCTTGGCGCGGGTCGCGTCGGGCGCGATCACCGGCCCGACGACATAGCCGCGTCCGAACCGGCGGAAAAGCGCCGCCCCGGTCACCGTATCGCCATGCGTCAGCACGACGCCGTGCGCCTTCTCGCGCAACAGCGTCATGACCGACGGACGATCGAGGCCGGTCGCCGCGTGGACCAACGAGTCGACGACCGCGCCGTCGCGCTCCCCCATCGGCCGGATACGCTCCCCCGGCTCCAGTGGAACCAGCGGGGCCTGAAACGCCGCCCCCTGATGCTGGAGGATTTCACCGACGCCGCGAAAGCCGAGCTTGCGATAGAGCGGCAGCCCATCCTCGGTCGCGTTCAGCATGATTGCCGCGTCGGGGCCCAGCGCGGCCGCAATCTGGTCGAGCACCGCGTCCATCACGATCCGGCCGAGGCCAGCCCCGCGATGACGGCGCGAGACGATCACCATGCCCAGCGTCGCGGTGGCCGGACCGGCCCGCCACCACATCGTCGTGCCGATGATCTCGCCGTTCAGCTCCGCCACCGTGCCGGAGCCCACGGCCAGCATGTCGGCAAGATCCTCCGCCCGGTGCGGCCATTGTTCGGCCTTGGCCAGCAGGTGCAGCGCGGCGACATCCTGCGGGGTCATGGCGCGAAGCCGCATCGTGCGATGCTCGACCTCGGCAGGGGGCAATTCGGCGCTTGTTGGCATGGTTTTTCGTTCCATCGAAATCCTCTCCCATTCTTTTATCGCAACCATGATGCAGGAGGTGCGTCGCTCACCGCCTTCCGAAGCATTTCACGTGTGATTTGGATGCCTGCACGGAATATCCTGCCGCATCGGGTATCACACCCCCATATCGCTGGCCCCGGCGCCTCTCGCGGCGGTTTCCCGTTGAGAAGGGTGCGGTATGCTGTGCGGTCCCGTCGGGTCGGATCGGCACATAAGACCGGCCGACGACGCAACTAAAGTGATACCATGCCGACGCAGCGTAGCAGACTATGCCGCGTCGGAGCCGCGTCGGGCGGCCCGGCGCCGGGGGGACGCGAAACCGCACGATGATGCTGGAATCCTATTGGTTGGATAGCGGCGAACGCTTTGCGCAGGATGGGGTGCCACCGCTCCCCGCCCGGGCGACGGTCGTGGTCGTCGGAGGCGGGTTCACCGGCCTTTCGGCCGCCCGCCAGCTGGCGATGGCAGGGACGCAGGTGACCCTGATCGAGGCGGGGCGTATCGCGTGCGAAGCATCGGGCCGCAATGGCGGCCAGTGCAACAACGGTATTGCGGGCGACTTCGCCGCGCTCAGCGCGCGCTTCGGGGCTCAGCGCGCCACCGACCTCTATCGCGCCTTCGACGCCGGGGTCGAACGTGTGGAGGCCATCGTGAAGGAGGAAGCCATTGCCTGCGACTTCACCCGCAACGGCAAGCTGAAACTGGCCGACAAGCCCGACCATGCCGTCAAGCTCGCCCGCTCCGCCGAGCTGCTGGCGCAGACGGTGGAGCCGGACATCCGCCTGCTCGACCGCAGCCAGCTGGTCGGGGAAATCCGTTCCGATGCCTTCCATGGCGGGCTGGTCTTCCCGCGCAGCGCCTCCCTCCATATGGGCCGCTTCGCCGCAGGGCTGGCGCGCGCCGCGACCCGCCACGGTGCCAGGCTATATGAGAATACGCCGCTGACCGGGCTGTCGCGGGTGCCGGGCGGACGGCACAAGCTGGTCACGCCGCGCGGTACGATCATTGCGGATGACGTCCTGCTGGCGACGGGCGCGTCGATGTCCGGGCCGTTCCGCTGGCTGCGGCGGCGGATCGTGCCGATCGGCAGCTTCATCGTCGCAACCGATCCGCTAGGGGATCTGGCCGACACGATCATGCCGGGACGGCGCAACGGGACAACGACACGCAACATCGGCAATTATTTCCGCCTGACCGCCGACAACCGGCTGATCTTCGGCGGCCGCGCCCGCTTCGCGCTCTCGACCCCGCGCAACGACGTGCGCAGCGGAGCCATCCTCGCGGCGCGGATGCGCGAGATCTTTCCCGAACTGGCGGGGGTCCGCATCGCCCATAATTGGGGCGGGATCGTCGACCTGACCGCCGACCGCCTGCCGCGCGCGGGAGTTCGCGACGGGGTGCATTATGCGATGGGCTATAGCGGCCATGGCACGCAGATTTCGGTGCTGATGGGCGAGGTGATGGCGCGGATCATGACCGGGGCCAGCCCCGCCGAGGCCAATCCCTTCCACGGCATCGACTGGCCAGCAGTCCCGGGGCATTTCGGACCGCCCTGGTTCCTTCCGCTGGTCGGGGCCTATTACCGCTATCAGGACTGGCGGCATTGATCGGGCGGCGCGACGCAATCCGCCTGATCGGTGGCGGCGGCCTGTCGCTGGGCCTGAACGCATGCGGCTTTACGCCCGCGCGTCCCGAACCAGCGGGCGGGCGGTTGCGGGTGGCGGTCGCGGTCAGTTCGACCGCCGACACGATGGACCCGGCGCGCCAGACGGTGGTGTCCGACTTCTGCCGCTGCGCGATGGTCTATGACGGGCTGACCCGGCTGGACGCACGGTCCCGCCCCCAATTCGCGCTGGCCGAAGCGATAGAGAGCCAGGATTCGCGCGACTGGTCGATCCGGTTGCGGCGTGGCGTGCGTTTCCACGACGGATCGCCACTCACCGCCGCGGATGTCGTCTACTCGCTGAACCGCCATCTCGACCCGGCAGTGGGGTCGAAAGCGCGAATTTTCGCCCAGCAATTCGCATCGGTCCGCGCCGATGGGCCGGATCATGTCCGCCTTGTCCTGGAAAGCGCCAATTCCGACCTGCCGACGATCCTGGGCATATCGCAATTCCAGATCGTCCGCGACGGTACCCGCGACTTCCGCCATCCGGTCGGCACCGGACCGATGCGCATGGTCGAGTTCGCACCCGGCGTGCGCTCGCTCGCGGTGCGCTGGCCCGACTATTGGCGGCGCAAGGTGCGGCTGGGCGAGATCGAACTCTTCTCCATTTCGGACGACAGCGCGCGGATCAATGCGCTGCTGTCGGGCGATGTCGACCTGATCCACGCGATCAATCCGCGTATCGCCCATCATCTGGAGCATGCGGGCTTCGACCTGCTGGTGACCAGGTCCGGCGGCTATACCAACCTGATCGCCCGGCTGGACCGGGGGCCGACCAGCCATCCGGATTTTGTGGCAGGCCTGAAGCTGCTGCTGGACCGCGAGACGATGCGCAATGCCATTTTCCGCGGCTATGCGACGATCGGCAACGACCAGCCGATCGCGCCCACCAATCCCTATTTCGACCCCAGCGTGCCGCAGCGCGCCTTCGACCCGGACCGCGCCCGCCATCATTTCGCGCGAGCCGGGATGATCGGCGCGCGCCTGCCCATCGTCACCTCGACGGCGGCGGACAAGTCGGACGACATGGCCGTGCTGATCCAGAATGCCGGGCGACGCGCAGGGGTCCGGTTCGATATCCGGCGCGTGCCTTCCGATGGTTACTGGACGAACAGCTGGATGAAGGTCCCGCTGGGCTTCGGCAACGTCAACGCCCGTCCGACGGCGGATATCATCTTCACCCAGTTCTTTGCCTCCGACGCGCCGTGGAACGAGAGTGGGTGGAAGAACACGCGTTTCGACAGCCTGCTTCGGGCCGCGCGCGGCGAGACGGACGAGGCACGCCGCAAGTCGCTCTATGGCGAGATGCAGCATCTGGTCCATGACCAGGCGGGCATCGGCATTCCGCTGTTCCTCAGCTCGCTCGATGCGCACAACCCGAGGGTGAAGGGCCTGCGACCCATGCCGCAGGGGGGATTGATGGGTTTCGACTTTGCCGCCGACGCATGGATGGAGGGCGCATGATCCACTCCCCCCTCATGGTGCTGATCGGCCGCCGGGTGGCTGCGGCGCTGGCGACGCTGATATTCGTGTCGCTGGCGGTGTTCGCCATCGCACAGCTGATGGAGGGCGATGTGGCCGAGGCGATACTGGGCCAGAGCGCTACGCCCGAGGCACTGGCGGGCCTGCGCCAGGCCATGCATCTCGACCAGCCCGCCTGGCGACGATATCTGGAATGGGCGGGCGGCGTATTGACCGGCGACCTGGGCCACTCCCTGATCACCGGCCTGCCGATGCGCGAGATGATCGGGACGCGATTGGTCAATTCGCTGACGCTGGCCGGGCTGACCGCACTGGTGTCGGTACCGCTGGCCCTGGCGCTGGGCATCATGGCGGCGGTCAGGCGGGGTACCGCATTCGACCGGGCTATCAGCATCGCGACGATCGGCATCGTGTCCGTACCGGAATTCCTGATCGCGACGCTGGCGGTCATGCTCTTCGCGGTGACGCTGCGCTGGCTCCCCGCCCTGACCTCCACCCGCGACGTTCATTCGATCTGGGACCTGGTCCGGGTCTTCGCGCTGCCGGTATTCAGCCTTGCCTGTTTCGTCATGGCGCAGATGGTCCGCATGACCCGCGCGGCGGTGATCGACGCGCTCGACACGTCCTATTGCGAGGCCGCGCGGCTGAAGGGCTGCTCACCGGCCCGCGTGGTACTGCGCCATGCCTTGCCCAATGCCATCGGGCCGATCGCCAATGCGATCGCGCTCAGCCTGTCTGCCTTGCTGGGGGGCGTCATCGTGGTCGAGATCATCTTCAACTATCCCGGCATCGCGCGACTGATGGTGGATGCGGTCGCCACCCGCGACCTGCCGCTGGTCCAGGCGGTCGCGATCATCTTCTGCACCGCCTATCTGATCCTGGTGACGACCGCCGATGTGGTTACGATCCTGGCCAATCCCCGGCTGCGTCACCGATGAGGAGGTTCACGACCAGCGGCCGGATCGGCCTGACCCTCGTATCCGCATGGATCCTCGTCGCGCTGCTCGGCCCCGGCATCGCGCCCCATGGCGTGGGCGAGGTCGTGCATCTCGACGTGTTCGACGGGGTCAGCCGTCGCTTCCCGCTGGGCACCGACTATCTGGGTCGCGATATGCTCAGCCGGGTGCTGTACGGCGCGCGCTATACCGTCCTCATCGCCTTTGTCGCGACCAGCATCGCAGCGATGTCGGGCATCCTGCTTGGCCTGGCCGCCGCGGCCGGCGGGTGGATCGACATGGCCCTGTCGCGGGCCTTCGACATCATTATCGCCATCCCCAGCCTGATGCTGGCGCTGGTGGTGATCGCGGCGACCGGCGCTTCGATACCCGTGCTGATCGGCACGCTGGCGATCATCTATACCCCCGGTGCCTTCCGCACCGCCCGCGCGCTGGCGGTGGGCGTCATGGCGCTGGATTTCGTCGCCGCCGCCCGCGCCCGCGGCGAGCGTCTGCCCTATATCGTCGTGCGGGAGGTGCTGCCCAACGTCACCGGCCCCCTCGCCGCCGATTTTGGTCTGCGCTTCGTGTTCATCGTCCTGCTTCTCAGTGGCCTGTCCTTTCTGGGCCTGGGTGTCCAGCCGCCCCAGGCGGACCTGGGCGCGCTGGTTCGCGAGAATATCGCCGGGCTGGGCTTCGGCGCGCCCGCCGTGCTGTTCCCGGCGGTGGCGATCGCTTCCCTTACGATAGGAATGAACCTGGTGATCGACTCCCTTCCCCGACGGCGGCGGCGATGACCGACGTGCCGCTTGCCCGCATCGACCATCTGCGCATCACCGCCGTCGGCGAAGACGGACGCGAGATCGTCATCGTACCCGATGTCAGCCTGTCGATCACAAAGGGCGAGGTGCTGGCCCTGATCGGAGAGTCGGGGTCGGGCAAGACGACCATCGCCCTGTCGCTGCTCGGCTATGCGCGTCCCGGCTGCCGGATCGCGGGCGGCGTGATCGAGGTCGCCGGCCACCGGCTCGATGGCGCGACGCCCGAACAGCTGCGTCAGGTGCGTGGCCGCACCGTCGCCTATGTGGCACAGAGCGCCGCCGCCGCATTCAATCCTTCGCTGACCATCATGGCGCAGGTGATCGAGCCCGCGCTGATCCACGGTACGCTCGACCGCGCCGCCGCCGAGGAAAAGGCCAAGGCTCTGTTTCGCCGCCTCGCGCTCCCCGACCCCGATGGCGTCGGCGCACGCTATCCGCATCAGGTATCGGGCGGGCAGCTCCAGCGGCTGATGGCGGCGATGGCGCTGATCACCGACCCTGCCCTCGTCATCTTCGACGAACCGACCACCGCGCTCGACGTCACGACCCAGATCGAGGTACTGAAGGCGTTCAAGGACGCGGTGCGAGATCTGGGAACTACCGCCGTCTATGTCACCCACGACCTTTCGGTCGTCGCCCAGATCGCCGACCGCATCGCGGTACTGCGCGGCGGCGAGGTGCAGGAACTGGGAACGACCCGGCAGATCCTGTTCGCCCCGCGCCACAGCTATGCGCAGGCGCTGGTCGCGGCCGCCGCGCCCCGAGCCCGCATCGTCCCGCCACCGACCGACGAAGCGCCGCTGCTCGATATGTGGGGAATCGTCGCGGGTTATGGGGGGACGGGGCCGGACGGCGCGCCTCGGACCAAAATCCTCGACGGGATCGATGTCTCGATCCGGCGTGGCCAGGTGCTAGGCGTCATCGGCGAATCCGGCTGTGGCAAGAGCACGCTCGCGCGGGTGGCGGCAGGGCTACACGCGCCCTCGACGGGCCGCATCCTGCTGAACGGCCATCCTCTCGCACCGCTCGTCCGGCACCGGTCACGCGACGAGCTTCGCCGGGTGCAGATGGTTTTCCAGAGCGCCGACACCGCGCTCAACCCGTCGGTCAGCATCGGTGCTGCCATTGCCCGGCCGCTGGCCTTCTATCACGGGCTGGACCGACGATCGGCCAAGGCGGAGGTGGCGCGCCTGCTCGACCTTGTCCGCCTGCCCGCATCGCTCGCCGACCGCTTGCCCGGCGAACTGTCCGGTGGGCAGAAGCAGCGGGCCAATCTCGCCCGCGCGCTGGCGGCACGCCCCGACCTGCTACTGTGCGACGAAGTGACCTCGGCGCTCGACCCGGTCATCGCGGAGGCCGTGCTCGACCTGCTTGTCGAGCTGCGCCGCGAACTCGGGCTCGCCTATATGTTCATCACCCACGATCTCGAGATCGTGCGGGCGATCGCCGATGACGTGCTGGTCCTCTATGCCGGTCGTGTCGCCGAGCAGGTGACGCGCGATGGCCTGGGTCACGGGGCCCACCATCCCTATACGCGGTTGCTGACCGCGTCGGTCCCCGAATTGCGGCCGGGCTGGCTGGAGGAGACACCGGCCCGACAAGCCGGGGCGGCGGGCGCGCGGATGTCGGCAACCGGATGCAGCTTCCACCCGCGCTGCATCCGCGCGAACACCTCCTGCGTCGATACGATGCCGCCGCGCCTGCTGGAGGGGGATCGGCAGATATTCTGCCACCAGTCGCTCGACCTTCTCGCGACGCCCTGAGCGGGCAAGCGGGGCGATACCGTCTTCGGCATCGCCCCGCAAAGCGATCAGGCGACCATCGGCCGCCAGATTGCATAGACCTTTTTCACATGCTCCTGGCTGTCCCACAGACATTGCGCAGCATGTTCCAGCAGGAAGATGTCGCCCTTGGTGAAGGTGCGGCTGGCCCCCGTCTCGTCCTCGAAGGTCACGCTCCCCTCGAGCAGGTGCATCAGCTCGTGATGGCGATAGCGCATCGCGGTGCGGTGATAGGGCGTCGAGTCCCAGGTGCCGCAGATGAATACGCCATCGCTCGACCGATAATCGCTATGGTTGCGGCACGACGGCGTCGGCCCGACCAGCAAGTCGGCGAGCGGCGGACTGGAAGGCGTCAGCTCGGCGCTTTCGTCGATCGGCACGATCCGGTCGGCGGCGGGCGTGTCGGTCGCATAGCGCATCGCAAGTGCGCGCGTGCCGGGCGCCGCTTCCCAGTCAAAGGCCACGCCGCTGGGGATGACCGCACAGCCATCCGCCTCCAGCACCAAGTGGCCCAACCGTATCGAACCCGCCAGCACGATGACGAACTCGTCGCCGGGGAGGCCCGCCTCCGACCCCGCCCCGCCATCGAGCGCGAGCAGGTCGAGCTGGCACGGCCCCTCGACCAGCGGCAGCGCGGTGCGTGCGGTGCGATAGTCCCCCGTGGCGGGCGCTTCGGCCGATGCGGCAAAGGCGCGCAGATCTATGAACGACCGGACATCGGTCGCCACGCTCACAGCCCCACCAGTCGCGGCAGGCCCGCGATGCTCGGAATCTCGTGCACCTGATAATAGCTGTTCAGCGGCTCGTGCCCGCGATTGACGAAAGCCTTGTTCGTAATACCCATGTCATAGGCGGTCATCAGGTCGTACCGGAAGCTGGACGAGACGTGCAGCACATCCTCCGGCCCGCAGCCCAGCTGATCGAACATATACTCGAACGCCTGCATCCGGGGTTTGTAGGCCTGGGCCTCCTCGGCGGTATAGACGGCGTGGAACGGCGCCTCGAGGTTGCGGACGTTCTGCGGGATGAGATCGACCATCGAGTTGGACAGGATGACCAGCGGATACTCCGCCGCGACGCGCTTCAGCGGCTCGACCACGTCCGGGTGCGGCCCCCAGGTCGGGACGGCGGCATAGACGTCGGCCGTGTCGCTATCGCGATATTCGATGCCCCACTTCGCGCAGGTGCGGCGCAGCGATCCTTCCACGACGTCGCGATAAGGCTTCCACGCACCCAGCACCTCGTCGAGGCGATAGGCGGAAAAATCGTCGCAGAACCGGCCCATATCGGCCGCCGCGATCCGATCAGCATAGAGGCGGCGTGCGATCGGAGCCATCTCGAAATAGATCAGCGTGCCATAACAATCGAAGGTGATATATTTTGGACGAAGCATGGTCGGCCCCCTTTGCTGATGTGAATTGCCGAACACGGTGATAGCGGCCGGCGTGCGGCAGAATCGCTCGTTGCAGCCGCGCCGATGCGGCACGACAAGCAACCTTGATAACGTCACAGCATAATATGCTGCGCATTTCCGGTGGCGGATAGCCTGCTGGCGCGCATCCCACGGGGTAAATCGCTGCTCGTGGCGGCCGGACACTGCGGGAATGCCGTTTGCCCCCCGATTTTCGGAAGCGTCTGCCGACCGGTCGCCGCTACACTCCGGTCAGACCTTATCGCGTCGGGAGCGCCTGCTCAGGGGAACGCGGTAGGGCCGGGACGGGTGGGACATGACGAACGACAGAGCGGGACAATTCTATGTCGATGGCGCGTGGTGTGAGCCGGCGACGCCCGCACCCGCAATTCCCGTCACCGACCCGGCGACCGAGAGCCTGATCGGCACCATCGCAGCAGGGTCTGCCGCCGATGTCGACCGGGCGGTCGCCGCCGCCGCCCGCGCCTTTCCTGCTTTTGCGGTCAGTCCGGTCGCGGAACGCATCGCGCTGCTCGGCCGGATCGCCGCTCTGCTGGAAGAACGCGCCGAGGCCTTTGCCCAGGCGATTGCGACCGAAATGGGGGCCGCCATCGGATTTGCCCGCGCGTCGCATGTGCCCTTCGCCATCGCGCATGTCCGCGCTCAGATGGAGGTACTGGCGGACTATCGCTTCGAGCGGCCGGCGGCGGGCTTCACCTTGTGCAAGGAAGCGATCGGCGTCTGCGCGCTCATCACGCCGTGGAACTGGCCGCTCTACCAGATCACGGCCAAGGTCGCGCCCGCTATCGCTGCGGGATGTACGGTCGTCCTGAAGCCCAGCGAATTATCGCCCTATAGCGCGCTGTTGTTTGCAGACGTGATGCACGATGCGGGTACGCCCGCGGGTGTTTTCAATCTGATCGGCGGAACCGGCGAGGCCGTCGGCGCGGCACTGGCGGCGCATCCCGACGTCGCGATGATCTCGATCACCGGCTCGACCCGCGCGGGGGTGCTGGTCGCACAGGCGGCAGCGGTAAGCGTGAAGCGCGTCGTGCAGGAATTGGGTGGCAAGTCACCCAATATCCTGCTGCCCGACGCCGACTTCGCGCAGGCCGTTCCGCGTGGCGTGATGGCCGGAATGCGCAATGTCGGCCAGTCGTGCAGCGCGCCGACCAGGATGTTGGTCCCCGCCGCGCGGCTGGCCGAGGTCGAGCTTCTGGCGGCGAGTGCGGCCGCCGAATGGCGCATAGGCCCGCCCGATGACACGGCGACGACCATGGGCCCTATCGCCAATGCCGCGCAATACGCCCGTGTGCTGGACATGATCGCGGCCGGCCAGGCGGACGGCGCGCGGTTGATCGCGGGTGGCCCCGGCCGCCCCGCCGGGCTCGACCGGGGTTTCTACGTGCAGCCGACGATCTTCTCGGGCGTCACCCGCGACATGCGCATCGCCCGCGAGGAGATTTTCGGACCGGTGCTGTGCATCATGCCTTACGAAAGTGAGGATGAGGCGGTGGCGATCGCCAACGACACGGTCTACGGCTTGGGAGCGCATGTCCAGTCGACCGACCCGGTCCGCGCCAGGGCCATCGCTCGGCGCATCCGATCCGGACAGGTCCATATCAACTACCCCGCCTGGACCGCGCATGCGCCCTTTGGCGGCTACAAACAGTCGGGCAACGGCCGCGAATATGGGGTGCATGGCTTCGAGGAATATCTCGAAACCAAGGCGATCCTGGCCTGAGCGCGCCATGGAAACCAGGATGATCCTAGCCGACGCGTCCAGACCGGTTCCGCCACCGATCACCGAGACACTGGCCACTGTGCAGACGCCGTACCCGTTTCCGAACTGCATCACGGCCATCTGGTCGAAATCGACGCCGTCGCGCTGCTGACGCGCGACTGAGTTTTCCCTTCTCCTGTGGAGAGCATCACCATGGCAAGCATCACGACAGCGGGCCTTGCACCCGATGGGGCCGTATCCCGGCCCCAGTCTTTCAACAGCGTAGCGCGGACGGGCGCGCGATTGGTCGGCATCGACGCGCTGCGCGGCTTCGTCATGGTGCTGATGCTGCTCGACCATGTCCGCGAGGCGTTCCTGCTATGGGTGCCGATCGGCGACCCGGTCGACGCGCTGACCGTCGCGCCTGCATCCTTCTTCAGCCGGATGACCAGCACCCTGTGCGCGCCGGTCTTCGTCGCACTCACCGGACTGGGTGCCTATCTCTATGGCCGGAAGCACAGCCGTGCAGAGACGAGCGCATTCCTGTTCAAGCGCGGTGCGCTGCTCGTCCTGCTCGAACTGACCGTCGTCAATTTCGTTTGGCGTGCCGAATTCCCGCCGACGATCCTGTATCTTCAGGTCATCTGGGCGATCGGGTTGAGCATGATCGTGCTCTCGCTGCTGATCCGCCTGCCGCACGCCGCCATCGTCGCGACCGGATTGGCCATCGTCGCCGGGCATAATCTGCTGAGCCCGATCACCGTGCCCGAGCAGAGCGTGTTCCACACCGTCTGGGCGTTTCTGCACGATCGCGGGACGGTAAGCTTCGGCGGCCTCCCGGTTCGGTTCAGCTATCCGCTGCTGCCGTGGATCGGCGTGATCTGCCTGGGCTGGGGGATCGGGCCGTGGTTCGTCGGTGCCGACGCCATGGCACGGCAGCGGCGGCTGGCGCAGACCGGCGCGCTGATGCTGGTCGGGTTCGTCGTGTTGCGGGCGCTCAACATCTATGGCGACGCCCCCTGGTTCGTGGTGCCCGGTTCGCCGATCCGCACCGTCATGAGCTTCCTCGCGCTGACCAAATATCCGCCCTCGCTGCTGTACGTGATGGCGACGCTGGGCGTCGGGTCGCTTCTGCTGGCGCTGTTCGACCGGGTGGACGACACGCGGGTGATCGGCTGGCTGGCGGTGTTCGGCGGTGCGCCCATGTTCTTCTATCTCCTCCACCTTTATGTCCTGCGCATGATCTACCTGGGCGCGGTTGCGATCTGGGGCATCAATCACGAAACAGTCTTCGGCTTTCCGTCTATCCCGTGGATCTGGCTGATGTGGATCGCGATGATCGTGCCGCTCTACTTCCCGACGCGCTGGTTCTCGAACCTGAAGAAGCGCCGCAAGGACCTTGGCTGGCTGAAATATTTCTGAGCCAGCCCCCCCTTCCCCGGACCCGTTGGAGCCCCGGAATGCCCGCACCCTTGACCCTTGTAGATTCAAGCCCCGCCCTGCCCGACATCGCCGATGTCGTCGTGATCGGCGGCGGTATCGTCGGCTGCTTCACCGCCTATTATCTGGCAAAGCGCGGATTGAAGGTCGCGCTGGTCGAAAAGGGCCGCGTCGGTGGCGAGCAATCCAGCCGCAACTGGGGCTGGTGCCGCCAGCAGAACCGCGATGCGCGCGAACTGCCCATGGCAACCAAGTCGCTCGACCTGTGGGAACAATTCGCTGCCGACACCGGCGAGGCAACCGGGTTCAGCCGTTGTGGGCTGCTCTATCTCAGCGACAATGAAGCCGAGATCGAGGGCTGGGCACGCTGGCGCGATTTCGCCCGGACGGCGGGAGTCACCACCCACATGCTCTCGTCGGCCGAGGCCAGCGAGCGCGGGCGGTTCAGCAACAAGCCGTGGAAGGGTGGCGTCTTCTCCCCGACCGACGGCACCGCCGATCCGTCGCGGGCCGCGCCCGCCGCCGCCCGCGCGCTGATGGCGCTGGGTGGAACGGTGCATCAGAATTGCGCGGTCCGTGGGCTGGAAACCGAAGGCGGGCGCCTTTCCGCCGTGGTCACCGAACGGGGTACGATCCGCACCCGCATCGCGGTGCTGTCGGCGGGCGCCTGGGCTTCGTCCTTCTGCAATCAATATGGCATCCGCTTTCCGCAGGCCACGATCCGCCAGACGGTCATGGCGGTCGGGCCGGGCGAAGACATCTTCCCGGCGGCGATGCACAGCGAGTATATCTCCATGACCCGGCGCGGCGATGGCGGCTATACGCTGTCGATCAGTGGCAGCGGCAAGGTCGATCCCACCCCGCAATTCCTGCGTTTTTCGACCCAGTTCCTGCCGATGTTCCTGCGTCGCTGGCGCAAGCTGTCGCCCGGCGGGCTGGAGGGGGTGCGGTCGGGCCATGAGCGGCTCGTGCGCTGGCGGCTCGACCGGCCGACACCGATGGAGGCGATGCGGATCCTCGATCCCAAGCCCGACCGCGCGGCCGTCGCGCGCACCCATGCCCGCGCGCTCGCGCTGATGCCGCGCCTGTCGGAACGCGTCGTGACCGGGGCCTGGGCGGGCTATGTCGACAGCACCCCAGACGGCGTGCCCGGCATCGGCGAAGTAGACGAACTGCCCGGCCTGATCCTGGCGGCGGGCTTTAGCGGGCATGGCTTCGGCATCGGGCCTGGGGCTGGCCATCTAATCGCCGATATCGTCAGCGGCACCGCACCGATCGTCGACCCCAAACCCTATCATCCAAACCGCTTTCGCGACTCCGCCTGGGGCAAGGTCGCGGAATTCTAGGGCCGATCGACATTCAGAATTGCCTTCCTTCCCTCGCCCCTCACAGAGGGGACTGTTTACATTGGCCGCATTGTGGATTCTTGTCCGTTCCTGTGATTTGAGACGGGGGGATGGAATGCGTTGCCCAAGGTGTGATGGGACTGACCTGATCAAGCGGG
>NZ_JBEPKL010000004.1:0-188266 GCF_040544655.1 Sphingomonas sp. 1185
ATCGGTGCCGCCATCGACACCTTCACGCCTGCCGAATGCGCCAACTACTTCGCCGCAGCCGGTTACGATGCAGACTGATCGGAATTTGCTCTAGCGCAGCTTGGGTGAGGGGTTGAGCGAGCCCAAAGGCTCGCGCGCTCGCCAAGCGAGCGCCTACCCCTCACCCAGCTCCGACTAGGCCTTTGCTTTCGCAAAGACCAAGTCTGCGCAACCCTCTCCCCTCTGCGAGGGGCGAGGGAAGGAGGCCCCTGAATGTCGATCCGCCTCAAATGCTATAAGTACCATCCCGGCCTTCGCCTGGGTGGCAGTTGTCGGACGTCGCAAGCGAAGCGCTGCGATCAAACGCCGAGCCATTCCTCGTCGCGCCGTCGCGGCTTCGGGTGAACCATCTCCCGTTCGCGTGAAGCCCCTCCCGCCGGAAGAGCCCCCGTTACTCCTCGCCCTCGCCATCGCGCTCGTCGGGCGGGCGGCGGTCCTCGGGGGGCGGGCCGGCGCGGTCGGGGCGGCGGCGGCCGGGGCCGACGGTGATCGATCCGTCCTCACCGGTGCGCAGGTCCAGCCCCATGCCCTGGATGATGTCCCCGACCGGGTCGCCCTCGATCGGCAGGGTTTCCTCTTCCATGCCGTTGGCGATCGCGTCGGGATCGACCTCCTGCTCGACCACCGGCGCGGCCACCGGCGGAATGTCCAGCGCGGACTGCATGAAGGCGCGCCAGATCCGCGCGGGCACGCCGCCGCCCGACAGGCCGGGGTTGGGGGTGTTGTCGTCATTGCCGACCCACACGCCCACCACCAGGTCGCGCGCGAAGCCGATGAACAGTGCGTCGCGCGAATCCTGGGTCGTGCCGGTCTTGCCATAGGCGTCGACGGTCAGCAGCGCCTGCCGCCCCGTCCCCGTCTTGATCGAGGACGACAGCAGGTCGAGCATCCCGTCATGCACGGCGGACGAGAAGCCCGTCTTGCGGTTGGTCAGCGCCTGATACCAGCCCTTGTCCTTCACATCGCCCAGGCCGCGCGCGACGACCGGATAGCTTTCATTGGCGATGGCGGCATAGGCGGCGGTCAGCTCCAGCAGGCTGACGGTCGAGGTGCCCAGGCCGATCGTCGCCTCGTTGGCGATCGGGGTGGTGATGCCCAGGTCGCGCGCCGCCTTGATCACCGACTTCACGCCCACCGCTTGGGTCAGCCGCGCGGCGGCGACGTTCGACGAGCGGGCAAAGGCCTGGCGCAGCGTGATCTTGCCCAGATAGCGCCCGTCGCTGTTGCGCGGCTTCCAGCCCGCAATGTCGACCGGCTCGTCCTCGATGGTCGAGTCCGGGGTCATGCCCGAACGCAGCGCCGCCAGATAGACGAACAGCTTGAACGCCGAGCCCGGCTGGCGTCGCGCCTGGGTGGCGCGGTTGAAGGGGCTCTTGGAATAATCCTTGCCGCCGACCATCGCGACGACGCGGCCGTCGGGGCGCATCGCGACCAGCGCGACCTGTGCCTGGTTGAGCCCGGCGCTGCGCACCGTCCGCTCGGCGATCCGCTGGAGCCGGGGGTTGAGCGTCGTCTGGACGGTCGCCTCGGTCTTGATCTCGCCCGCCTGGTCGCGCGCCTCGGGTAGCACCCAGTCGGCGAAATAGGTGCCCGAGGGCAGGGTCTCGGGTCGCGAGGCGAGCACGCGCTGCGGCTGGACCGCATCGGCCTCGCGCTTGGTCAGGAAGCCCGCATCCTCCATCGCCGCGACGACCACCGCCTGGCGCGCGCGGGCGCCCTTCAGATTGGTGGTGGGGGCCAGACGCGAGGGCGCCTTGACCAGCCCGGCCAGCATCGCCGCCTGGCCGATGTTCAGCCTGTCCGGCGTGCGCCCGAAATAATGTTTCGAGGCGGCGGTGATGCCGTACACATTGTCGCCGAAATAGACGTTGGACAGATAGCGCGACAGGATCTCGTCCTTGGTCAGCCACGCCTCCAGCCAGAAGGCGATCATCGCCTCGCGGATCTTGCGGCCCGCCGTCCGGTCGGAATCGAGAAAGGCGTTCTTGGCCAGCTGCTGCGTGATGGTCGATCCGCCCTCGCGCACGCCGCCCGATCCGACATTGTGCCACATCGCGCGCAGGATGCCGCGCGGGTCGATGCCCCAGTGCGAGTAGAAGCGCCGGTCCTCGATCGCCATGAACGCTTCGCGCACATGGGCGGGCAGCTTGGCCGCGTCGACCGGCGCGCCGATGATCGCGCCGCGCCGTGCGATCGGGGTGCCGTCATCGGCGGTCAGCGTGATCGACGGCGGCGTCGGCGGCTGGAGCGAGCGTGACAGCGGCGCGGTGACCGCCAGCCAGATGATCGCTAGTACCAGCAGGATGATGCCCACCCCCGTACCGCGCACGATCCACCGGCCCCAGTGGATGCGGTGGCGCGGGCGTTCGGCGGGCGCCTCGTCCTCGTCGGTGCCGAAGGACCAGCTCTGGGTCTCGGCATCGTAGAGCGGATAGTTGGGCCCCACCGGCTCATAGGGGCGATTGATGGGCGTACGGTCGGGATTGAAAGGGTCGGGGCGCATCACAGGGTTCCGGCGGTCTGCCACTCGCGTGTATTACTTTGCCAGAACACCGCGCGCAAGCTCATGGCGCAGTTTACCCCGTTTGCGGCACCTCCGGCAAGCGGTCTGCGGGGGGCGTCTGTTCGATCAGCCCGGCACGGTGCGCGACGATGGTCGGGACCAGCGCCTGGCCCGCCACGTTGATCGCGGTCCGCCCCATGTCGAGGATCGGGTCGATCGCCAGCAGCAGACCCGCGCCCTCCAGCGGCAGGCCCAGGGTCGACAGGGTCAGGGTCAGCATCACGACCGCGCCGGTCAGCCCGGCGGTCGCCGCCGAACCCAGCACCGAGACGAGCACGATCAGCACATAATCGCCGACATGCAGCGGCAGGCCGTAATATTGCGCGACGAACAGCGCCGATATGGCGGGATAGATGGCCGCACAGCCGTCCATCTTGGTCGTCGCGGCAAAGGGCACCGCAAAGGCCGAATAGGCACGCGGCACGCCCAGCCGCCGCTCCACCGCATCCTCGGTCACGGGCAGGGTGGCGATCGACGAGCGCGAGACGAAGCCCAGCTGGATCGCGGGCCAGGCGGCGGCGAAGAAGCGCTTCGGCGACAGCCCGTTGGCCAGCAGCAGCAGCGGATAGACGACGAACAGGACGAGGCCGAGCCCGATATAGACCGTCAGCGCGAAGCTGCCGAGCGCCGAGAGCGACTGCCAGCCATAGCGGACGATGGCATTGCCCAGCAGCGCGCCCGACCCGATCGGGGTCAGCCGGATCACCCAGGACAGGATGCGCCGGAAGATGGCGAGCGCCGAGGCGTTGAACGACAGGAAGCTTTCGCCCTTGTCGCCGACCCGCACCGCCGCGACACCGATCGCGACCGCCATGACGATGATCTGCAGGATGTTGAACGACAGCCCGGTCTTGAGCGCGCCGCCATCGCCCGCGCTGGTCGAGGCGGACAGGCCCAGGATGTTGGACGGGATCAGCCCGCGCAGGAAGTCGAGCCACGAGCCCGCCGTGTCGGGCCGCACCGCGCTGCCCGCCGCGACGCCGGCATGCAGGCCGGGTTGCAGGACGGTGCCCAGCGTCAGCCCGATCGTGACCGCGATCAGCGCGGTGATCGCGAACCAGATGAAGGTGGCGGCGACCAGCCGCGCGGCATTGTTCAGGTCGCGCAAAGCCGCGATCGACGCGACGATGGCGGTGAACACCAGGGGGACGACCAGCACCTTGAGCAGCTGGACGAAGCTCTCGCCGATGATCCGCAACGCCTCGGCCAGTCCGGCGACATTCTGCGCGCGCGCGAACAGCCCGAGCAGCAGCCCGACGGCCATGCCGACGAAGACCTGGGCCCCAAAGGAAAAACGAAATTTCATTGGGCCATAGCTAGCGAAGCCGCGAAACGATCCCAACCAAGTTTTGTGATGGGTCCCGAAAGCTGGGGGATCGCCCCGGCCCGGTCACGGGCGGGGGGAAATGGTGCTGCCGGTGAGGATTGAACTCACGACCTCAGCCTTACCAAGGATGCGCTCTACCACTGAGCTACGGCAGCACTCGCGTTTCACCGCGGGAAGCGCGCCTAGAGACGATCCGGCGGGCGTTGTCAAGCGGCCGTTTGCCGGAATATGCATTTTGTCATGACAAAAGACGAACGCGCGGAACGGCTGGCGGCGCAGCTGCGGGAAAATCTGAAACGTCGCAAGGCCCAGGCCAGGGGGCTGGACACCCCCGCCCCCGCCGCCCCGCCGCGCGACACGCCGCCAGAGGAGCGGGGCGCCGACTGACGGGGCGCGGGCCCGCCATGCAGAAAAAAGGCGCCGTCCCGGCCGGAGCAGGGACGGCGCCTTCGCATTGGGTCGGCGTGCGATCAGAACTTCTGGCGCAGGCCGATCATGAGCGAGGTCGACGAGCTCTTCAGCTTATAGTCGGTGGTCGAGCGGCTGAGATCCTGATCGAGCGTGACGCCCTTCATCCGCAGGCCCGACGTCTTCGCATAGCGGCCGAGCACTTCGATCGACGTCATCGGCGCCACGTCATAGCTGACGCCCGCGTCCAGATGCCAGCGGAAGCCCCAGTCGGTGCCGACGATGTCCGCGCTGGGCTTCAGCGTGCCGGGATTGGCGCTGCGCGCTTCGCGATAGGCCGAATATTTGACGCGCGAGGCGCCGATGCCGCCGCCGACGAACGGCTTGAGGGGGCCGTCCTGGATCAGGTCGACATAGGCCGAAACGCCCAGGTCGAACGACTTGGCACGGCCGCCTGCGACATAATTCTTGTCGCCCAGGGCCTTGGGATTGACGCTGGCGGTGTCGTAACCCGCCGTGCCTTCCAGGCGGAACCCGCCAAAGTCGTAACCCAGGCCCAGTTCGCCGGTGAAGCCGGAATTGTTGTCGATATTCTTGGGCAGCGTCGGCGCCGTCTTCGACACGGTCTGGCCCTTGGCCAGCACCCGGTTGGTCTTGACGTCCGAGTCGACCTGCACGCCGGCGCGGGCGACGGCATAGGGACCGGGTTCGGACTGCTGCGCGGCCGCGGGGGCAACGGCGACGATGGTGGCAATCATGCTGACGGCCAGGGCCGTCGAATACCGGTACGCACCGAGACGAGCGGCCGCGAACGTGCTAACCAGGGTCATGGAAAATCGTCCTTCGAAATGAAACTTGTTTCGAGTGGGCTGCACCAGTCTGCGTCCCCCTACACTCGCAAGACGACACCATTTCCGATATGCCTTGGGTCCCCGGAAAATTTTTTGGAAAAACTTGGTGGGGGAATTTTCTGCTTGGTCGTTGCTGTCACGGTCCTGCCCATGGCGCAACGAAAACGGCCGCGCGTCGAAACGCGCGGCCGCTATTCACAAAGGCTCCTGGCGAGCCTGGCCGATTACTGCTCGCGATACAGGCGCCATTCCTCCACGACGCGTCCGTTCGGCAGATGGCAATAGCCCGTCGTGCCGCCCGGCCCCTCGCGCATTTCCAGGCGCCCCTTCTGCTTCAGGCAGTAACCCGATGCCGGATTGGCGAGACCGATGCGATCGCGGCGGGCCGGGGCGGGCTTGCCCTCGTCGCGGCGGTACAGCGCCCAGGCATCGACCGTCTTGCCATTGGGCAGGCGGCACAGCCCTACATCGCCCTGCGGCGTGTGGCGGTCGATGTTGGTGCCGCCGATCTTGTCGCAATAGACCGATGCGGGATTGGCCATGGACGCGTCGTTGCGCGGCTTCGGGGCGGGGGGACGCTTCTGGCTTTCGCGGAACAGCTTCCACTCTTCCACGATCCGGCCGTTGGGCAACCGGCAATAGCCGATCTCGCCCGATGGCGTCTTGCGCGAGAATGAGGTTCCCTTGATCGAGACGCAATATTCCGAAGCGGGATTGGCGATGCCTTGCCTATTGGCCTGCGCCTGGGCGGGAGTCGCAAGCATGGCCGCACCCGCGGACACCAGGCTGGTCATCAGAAATACTTTGAGCTTCATATATTTGTCCTTCCCAACGAAGCCGGGAATTTTCCCGTTATGGAGATTGTCATTCCGAAGACGGGTTATTCCTTACTCCGTATTGCCGGTAGCTGAATGAACCGCTCGCCGGTATTCGACGGTCGGCTTTCGAGGCCGGGCAATGGGGATGACGGAGCGGTACGGCCGATACCGTAAAAACAATCGTCAGAAAGCGGCATCCAGCCCGATGCGGAAGGTCCGGGGGCGCAGCGGCGTGACCTGTCCCTTGCCGGTGAAGAAGGGGGTTCCCAGCGCGAAACGGTTGCCGCGCGTATCGGTCAGGTTCGTCACGCCCGCCGTCAGGCCGAAGCGATCCCATCCCAGCCGGGCGGTGAGGCCGCTGTCGAGGAAATTGCCCTGCTCCTCACCCAGCTCGGGTCCGACCCCGAGCCGCGAGGTGCCCACATAGCGGGCCCAGCCATCGACCTTCAGCCGCGTGCGATCGGATAGCGCGGCGTCATAGGACAGCCCGATGCGCGCGGTGACGTTGGCGATGTTCGGAATGGGCCCCAGCCGCGCCGTCACGCCCCCTCCAGCGCCAGCGCCTGCGCCTGTGCTCGCCACGTCGTCGGTCGTAGACGATTTCGGGGTGCGTTCGTTGATGCTGCTGTCGTTGAGCGAGAGCGCGGTGTCGACCCGCAGCCCCTTCGCCACCCGCGCGGAGGCGGTCGTCTCCACCGTCCAGATGTCGCCATTGCCCACATTGGCGGTGGACAAAAGGCCGCCCGCATCGACGAAGTCGGCCTGGATATTGCGCCAGTCGGTATGGGCGACCGTGAGGGAGAAGGCGAATGGGCTTCGCCCGGCGTGACCCAGGCGATAGCCCGCCTCGATCGTCGCGACATGGTCGCTGTTGAAGCGGCGGACATAGCCGTCGAAGATCGTCAACCCGCCGGGCCGAAACCCCTGCTGATAGCGCAGGAACATCGCGGCATCGGCCCCCACGTCCAGCAGGGCCGAGGCGGAAGGCAACAAGGAAAGCTTCCGTCGCGAGGCCAGCGTCGCCCCTACCTCGGGCCCGCTCTGCACCAGCGTGTCCTCGGCCGCCCCCGTCAGCACCGATCGGTTCACGCGCAGGCCGCCCGTCACCAAAAGGCTCTTCGTCCATCGCGCGCTCGCCTCGCCATAGGCGGTGGCATCCTGCGCCGCGTTCGACACGCCGGGAAGCTGCTGGCGGTCGCCGAGCGACAGGAAGGCGCGCGACAGCCGCGAGCGATTGTCGGTATAGCTCAGGCCCAGCAGCCATCCCGATCCGTCGGCATGCGTGACCCAGCCGCGCGTCTCGTTGGCGAACATGCGCGTCCGGTTGGTCTGGAGGAAGACCGTCGGGTCGTCGCCCGCCACCGTCGCGTCGTAACGTTCGGTCAGGTCATGCGCGGTGATGCCGGTCGAGGAACTGAACCGCACCTCTCCGATCCGGCCGTTCAGTACGAACTGGCCCTGGCGGAAGTCGCTTCCGAACCCCTCGACGACCTTGGTGTTGCGGGTCAGGGGGGCGCCGTTCCAATCCGCATATTGGCTGTCGGCCCCGCGGATACGCTGGCCGATCCCGATCAGTTCGGCGCTCCAATGGTCGGCGATCTTCAGGTGCACGGTGCCGCGCCCGCCCGCGATGCGCGTGGTGTTGACATTGTGGCGACCGAGCAGCGGCTTGTCGATGTAGCCGCCTTCCTCGACCGCCGTGGCGACCAGCCTGATGCCCAGCCGATCCGTCACGATCGGCAGATTGAGCACCCCCTGCGCGTCATATCCCGGCGCGCCATGCTTGGTGGCGGAGGCGCCCACCGCGACCGATCCGCCGGTGCGGTCCAGCTCGACGGGATTGGGAACCAGCCGGATCAGGCCGCCGAGCGAACCGGCGCCGTACAGCGTGCCCTGCGGCCCGGCCAGCACCTCGACCGCCGCCAGATCGGCCAGCCGAAGATCCGGGTCGGGGGAATTATAGCCCAGGCGCAGGTCGCCGAAATATTGGCCGACGGTCGCCTGGGTCGGGCCGGTGAAGCTGGAATCGGCGATGCCGCGTATGAACAGCTTGTTGCGCCCGGCCCCCAGATAGGTCGACGCCAGGGTCGACAGGCGAGAGGTCAGCCGCTCCGTCCCTCCGGCGCCGCCGAATTCCAGGTCCCGGCCGGAGATCCGCATGATCTGTCCCGCGACATGATCGAGGGGCAGGTCGCGCTTGCTGGCCACCACGACGATATCGGGCGTGGGCGGGGCGGGAGGCGCGGGTGCCGGGGCGGGTGGCCGGGGTCTGGGCGGGGGCGTGCGGTGCGCCGCTGCGCGGCCCGGCACCAGCCGGAAGAGCGCGGCATCGATCGGCTCGACCGCGCCGCCGCAGCGCGCGGCGATCAGGCGCAGCGCGGCGAGCACGGTCATCCGTCCGCGCAGCGCGGGCACCGGCTTTCCCCATAGCCGCGCATCGGTCACCACGACGCTGACGCCGCCCAGCCGCCCCAGCGCCAGAACCTGGCTGCTGACGCTGCCGGCGGGCAGATCGATCGCCAGCGTCGGCGCGGCGGCGGCAGACGTCGCGGTCGCGGTCGTCAACAGCCCGACCGCGACCCACCCGGCGGCCGGCCTCACCGATCGCCGCCCAGCACCCAGGTCTGGCCGTCCGTCCGGACATTCACCGCCAGCAGGCGACCCAGCAGCGCCGGATCGTCGTTCAGCGAGCGGAGATCGACCGTGCCGCTGAACAGCCGATCGGCGACGGAGGCGTCGGCGCGCACGGCATGGCCCATCTGACGGCTGAGATCACGGGCGACGTCGGACAGGGAAGCGCCGTCGAACGTCACCCGCCCTTCGCGCCAGCCCCCGACATCCTCGGCGCGCTCGCGACGGAAGGAGCGGCCGCCCGTCACCACCACCGCCTGACCGGGATCGAGCCGAAGCCCCGCGCCCTTCGGATCGATCATCACCGCGCCCTCCGCCACCGCGACGCGCGTCCGCTGCGGATCGCGCTTCACGTCGAAGACGGTGCCCAGATCGACCATCGTCGTCTCCCCGGCCGTCACCCGGAAGGGATGCGCCGCGTCATGCCGGACCCGGAACAGCATCTCGCCACGATCCGCGACCGCCACCCGTGCGTTCGCGCGGTCCAGCGTCACGCGCGAGCCGCCCGCCATGATGATCTGGCTGCCATCGGCCAGCGCGATCGCGCGCTGCTCGCCGGGGCGGGTTTCCACCGCATAAGGCTGCGACCGGCTGTTCCAGACCGAGGTGCCGACGACCACGGCCAGCATCGCGGCGACGGCCCCGCCGCCCCAGCGCCAATAGCCACGCCGCGCCGCGCCGGCATCATTGGCGGCGACCGGCACGGCCTGGACCGGGGCGGTAGGGGCGGGTGCGGCCTGAACGGGGGCCGTCTGGACGGGCAGGGCCGCGACGCGGTCGCGCGCCTCGGCGATGGCCATCGTCGCATCGTCATACCGGTCCGGGTTCAGCGGATCGGCCTCCAGCCACGCGGTCAGCCCGTCCCAATCGTCGAAATCGGGATCGGCGGCACGGATGGCCCAATCCAGTGCATGGTCCTCGACCTTCCTGCCGGTCATCGTGCCTTGTCCTTGATCGCGATGGCGTGGGTGATGCTCATCGCAGGTCTTCCTTCAATTCGATCAATGCGCGCGTGGCGATCCGCAGATCCGCCTCCACCGTGCTGAGGCTGACGCCGAGTTCGGTCGCGATCTGTCGTTGCGACACGCCGTCGATCCGGGCGCGGCGGAAGATCGTTTCCCGACGCGCGCCCAGCTTTGCGAGCACCGCCGCCACCCTGGTCACTTCCTGTCGCGCACCGATCACCCGCTCGCCCGCCGGTTCGCCCGAGGTTTCGCCGTCGCTGCTCAGGTCGTACCAGTCCTGGTCGCGGCGCTCCGCCTGGCGGCGCGCCCGATAGCGGTCGATCATCAACGTATCGGCGGCGCGAAACAGATAGGACATGGGATTGGCGATCGGTCCCGGCGAAAGTGTTGAAATCTTTAGCCAAAGATCATTCACCAGGTCTTCGGCGGAATCGCCCGCACCGCGCGCGACCAGGAACCGGACAAGTTTGTCGCGGTTGGCCAGATAGACTGCTTCGAGCCCGCTTGATGACATCGACACCGACATGATGGGAGTGAATCGTATCGAACTCCTTAGTGACGGATCGTTGAAAAAGGAATTCGCCGCCGTCACCCGCCGCGGATGCATGCGGGCGGGCGGCGGGGCGTGATCCCCTGCACGGCAAAAGTCCTGCCGCAGCATCGCGGCCCCATGGCGGTTACCGGCCACGGTACAGCGCCCATTCCTCGACCACCGCGCCGTTGGGCAAATGGCAATAACCCGTCTGGCCGTCCGGCGCGTCCACCGTCTCCAGCGTGCCGCCCAGTTCCTCGCAATAGGCGCTGGCGGGGTTGGACATGACCGCGATGCCTGGCCGTGGCCGGGGGAAATGCTGCTCGTCGATGGCGGGGCGATTTGGCTGGCGGCAATAGGGCGTGCCGTCGACAAGGATGCTGACCCCGCCGGTGCGGAGACACGCCCCGGTCTCGGGCGCCTGCACGCTCACCTGCGGAAAGGCTTCCGCGCTGGTCAGGATCAGCGCCGGTACGCCCGCGCATATCAGCAATCCCGTCGCGACATAGGCCAGTCGATCCATCACATACCCGTCCTTCATCCGCCTGCCCCTGATCCGCGCGCGGGCTTTTCACGCTGCTTTCACTCAGCAGACGGAGCGAAAGGGGCATTGCCTTTGAATCGCGACGGCGAGGTCCGTCACCCGTTCCAGGTCCAAGCCTGTCCATGCGCGGTGTTCGGGATCAGCGTCGCCGAGAGGAGGAGGGAGGTCAGGCAAAGAGCGAGCAGTCGCATCGGTCGTCCTATGATCCAGCCGCCCGGAACAAGGCGGCATGCCGGGTGGGACAGGAGCGGGGCGGGGGCTCCGCGATCCTGCGCTTCGAAGGCAGCGGGGCAGGGGCGATCATCCCGCATGGCTGGCCTTCCGGCGCGGGCAGGCGGGGAGGGGGGCGGACGGATCGACCTGGCCATAGGGCGTTTCCTCCACCACGGCGTCCGGGTCGCCCAGCCCCTTCAATCGCCGCACCCGCGCCTCGCGCTGGTCGAGATAGCGATCCCGTCGGGCAGCATAGGGATCGGGCTGTTCGCTGATCTCGCGCAACTCTTCATCCATCTCGACGCGGCGATCGAGCGTCCGCACGACGTTGCTGATGACGATATAGGCGCGGTTGCGGAACGGCCCCCCGATCGCGACCGGCGAGGCGATGCCGTCGACCGCACCGCCGACGAGATCGCGCAAGGTGGTTGGCCCGAGCAGGGGCAGGAACAGGAATGGCCCCTGTTTGACGCCATAAAAGCCCAGCGTGTCCGAAAAGCCGTTGGGGCGGCGCGGAAGACGGAAGGGGCACCGGCGCGCCATGTCGACCACTCCCGCCAGTCCGATCGTAGAGTTGATCGCGAAGCGGCCCACCGTCTCCGCCGCCTTGCCGAATTTGAACTGAAGGAGGAAGTTCACGAAGGCGACCGGCTCGCGCAGATTGGCGAAGAAGTTGCGCAGCCCGGTGCGGACCGGCCGTGGCGCGGCCTGCTCATAGACATGGGCGGCGGGTTCCAGGATGGCGTCGTCCACCTTCTCGGACAGCGCGAAGGCGGCGGCGTTCACCGCGCGCAGCGGATCGTTCGCGCGGTGTCGGCTCGCGGTCACCACAATCTCCTCCGCCTCGCCGGGATCGCTGTCCGGGGCGGGAGCGGCGGCGGCTTCGGGCGGGGCGAAGGCATGGACATCCTCGATCGTGATCGAGGCCGCCTCGAAATCCGGCGGCAGGGACACCGATCGCTGCACGGGCAGCGACGGGGTCGCCAGTATCGCGACCAGCGACAACGCGATCAACGGCCCTCTCCCTGGCTCTGGACACCCGGACCGGCGTGGGCGCCGCGCACCAGGATGGCGCTCGCGGACCCCGACACGCAAAGGGCGCCGGTCGCCAGCGTCAGGGCAGGAAGCGTCATGGGTCAGGTCCTTCGCATCGACGAAGCGCACGATCACCTCCGTCATCACAGGGACGGAGTCGGCGTCGGACCACCTTATATCCGAACGATCGTATACGGCTGGTTTCGGTCAGCGGGCGAAAGGGAATGGTTGCTCGGCGTTGCGGGACGACGTGGCGCAAGTGGGCGGCCGTGATGACGGCGATGCTCCGCAGTCTCCCTATACTGGAGGCAAGAGCGGAGAAATCCTATGGCCTGCGTCAAGACCTGGCAGGCTCGCCCGCAATCGGGGCGCCGAGCGTCGGGATTGCAAAGGCTCTCATCCACCAATCGAGCGGTCAGACCGAAACCTTCGCGATGGGCGGCGGTTGTTTCCATTGCGGAGAAGTTCGGCCGAGCGCCACATACACCGTATGAGTGGACGAAGAAGGCCGAGGTCGAGAGCGGAAAGCGCGCCGAGGTTCCGACCGAGGTGGCGGACAAGCTGAAGGCGTTGCAACGCGAGAATCGCGAACCGCGTCAGTTCAACCAAATCCTGTGCAAAGGCACCTGTGTATTTTGCCCAGGCGAAGCTCGACCACCACTTCCGGCGATGATCGCCTTAATCGACGATCATCGCGAAGCCTATTCGCTCAAAACGCAACTGTAATGCTAAGCATAACGCGCAAGGCTGAAATCCTTCATTTGTCGGCGATCAGCCATGTCTCCGCCACCTGTTTCCCGCGTCCGCTGCCCCCCATGCCGGACGGTCGGGTCCAGGCCAGGTCGAGCGTCCCCCCAGCGGTGGCCTCGCGCGGGATGGAGAGCGTCACCTGCATCGGGTTGGCGGTGCGGGCGAACTGATCCTGGAGAACGATATGGCCGTTGGCGACCAGCCGTATGGGCAGCGTATAGTCCTCCCCCGCATAGGTGACGGTCAGCCGGTAGCTGCGACGCGGGTCGAGGCCGGTATAATGCAGCCGCAACGGGCTGTCATACAGCGTCTCGGCATAGTCCAGCTCGCCGGGCCACCAGCCATCCTCGGGCGTGCGGTCGGCGATGCCGTCGATCGCGGTGATGAACATCTGCGGATCGGCCGTGAAGCCCAGCCCGCGCACCAGATGCGGCTCGGCATCGGGGCGGCCGAGATCGTCGTACAGCGCCCCCTCCGCGCGTCGGCTGCGATCGGGGATCGGCCAGCCTTTGGCCATCTGCGCAGTGATCCAGGCACGCCCGGTCAGGTCGACATCGGCACGGTCGAGATTGGCGCCGCGTTCGATGTTGGACGCGCCGAAGCGCTTCACGCTGAGCTGCAACCGCGCCTGCTGCCACAGCCGCTCTGCCAGGATGTTCAACCGGGCGAGCAGCGCCGCTGCCTCCGGCCCGTCCCCGGTCGCCAGGATCGCCCCTGCCCGTTCGGGATCGGGGGCAGCCAGGGCGGCCGCCCGGCGTGCACGCGCGGCGATGGTGCGGCGACGGACCATCGCGTCATAGACCGCCCGGTAACGCAGCGCGTCGATCCGCCAGTCGGCAAAGGCGGCGGGCCGGATCGCGTCCGCCAGGCGCAGCGTCGCGTCGATCCGTTCGTTGCTCGCCGGATCGCCGACCCAGTTGGCCTCCAGCGCGGGCGGAAGCATCGCGGCCATGGGATCGCCGATGAACATCCGAACATAGTCGCGCGCAAAGGCCTTCGGATGGGTGTGCGGGTTCCAGCCCAGCTCGAACCAGAGGAACTGGTTGAAATCGTCGTTCACCCCTTCGGAATAGGTGATGAACCCGGAGGTCAGGGGCATGAAGCGCGCGAAGATGTGCGTATAGGCGGCCGGGCGCGGATTGATCGGCTCGCGTCCCTCGGTCAGCGCGAATTCGGGCCACCAGCGCGGCACGGGGAATTGCGCGTGCATCGTGTGCGCAATGTCGGGATAGAGGATCAGCGGATAGCGCGCCGGAATCCGCGCGCGTTCGAGCGGCAGCGGATCGCGGGTCTGCGGCCCCACGAAAACGCCGGTCAGCCAGTCGGGGCGCTTGTCCAGTTCGTGATAGAAGGCCTCGAACCCCGCCGCGTCGAACCCTTGCGACGAGATATAGACGGACGCTGCGGGGTTGCGCGCGTGGAGCAGGGCAGCCTGCTGCGCCACCAGCGGGAATAGGAGCGACGGCGATGTATGACCCGGATCGCCGCCCGGCACATAGAGTGCATCGACATGGGGCAGATCGGCGAGCGTCCGCCGGAACGCCGCGAGTTCCGCCTCCACCGCGCCTAGTTTCTCGTAGTGACCGAGTTCGGGATAATAGAGCGCAAGGTCCAACCCCAGCCGATGGGTGATGGTCGCGATCCCCGCCAGCGTCTCGCGCACGGGTGCGGGGAAGAGCGGTCCCGTCTCGTCATCATCTGAGACGGGGGCGATCAACTGCACGCCGCTCGCGCCCCAGAGTGCGAAATCCTCGATCCGCCGCTGAAACATGGGCAGCGTCCAGGCGTCATAGCTGTTGTTCTTGGGGCGATAGCCGATCTGGGTCAGCCGCGTGGCATAAGCGGGCGACTGGCGGACCGTCCCTTTCAGCGACAGACGCGCCGTCCCGCCCGCGATGTCGAGATGGCGCAGGGCCCAGCCTGCGCCATAGACCAAGCCGCGCGTTCCCTCGGCCGTGATGACGGTGACGGGACCGACCCGGCGGACCTCGAAGGCCTCGCGGCCCAGCGATGCCGGGCGCCGCCACCGCCCCCGCCATCGGGGAGGCAGCGCCTTGGCAACCCCGTCCGGCGGAGCGATCAACAGCCGAACGGTGCCGCAATGCTGCACCCTCTCGGCCATTCGACGGGTCAACAGGTCGGCCGCAACCTCTCCCCCCGGTCCGACCGTAACACAGGACGCCGCGAGCGCGGCCGCTGCAAGGATCATGCGGCGTTCCGGGGAGAAAGGGAGACATTGCGGGTCACATTCTGCTCCATGGTTTCATTTTGGTCTTGTTCCGCGCCATCGGCGCAGAAAAAAGGCCCCGGCAGCGATGCCGGGGCCAGCGGAAGGCGGCTGCGCGACCGCCCTCCCGGGACGGATTAGAAGCGCGCGGTTCCCGTCAGCGAGAAAACGCGCCCATTCTTGTACAGCGCGGTCGGGGCCGACGGCGTGCTGCTATACTGGTAATATGTTTCGTCGAGCAGGTTCGACGCATTCGCCGTTACACGGAAATGATCGTTGATGTTGTACGACGCCGAGAAGTCGAGCTGACGATAGGAGTCGGTGAAGTTCGACGACTGGAGACGCCCGAAGCCATAGAAATATTTCGAGCGATAATTGTAGCTGAGCCGCGCCTGGAACGGTCCCTTCTCGAAATAGGGGACGATATTATAGGTGTTGCGCGACAGATAGGGCAGGCCCTGACCCGCGACGGCGGTCTCACCGCTGGCGAAGGTATAGTTGGACTGGATGCCGAAGCCCCAGATTATGTTCGCCTGCCCGGTCAGCGAGAAGCCGGTGACCGTCGCCTTGCCGCCATTGACCGGGCGGTTGATGGCGTATTTGTTGGTCAGGCCGGTCACCGCATTGGTGTATTCCACGCCTTGGCCATCGGGGCCGTTGTCGACGACATTGCCGATATAGTTGCTGATGTCGCGGTAGAACACCTCGCCCGACAGATAGCTGGCGGGGGCGAAATACCATTCCGCCGACAGGCCGAAATTGGTCGCGGCATAGGGCTTCAGGTCGGGATTGCCGCCTCCGCCGGTCTTCTGCGTGTCGTCGAGCGACAGCGAGCCGGCAAGGTCGCTGTAGCGCGGCCGTGCGATGACCTTGGCCGCCGCACCGCGCAGCACGACGCTGGGCCCGGCGTCATAGGCGATGTTGAACGCAGGCAGGAAGCGGTCGTCGGTGCGCGGTGCCGTCACCAGCTTGGTCTGCCCCGCCGAGGACAGATAATAGGTCGAGATGTCGCGCGTGCGGACAAAGCGGCCGCCGATATTGCCGCGGAACTTGCCCGTCTCGTAATCGACCTGGACATAGGCCGTGCCGATCCGTTCCTGCACCTGGAAGAAGGAGCCGGTGTCGAGCGGACGGGTGATGTTCAGCGTACCCGGCGCGTTCAGCGCCTTGATCGCGGCTTCCTTTGTCAGCGTGGCATAGGGCACGGCGTTGCCGGTGGTAGACAGGCCGTCATAGACGCTGCGGCTCAGCACATAGGAGCCCAGATCGGCCAGGGTGAAGAAGTTGTTGGTGTAGGTCGCGCCGCCATAGGTGGTCTGGCGGTTGTCATGGATGTTGGCGCGCACCCCGAAGCGCACCGTCTTCAGCAGGCCGCTGTCGAGGTCACGCGCGAAGTCGATCTGGCCGAACTTCTCCTGGTCGACGGTGTTCTCGGCGCGGGTGATGCCACCGATCTGCGCACCGTAGAAGCCCGCGCCGTTGGTTTTGGCCAGTACCGCCGCTTCGGTCCGCAGCTTGGATTCGGCGGGTGAGGTGCTGATCCACTGGGTGCCGTCGCTGGCCGGATTGTCCCAGTTCAGCGTGGTGTTGCGGCCGTTCGCGCCCACGGTGAAGCCCTGACGGGTACGGAAGTTCAGCAGATATTCGGGGTCCTTGCCGCCGGTCGCGCGGGTATAACCGGCATTGCCGGTAATCTGCCAGCCATCGACGTCCCAGTTGAACAGCGCGCTGTAGCTGTCGTTCTTGATGCGGGTGCGACGGAAATTGGTGTCGAGTTCGCCCATCCAGGTCTTGCTGGTGCTGGGCTGTGCCGCGAAGGTCGCCGAGGTGATCAGACCGTTGCTGATCGTCGCGGCGGTCAGCTGCGACCCGCGCGTGTTGTAGCTATATTCGGAATTGCTGAAATTGTCGTAATTGCCGCGGATCACGATCGCATTGGCGGTCAGGGTAAAATTGTCCGTCGGCTTGAACTGCATCGTGCCGGTGAAGCCCAGGCGCTGGCGCGTCTGCTGAAAATATTCATGCGCCAGATAGCCCGGCAGGCGCGCCGTCTTCAGGTCGTTGACCGTGCCCCCGGTAATCTTGGCGTTCGGGTTGATCAGCACGGTCTGGCCTGACGCGTCGGTGGTGGTGAACTGGCTGCCGGTCAGATAGCCATAGACCGCGACACCGGCGCGGGCGAGGTTCTCCTTGTCGTAATTGACCGAACCCAGGATCGCGAAGGTGTCGCTGTCATTGTGCCAGCTATAGAGTGCCGATCCACGGAAATTTCCCTTGGCCGAGCGGTCGTTATATTCATAACCGCCGGTCGCGGTGATGGTGCCGGGCTTCAGGTCCAGCGGCTTGCGCGTGACGATGTCGACGGTACCGCCGATCGCGCCTTCCTGCAGCCTCGCCTCGGGCGTCTTGTAGACGACGGCCTGGCTGATGATTTCGGGCGAAAGCAGCGAATAGTTGAAGGTGCGGCTCGACCGGTCGCCGGGATTGCCGCCCCAGTCGGCCGAGGCGATCGAGTGGCCATCGATCAGCACGCGGTTTAGCGCTGGCTCGACGCCTGCGATGGAAACCTGCTCGCCCTCGCCGAATTGGTGATCGACCGTCACGCCGGGCAGGTGCGACAGCGATTCCGCGACATTGGTGTCGGGGAATTTGCCGACATCCTCGGCGCTGATGACGTCGACGATCGCATTGGTCTTGCGCTTGGTGTCGATCGCATCCTGAAGGCTCTTGCGGATGCCGCGCACGACGATGTCGTTTTCTTGGCCGACGGCGCTTTGGTCCTGGGGCGATGTGACGGCGGATGCGGTCGTGGACTGAGCCTGCGCGGTGCCGGTCAGGCCCGCCAGGATTGTGGTCGCGAGTATGCAGTTGCGCAGGCGCATGATGATAACCCCCCTTTTTTTGGCGCACGCCCCCTATTGGTGTGAACCGAGTTTCGGCCGTCTCCTTGACGGACAAAAGTGCAGGGGACGTAGTCCGCTTTAGATAGATGACGCCCCCGCATCTAAATTGGAGGCATACCAATTAGTGCCAAAAAGGCCACCAAAAAGTTATATTATTATTGCTGCTGTTGGGCTTTCTGTAACGTATTACTATCAAAGCAAATTTCGTTGCACTTGGCGGATGCGCCCGCCCTGCTCCTCACTTTTTGATGATCGGGTACGTTAGATTCCCGCCGTGCAATTTTAAGTTGCGAATCGATGAGTTTACACCGGTAGTCTCGGATCGCCCATGCTGCGGCCTGAACCGCGCCGGGTTAACCGGAGGCGTTGGGTTGTGAGTCACGCTGCCATATCGATGGTATCTGCGGCAGCATAATATAGCTCCTCGGCTTCGGCGGGCGGGATGTTGCCGATGGGTTCGAGCAGCCGGCGATGGTTGAACCAGTCGATCCATTCGAGCGTGGCATATTCGACAGCTTCAAAGCTGCGCCACGGCCCACGCCTGTGGATTACCTTGGCCTTGTAGAGGCCATTGATCGTCTCGGCTAAAGCGTTGTCGTAGCTATCGCCGACGCTACCGAATGACGGCTCGATCCCGGTTTCGGCGAGGCGCTCGGTGTATCTGATGGATGCGTATTGCGACCAGCGGTCGCTGTGATGGATGAGGCCGGCCCGATGGGCCGGCCGGCGGTCATGGAGAGCCTGCCCCGGCGAAGGCCGGGGTGAAGTCCGACACCCGCAGCATGTTTGGCGCTGGCGCGTAGAACCAGCCTTTGACGTGATCCAACGGGCACCGCGCTGCCTTGTCGCTTATGGTCGTGCGAACCGGCTTGCCCCGGATCACACCCTGTAGGCCCATGTCGCGCATCGGCCGTTCGATAGTGCCATGGGCGATCGGCAAAACGCGGCAGATCGGCTCGACCCCATAGACATCGCGGTGATTGTCGATGAAGGCGATCATCGCCGGAACGGGCGGCCGAACTCCGCCTGGGCGAAATATGCGGAAGCCTTGCACAGAATCTCGTTGGCTTGGCGCAACTCGCGGACTTCACGCTCCAACGCCTTCATCTTGTCAGCGACCTCGGTCGGAACGCCGGCGCGCTTGCCGCTGTTCACCTCGGCCTTCTTCATCCGCTCATGCAGCGTCTGCGGAACGCAGCCAATCTTCTCCGCGGTGGAAACCACCGCTGCCCACCGCGATGGGTGATCGCGCTCGTGATCCAGCACCATCCGTACCGCTCGCTCGCGGACCTCGGGCGAAAACGTGTTCGTCGTCTTGCTCATACTGGCCCCACCTTCTCAGGAGTTGGAGCCTCCGACAAACCCGGCGCGGTTCACTTGGGCCTCCCACACATGACCAGTCCGCTCCATCAAGGTCCCGGCAACTGGGCCCCGGCCTTCGCCGGGGAACAGGGGGCGATAGGGCTGTCGGATGCCGGAATTTCGCGGGGAAGCGAGTCCGTGATCGACGGCTCGGCCCCGCCTTACGACTTGCAGTAACCCTCGCCCGTCTTGACCGTCAGGCACTCGGTCTTTCCTGCCAGATATTTCAGCCCGGTCGCATCGCCACCCGTCGGGCGCAGCGTCTCGCGCACGCCGTTGCGCTCGAAGACGATGGTGTCGCCCACCGCATCGCCCCGGAACTCGCCCCTGTGGTCGAGGTCCCATTGCATCTCCAGCCGATAGCGGCCGGGCGTCGCGGCATGTTTCACGTTCAGGACCATGCCCTCCACCCCGATCCAGCGGCCGACATAATCCGGCGCCTTCTTCTTCGGCACGCCGTTGAAGGTCGCGCCGTCGCCCGCCGGGCCCGCCGTTGCGGCCGCCTGGGGGCCGCTGGCCGGGACGGCGCCGTTGGTCACCGAGTCGGGTGCCTCGCGCGAGCAGGCGGAGAGGGTGGCGAGGGCGGCGAGGATCAGGATACGCGTCATGCCGCGCAGAACCCCTGGCCATGGCGCACGTTCCGTTGCGCGAAGGGGTAGCCATCCGCCCCGTGCGCGCGTAAAGGCGCGCTCATTCCATTCCTACCCCGTCAGGAGCGCCCGTCCCATGCGCATCGCGATCGCATCCGATCATGCCGCCGTCTCGTTGAAGACCGTGCTGGCGGACTGGCTGCGCGAACAGGGGCATGAGGTGCTCGACCTGGGCACGGACGGCACGGCGAGCGTCGATTATCCCGATTTCGGCCATGCGGTGGCCGAGGCCCTGGCCGATGGTCGCGCCGAGCGCGGCGTGGCGCTGTGCGGATCGGGCATCGGCATTTCGATCGCCGCCAACCGCAACCCCGCCTGCCGCTGCGCGCTCGTCTCCGAGCCGCTGTCCGCCGCGCTCGCCCGCCAGCATAACGACGCCAACGCCATCGCCATGGGCGCGCGCGTCATCGGCGAGGAAATGGCCAAGGCCTGCCTGACCGCCTTCCTGTCCACCCCGTTCGAGGGCGGACGTCATCAGCGCCGCGTCGACATGCTGTCCGCCGCACCCGCCCAGAATTGAACGCCCAAGGATATCCGCAATGAGCACGCTTAACGACGTCCAGCCCGCCGGCTTCTTCACCCGCACCCTGGCCGATGCCGACCCCGCCGTCTTCGCCGGTGTGTCGCACGAGCTGGAGCGCGAGCAGACCCAGATCGAGCTGATCGCCAGCGAGAACATCGTCTCCAAGGCGGTGATGGAAGCGCAAGGCTCGGTCTTCACCAACAAATATGCCGAGGGCTATCCGGGCAAGCGCTATTATCAGGGCTGCGCGCCGTCGGACGAGGTCGAGCAGCTGGCGATCGACCGAGCCAAGCAGATCTTCGGCTGCGACTTCGTCAACGTGCAGCCGCATTCGGGCGCGCAGGCGAACGGCGCGGTGATGCTGGCGCTGGCCAAGCCCGGCGACACGATCATGGGCCTGTCGCTCGACGCCGGCGGTCACCTGACCCACGGTGCCAAGGCGGCGCTGTCGGGCAAGTGGTTCAACGCGGTCCAGTACGGCGTCGACCCCGAGACGCATCTGATCGACTATGACGAAGTCGCCCGCATCGCGCGCGAGTGCCAGCCCAAGATCATCATCGCGGGCGGATCGGCCTATCCCCGCGTCATCGATTTCGCCAAGTTCCGCGCGATCGCGGACGAGGTCGGCGCGTACTTCATGGTCGACATGGCGCACTTTGCGGGCATCGTCGCAGGCGGTCTGCACCCGACCCCCTTCGGCCATGCGCATGTCGTGACCACCACCACGCACAAGACGCTGCGGGGCCCTCGCGGCGGCATGATCATGACGAATGACGAGGCGATCGCCAAGAAGATCAACTCGGCGGTCTTCCCCGGCCTTCAGGGCGGCCCGCTGATGCACGTCATCGCCGCCAAGGCGGTCGCGTTCGGCGAGGCGCTCCAGCCCGAGTTCAAGACCTATATCGCGGCGGTGGTCGAGAATGCCCGCACGCTGGCCGCGACGCTGAAGGCGCGCGGCGCGAACCTGGTCGCGGGCGGCACCGACACGCATCTGGCGCTGGTCGACCTGACCCCGCTGGGCATCACCGGCCGCGACGCCGACGAGGCGCTGGAGCGCGCGGGCATCACCTGCAACAAGAACGGCATCCCCAACGATCCGCTGCCCCCGATGAAGACCAGCGGCATCCGCGTCGGCTCGCCCGCGGGCACCACGCGCGGTTTCGGCCCGGCGGAGTTCGAGCAGATCGGCCATATGGTCGCCGACGTGCTCGACGGCCTGAAGGCCAAGGGCGAACATGGGGACCCCGAGGTCGAGGCGAACGTTCGTGCCCGTGTGCGTGAGCTTTGCGCACGCTTTCCGATCTATCAGGGATAAGGACGTAAACGCATGGCCAAGTTCGACGAGAAGTTTTCCGAGGTGCAGAACGACATCAAGTCGACCCCCGGCCTTGGCAAGAGCATGGCGAAATGGGGCGCGCTCGGCGCCGTGGTCGCGATCCCGGTGCCGTTCGTCGGTCCGGTCCTCGGCGCGGCGGCGGGTGCCGGTTACGCCTATTTCAAGGCCAAGAAGAAGATCTGAATGCGCTGCCCCTTTTGCGGCCATGAAGACAGTCAGGTAAAGGACAGCCGCCCCACCGAAGATGGGGCGGCGATCCGCCGCCGCCGCCAGTGCGAGGGCTGCGGCGCGCGCTTCACCACCTTCGAGCGCATCCAGCTGCGCGAATTGACCGTGATGAAGAGCGAAGAGCGGCGCGAGCCGTTCGACCGCGAGAAGCTGCTCCGCTCCATCGCCATCGCGACCCGCAAGCGCCCGATCGACCCGGTACGGGTGGAAAAGCTGGTGTCCGGCATCCAGCGCCAGCTGGAGACCAGCGGCGAGGGCGAGGTATCGTCCAAGCGGATCGGCGAATTGGTGATGGAAGGGCTGAAGCGCCTGGATTCGGTGGCCTATATCCGCTTCGCCAGCGTGTATCGAGAGTTCGGAGAGGCCAAGGATTTCGAGGCTTTTGCCGGGACGGTCGAGGAAGTGGCGCCGAAGGGGGAGTGAGGTGAGGTTCGGGGCGTGGGCTTCGACTTAGCTCAGCCTGAACGGCTGTTTGGATAAGCCCCAATTCCCCCGCCCCGTTCAGGCTGAGCGAAGTCGAAGCCCAAGGGACTCCCTTGCCCCAAGCCCCCGTCGCGATACCATCGCCTGGTAACGGACGGGAACCGGGCCATGGCCTTCTACTGCTACATCCTCCGCTGCTCCGACGGCAGCTATTACACCGGCCACACCGAAAACCTCGAACACCGCATCGCCCAACATCAGACCGGCGAACTCCCCTGCTACACCCAAACCCGCCGCCCGGTGGAATTGGCTTGGTCGCAGGACTTCCCCACCCGTCACGAAGCCCTGACCGCCGAGCACCAGATCAAGGGCTGGTCCCGCACCAAGAAATCCGCCTTGATCGCATCGGACTGGACGCGCCTGAAAGAAGCCGCGATACCGCGCGCGGAACGTGCCCTTCGACTTCGCTCAGGGCGAACGGAAGAGTGAACGTGAACAAATCCCAGCCCCCCGTCATCGTCCTGGTCCGCCCGCAGCTGGGCGAGAATATCGGCAAGGCCGCGCGTGCCATGCTCAATTTCGGGCTGGTCGAGATGCGCCTCGTCACCCCGCGCGACGGCTGGCCCAATCCGCAGGCGGGGCCCGCCGCCTCGGGCGCGGACAGCGTGCTGGAACAGGCCAAGGTCTATGAGAGCGTCGCCAATGCGGTCGCCGACTGTGCGCAGGTCTATGCCACCACCGTGCGCAAGCGCGGCGTCACCAAGCCGGTCGTGACCCCGGAAGAGGCGGCGCGCGAAATCCATGCCGACACGACCGGCCGGGCGGCCTTCCTGTTCGGGCCCGAGCGATCGGGGCTGGAGACCGACGACGTGGCGATCGCGCGCAAGATCGTCACCGTGCCGATCAACCCCGAATTCGGCAGCCTGAACCTGGCCCAGGCGGTGATCCTGATCGCCTATGAATGGTCGAAGGGCGTTGAGCTGGCCCAGCCGCCCGAGGTCGAACTGCCCGAGGTCGCGCCGCAATGCGAGCTGGACGGCATGATCGGCCAGTTGGAGGAGATGCTGGACGGCGCGGGCTATTTCTTCCCGCCCGACCGGACGCCCGCCACCAAGCGGACGCTGCGCACCCTGCTGACCAAGCCCGGCTGGTCGAGCCAGGAAATCCGCACCCTGCGCGGCGTGCTGTCGACGCTGGCCCGCCCGCGCGAGCGGTAACGCCCTACCTCCGTTCAGCCTGGTCATAGTCGAAGGCCACGCCGTGATCTCCGCCACGGGGGCCGCTTGGCGGGGGATGGCCCTTGGCCTTCGACTACGCTCAGGCCGAACGGAGGTGGGGTCGCCTTACCCCCGCGTCCGGTCGAAGGTCGCCAGTTCATAGGCGATCGACCCTTCGACCAGAACGTCCCACATCTCGGCGATGACGGCGCCGGGCAGGCCCAGCCGTTCGGCCTCGGCCCGCGCTTGTTCGATCACCTGGGTCTTGCGATCCTCGTCACGCACGCGGTCGCGGCTCGGCTTGATCCGCGCGGCGGCGTCCATATAGCCGAAGCGGCGCGCCAGCAGCGCCACCAGCTCGCGGTCGAGCTGGTCGACGCCCGCGCGAACCTCCGCCATGGTGGTGCAATCGGGTCCGGCGAGAATCTGGGTCATGGCCAAGCTCTGCCGGGCGGCGTTCGCGCTGTCCAGTCCGGCTTGCGGGTCGGGGCTGGCGCGCGATAGGCTGCGGCTTCGGTCCAATTGGGAGATAGGACGATGCTGACCACCTTGCTGCTGCTCGCGCTTTCCGGCCAACAGGCCGAACCCACCCCCGCGCCGGTGAAGGAAAAGAAGATTTGCCGCGTGCAGGAAACCACCGGCTCGCGCCTCGCCAGCAAGCGGATCTGCAAGACCCAGGCGGAATGGGACGAGATCGCCGCCAATGCCCGCAACGATGTGGAAAGCACCGCCGGACGGCTGAGCACCGCCAACGGCCGCTGATCCGCCGCTTCGCTTGACTCCGGGGTGCGTCTCGGTTAGGCGCGCCCCTTCGCAATTGCCCCCGCATCCCGGTGAAGCGGTGGGCCTGCGCTTGTCCCCATAAAGGCTTGCATGGTGCGATACCGGGACCAACGTCGTTCGTAATTGCCAAGGATTTAAGATGTCGAAGCGTCAGAGCGCGAAGTACAAGCTCGATCGCCGTATGGGCGAGAACATCTGGGGCCGCCCCAAGAGCCCCGTCAACAAGCGTGAATATGGCCCCGGCCAGCACGGTCAGCGCCGCAAGGGCAAGATGTCGGACTTCGGTCTGCAGCTGCGCGCCAAGCAGAAGCTGAAGGGCTATTACGGCGACGTGACCGAGAAGCAGTTCAAGGCCTGCTACCAGGAAGCCGCCCGCATGAAGGGCGACACCTCGCAGAACCTGATCGGCCTGCTCGAGCAGCGTCTGGACATGATCGTGTACCGCGCCAAGTTCGCGCCGACGATCTTCGCCGCGCGCCAGCTGGTCAGCCACGGCCACATCCGCGTCAACGGCGTGAAGTGCAACGTCGCGTCGCGCCGCTGCTTCGTCGGCGACGAGATCTCGCTGGGTTCGAAGGCGACCGAAATGGCGCTGGTCATGGAAGCGCAGCAGCTCGCCGAGCGTGAAGTGCCCGATTACGTCACCGCCGACGGCAACACCAAGGTCGCGCTGACCCGTATCCCGACCCTGGACGAAGTGCCCTATCCGGTGAAGATGGAGCCGAACCTGGTCGTCGAATTCTATTCGCGCTAAGTTTTCGGGTCTTACCGAATTGCGGAAAGGGCGGTCCTTCGGGGCCGCCTTTTTCGTTTCGGCGTCGCTTGCCGGATGCCGAAGGGCCGCCCATACTCCGCCCGTTCAAGGGGAGGGGCGCGATGCGACCGGGTTTTGTTGCGATCGGTGCATGGATGGTCGCGACGGCCGCCACGGCCCAGACCGCCGAGCAGGGCCAATATGCCGGACAGCTCCGCGCCATATTCACCGCCGTCGCCAGTGGCACCTGCCCGGCCGACCTGATGGCGGATGGCCTGCTCAAGGCGTGTCAGGACCAACTCCCCCGGATGGCGCCGGACCTGAAGGCGGCGGGGCCCGTCAAGACGATCACCTTCGTGCAGGCCGAACAAATAAGCGGCGAGCGGTATGAACAATATCGGGTGATCTTCACCAACGGCGCGCCGTCGAAGTGGACGATCGGCGGGCTGCGGAATGGCAAGTTCCAGTCGGTCTATTCGCTGGGGGACTGACGTTTCTCCTTGGCCCGGAACGGCTTTTCCGGGGTGGAAGCCGGATTGAGGGCCGATGCTCGGCATGCTTGCCCTTGGCGACGCCGCCCGGCACAACCTCCCCAAACACAAGGGGAAAGCACATCATGCGTCGTCTGGTCCTATTGTCCCTCCTGCTCTCGGGCACCGCCATCGCGCAGGAACGGCCCGCCATTTCGGTCGACACGCTCAAGACCGTGACGCAGGTCCTGTCCTCCGACGAATATGAAGGCCGTGCGCCGACTACGCCCGCCGAGGACAAGACCGTCGCCTATATCATCGACCGCTTCCAGAAGGCCGGTCTGAAGCCCGGCAACAAGGGCAGCTGGACCCAGGACGTGCCGATGGTCGAGATCACCGCGACCGACGTCCAGCCCTTTACGGTGGCGGGCAAGGGGCAGCCCATTTCGCTGGCCTACCGCACCGACATGGTGGCGGGGACCTATCGCGTCACGCCCCGGATCGACGTGAAGGACAGCGAGATGGTCTTTGTCGGCTATGGCATCACCGCGCCCGAAAAGGGCTGGGACGATTATGCCGGGGTCGATGTGCGCGGCAAGACGGTGGTTATCCTGATCAACGATGCCGACTGGCAGACCATGGGGCGCGAAGGGCCGTTCGAGGGCCGTGCGATGACCTGGTATGGTCGCTGGCCCTATAAGTTCGAGAATGCCGCGAAGCACGGTGCCGCCGCCGCGCTGATCGTGCACCAGACCGAACCCGCCGCTTACCCCTGGGCGGTGGTCCAGTCCTCCTGGACCGGGCCGCAGCTGGAGCTGGACGAGGCGGGGGATCATAGGGACCAGAGCCAGGTGATCGGCTGGATCCAGCAGCCCGTGGCCGAGCGCATCCTGAAGGCGGCGGGCCAGGACCTCGCCAGCTTGACCAGGGCGGCGCAGACCAAGGGGTTCAAGGCGGTGCCGCTGGGCCTGACCCTGTCGGGCGGCTTCGCCAACGCGATCCGGCGCCAGGCATCCAAGAACGTGATCGGCGTCCTGCCCGGCACCACCGAGCCGGGCGATTACGTCCTCTATTCGGCGCATTGGGACCATCTGGGCCGCTGCGACGCGGTGGACGGCGACGATATCTGCAACGGCGCGCTCGACAATGCCACGGGTATCGCCGGGCTGGTCGCGCTGGCCGAGGCGCAAGCAAAGGCGGGGCCTGCCAAGCGCTCGATCGCGTTCCTGGCGGTGACGGCGGAGGAAAGCGGGCTGCTCGGCTCGGGCTATTACGCACAGCATCCCGTGTTCCCGCTGGCGCGGACCGTGGGGGGCGTGAACATGGACGGGCTGAACGTGACGGGCCGCTCGAAGGACTTCGTGCTGGTCGGCAAGGGCAAGTCCGAGATCGAGGATCTGGCCAAGGGCTTTGTCGGCCGGCAGGGCCGCTATATCGGCGAGGAAGCCAATCCCGAACGCGGCAGCTATTACCGCTCCGACCATTTCTCCTTCGCCAAGCTGGGCGTGCCGATGCTCGACGGCGGGTCGGGGCAGGACAAGGTGATGGGCGGGATCGCCGCGGGCAAGAAGGCGACCGAGGATTATGTCGCCAACCGCTATCACAAGCCCGCCGACGAATATGATCCTCGCTGGGATTGGTCGGGCGCGGTCGAGGATTTGACGGTCTATTATCAATTGGGCAGGACGCTGGCCGACCGGCCGGGCCTGTGGCCCAACTGGTATCCCACCGCCGAATTTCGCGCCATTCGCGATCAAAGCAGGAAGAACGTCCAGTGACCACGCAGACCGTGACCACGCCCCCGCCGCCCGAATGGGCCCCGCATGACGCCGTGTGGATCGGCTTTCCCAGCCATCCCGAGCTGTGGCAGGAGGATCTGGAGCCTGCACGCGAGGAGGTGCTGGCCTTTGCCCGCGCCGTCCATGCCGATGGCCGGGGCGAGCGGGTGATCCTGGTCGCCGCAGACGGCGAGGCGGCCGATGCCGCGCGGGCCATGGCGGGCGACGCGGCGGACGTCGTAGTCCAGCCGTTCGGCGATATCTGGCTGCGCGACACCGGCCCGATCGTCACCGGCGACGGATCGGCGCGGCTGTTCCAGTTCAACGGCTGGGGCGGCAAATACGACCTGCCCGGCGACGATACGGTCGGCGCGCGGCTGGCCGAGGATCGCGGTATCGCGGCGACGGCGTGCGACTGGGTGCTGGAAGGCGGCGCGATCGATGGCGACGGCACCGGGCTGGCCATCACCACGCGCCAGTGCCTGCTCAATCCCAATCGCAACCCCGAGCTGAGCGAGGCGGCGATCGCCGACCGGCTGGCGCGCGACCTGGGGCTGACGCGGATCGTCTGGCTGGGCGACGGCCTGCTCAACGACCATACCGACGGCCATGTCGACAATCTGGCGCGCTTTGTCGGACCGAACCGGGTCGCCATGCCCGAGGCGGCCGAGAACGACCCCAACTGGCAGGTCTATGCCGCCGCCAAGCGGACCGCCGAGGCGGCCGGGCTGGAGGTCGTGACCATCCCGTCGCCCGGCCGTGTGCTGCGCGACGAAGAGGTGGTGCCCGCCAGCTATATGAACTTCTATATCGGCAATGCGGCGGTCGTCGTGCCGGTCTATGGCAGCGAGAATGACGATGCGGGCGTCGCGGCGATCCAGGCGATCTTCCCCGACCATCAGGTCGTCGGCCTGCGCGCCGACGCGATCCTGACCGGCGGCGGCAGCTTCCACTGCATCTCGCAGCAAATCCCGGCGCGCTGATCCGAATCGAGGCTGACAAAGGGCCCGCGCTTCCGGAGGGGAGCGCGGGCCTTTTTGCTGTGTAACGCTTCCAGCGGAGAGGGATCGGGGATGCGGCCCCTCGCATAAGGTGCTACTCCTTTCATGATAGAAGGGGGATGCGCCATGATGATCGCCCGCTCGACTGCCACGCCCGATCGTTCCGTCTGGTCGGCCATCGTCCCTCCCCTCGTTATCATGGCGGCGGCGGCCCTGCTCCGCCTGCCGATCGCGCTGGCCCATCCCTATGCGGCGGCATTGCTGTTCCTGTGGGTCGCCTCCGACGCGATGATGCTGGGCCTGATCGCCCGCCATCGCCGTCCCGGCTGGCGCGCGGGCATTGCTGCCATGGCGATGGCGGGTTCGGCGGTCCTTTCCCTGTCGCCGGTGCCGATCCGCGCCGCCCTGGTCGACATGCCCTGGGCGCTGGCGGTGCCGGTGGTCGCGATCGGCCTTCATGGTGGCTGGGGCCTGTGGCGCGTGGCGGAGCGGGTGCGACATTGGGATGCGCGTGATCCCGATCGCTGGGGCGCATTGCTTGGCGAAATTCTACCCCCGCCACTTGCGCGCTTCGCCATGGCCGAGGCGAGGCTGCTGCATCTGGCCCTGTTTCGCTGGAACGGCGCACCCGACGTGCCGCTGGGGACGATCGGCTTTGCCTATCACCGCTATCTCCAGCCGATGATGATCGCGCTGCTGCTGCTATCCTGCATCGAGATCGGGGTCACGCACCTGCTCATCGCGCATTGGAACCGGACGCTGGCGTGGATCCTGTTCGCGATCAGCGACGTGTCGCTTCTCTATCTGGTCGGTCTCATCAAGTCGCTGCGACTGGCACCTGTGTTGCTGACCCCGGCGGGGGTACGGATTCGCGCCGGGATTCTGATCGACCGGACAATCCCCTATGAAGCGATCGCCGAAGTCACGGCGAATCCCGATGGCGAGACGGTGCGGGCGCCGGGCAGCTGGGACGTGGCGTTGCTCGCGTGGCCCAACCTGATGCTCCGGCTCGAAACGCCGCTGCCGCCCCGTTCGCCCTGGCATGGCGCGCCGGTCCACGCGATCGCGTTGCGGCTCGACGAGCCCGGTCGCTTCCTCGACGAATTGCGCGGCCGGCTGGTCACTCGGCGGGTGACGGGCCGGTCCTGAGCCATTAAAGGGCGTGGCCATGACCCAGATCACCGTCGCCGCGCTGCAACTGGCCTTCACCGCCGATATCGACCGCAACATCGCCGAGGTGTCGCGCCTCGTCCGCGAGGCGGCGGCCCAGGGGGCGCAGGTGATCCTGCCGCCCGAATTGTTCGAGGGCGAATATTTCTGCCGCGTCGAGGACGAGGGGCTGTTCGCCAACGCCAAGCCGACCGCCGAGCACAAGGCGGTGCGCGCGATGCAGGCGCTGGCCTCCGAGCTGAAGGTCCATATCCCGACCAGCTTCTTCGAGGCGGACGGCCCGCATCACTATAACTCGCTGGCGATGATCAATCCCGACGGGCAGGTCGCGGGCGTCTATCGCAAGAGCCATATCCCGGACGGTCCGGGTTATGAGGAGAAATTCTATTTCCGCCCCGGCAATACCGGGTTCAAGGTGTGGGACGGCCCCGCGACCAAGCTGGGCGTCGGTATCTGCTGGGACCAATGGTATCCCGAGACGGCGCGCGCGATGATGCTGATGGGCGCCGAAATCCTGTTCTACCCCACCGCGATCGGCAGCGAGCCGCATGACGATAGCCTCGACACCGCCCGGCTGTGGCGGCGCGCGATGGTCGGCCATGCGGTGTCGAACGTCGTGCCGATCGTCGCGGCCAACCGGGTCGGCTGCGAACATGGCCAGACTTTCTACGGCACCAGCTTCATCTGCGACGAGCGCGGCGACATCCTGGCCGAGCTGGACCGCGAGCAAGAGGGCGTGATCGTCGCCACGCTCGATATCGACCGGGTGAAGCGCCACCGCGCGGCGTTCGGCTTCTTCCGCGACCGCCGTCCCGAGCTGTACGGACGGCTGGTCCAGGATATCTGACGTCTTGTTCCTCCCCAAGCGCGCTTGGGGAGGAGCGGGATCATCCCCGCAAGGCCAGCGCCCGTTCGAACACCGCCTTGAACATGGCGGGGGTCAGTCGCCCGGTATTCTGGTTGTAGCGGGAGCAGTGATAGCTATCGAGCACCACCGGCCCGCCGCCGGGCAGGCGGTGCTCGGCCAGATGCGCGAACCGCGCCTTGGGCAGGCGTCCGCCCAGCGCCTTGATGACCGATCGGTGCGCGATCTCGCCCAGTGCGATGACGACCGACAGCCGGGGCAGCGCGGCGAGTTCCTGCTCCAGGAAGGTGCGGCAGGTGCGGATTTCGTCGGGCGTCGGCTTGTTCTCGGGCGGCAGGCACTTGACCGCGTTCAGGATCACCGCGCCGTTCAGCGTCAGGCCGTCATCGACCCGCGCGTCGAAATTCCCCTCGGCCAGCCCGAACCGGGCGAGCGTGCCATAGAGCAGCGGCCCGGCGCCATCGCCGGTAAAGGGGCGGCCGGTGCGATGCGCGCCATGCTTGCCGGGGGCCAGGCCGACGATCGCCAGCCAGGGATCGGCATCGCCGAAGGGCGGCACGGGGCCGTTCCACCAGCCGGGATATTCGGCGGCGACCGCGTGGCGGACTTCGACCAGACGGGGGCATAGCGGGCAGTCATGGGGCGGCTGGACGGGCACGAGCGGTGCGGGGATGGCGGGAAAGGATGCATCGGACATCGCGCTCGGGTAGTCGTCGGGCATGACGACGACAAGCTATGCCATCGCGCTGGGTTCCAACCGTCCGGGGCGGCATGGCTCGCCGCGCGCCGAGATCCGCGCGGCGCTGGCCGAGCTGGGCGATGTCCGCGCGGTGTCGCCGATCATCGTCACCGCGCCGGTCGGCCCGTCGATCCGGGCCTTCGCCAATGCCGCCGCGCTGGTCGACAGCCCGCTCGATCCGCCCGCGATGCTGGCGCGGCTGAAGGCGATCGAACGCGCCTTCGGGCGGCGGCGCGGCCAGCGCTGGGGCGCGCGGGTGATCGACCTCGACATCATCCTGTGGTCGGGCGGGGCCTGGCGGTCGCCGGGACTGGTCGTCCCGCACATCGCCTATGCCGCGCGCGCCTTCGTGCTGCACCCGCTGGCCGCCATCGCCGCGGACTGGCGCGATCCGCGCGACGGCCGCCGGGTCAGACATTTGCGACATGGTGTTGACCGCAGGCGTCCGCGCCCCTAGGTCGCTTCCACCCCGATGGAGGGTCCGTAGCTCAGTTGGTAGAGCAAGCGACTTTTAATCGAGAGGTCCCGGGTTCGAGTCCCGGCGGACCCACCACGGGGTGTTTCAAGACATTGCGGACCTTTCCCGATCGGCGGGTGGCATAAGCGCCCCGCACGTCCCCGCCTGATACGGGTGGCCCGATGGGGTCATGGCGGCAGGGGCTGCCCCATGGTAATCCGTAGCGGCGCCAATGACGTAGGATGCTGGCGCGCCGAACAGGACGAGCGCCGCATGGATTTTCCGCTGATCGCCCCCCAACCGCCCCGGCTGTCCGAGCATCTGGACGGGCTGAAGCGGATCGAGGCGTCTGGGCAGTTCAGCAACAACGGCCCCGAAGTCCGCGCGCTCGAGGCGGAGATGGTGGACCGGCTCTTCGACGGCCGGGGGGCGGCGCTGGCGGTGGGCAATGCGACGCTGGGGCTGATGATCGCCATCCGGCAGGCGGCGGGCATGGCGCCGAAGCCCGGCATGCTGGCGATGATGCCTGCGATGACCTTTGCCGCGACCGCGCAGGCGGCGATCTGGGCGGGGCTGACGCCGTTGATCGTCGATGTCGATCCGCAAAGCTGGACGGCTGATCCGGGCGAGGAGGAGCGGATGCTCGCGCGCCATGGCGACCGGATCGGGGCGATCGTGCCCTATGCCACGTTCGGCACGGACATCGACCTGGATCGCTATGCCTGGCTGGCCAGGCGCCATGGCGTGGGGGTGGTCGTCGATGCGGCGGCCTCGCTGGGCACGCTGGACGAACGGGGGCAGGGGTTCGGCACGGGTGCGCCCTTCGCGCTGGTCTATTCGATGCACGCGACCAAGACCTTTTCGGTCGGGGAGGGCGGGCTGGTCTATAGCGGCGATGGCGACCGCATCGACCAGTTGCGCGCGATGGTGAATTTCGGTTTCGAGCGCGGGCGGGTTGCGACGCTGCCCGGCATCAACGCCAAGATGCCCGAGATACTGGCCCTGATGGCGCGTACGAAACTGGCGGAGATCGACGCCGTCTGCGCCGCGCGCGCGGATCTGGACCGCGAATATCGCGAAAGCCTGCCCGGCTATGGCTTTCAGGCGGAGCGGGGGCGGCGGCAGGCGACGCAGTTCATGCCGGTGCTGTTGCCGCCAGCGATTGCCGGGCGCCGCGATGCGGTGATCGCCGCCCTGGCGGCGGACGGCGTCGGGGCGGGCCATTATTTCAGCCCGCATCTCGGCGAGCAGCCGCTGTTCCGCGACACCGCGCTGATCCAGCCGACCCCGGTCGCGGACGCGCTGTCGGCGCGGATGCTGAGCCTGCCGATCACGGACGGGATGAAGCCGGGCGATGCCGGGATCGTCGCCGAGCGGCTGAAGGCGGTGGTCGCGCGCATCGCCGCCGGGGGCGAGCCCGCGCGCGCGCCGGACCGCGACCGGCCCTGTGGCTGCCTGGTGGTGGGGGGCGGCCCGGCGGGGACCGCGATCCTGATCGCGGCGAGCAAGACGGGACAGCTGGTGCCGCTGGCCCGGCAGGGACTGGTCCTGGTCGAGCGGTCGGACCGGATCGGCGCGGGCGAACTGGGCGGCTATGCCATCCGCTCGGACACCACCGCCGAGACCTTCCTGTCGGCGGTGAAGGGCAATCCGCATCCCGAACTGGCCGCGCTGGAGGCGCATCCGGCGGGGCAGGTGATGGCGGGCTATTGCGGGGCGCTGGGCGCGCCGCTTCGCGATACCGCGCCGCTGCTGGAGGCGACGGCGCAGCGGCTGCGCGGGATCGTGACGGATCATGGCGGGGCGGTCCTGACCGCGACCGAGGCGGTGCGCGCGGACCGCATGGCTGATGGCGGGTGGCGCACCACCCTAAACGGTCCCGATGGCGTCCGCACCCTGACTTCGCGACATATCGTCATAGCTACTGGGGGATACCAGACCGACGAACAGATCGCCGACACGATGGTGGCGGGCGTGCGGCTGGGCGACATGGCGGGGGACCGGCTGATGCGATCCGACACGCTGCTGCGGCATGGCGGGATCGACCGGGCGCGGGAGCGGCTGGCGGGAGTCCGCGCGCCGCGCATCGCGATCATCGGCGCATCGACCAGCGCGATCGCCTGCGCCGTGCAGCTGCTCAAATGCCACGATCTGCCCTTCGGAGCGGAGGCGATCACCCTGCTCGCCCGGACGCCGCCCAAGCCCTTCTTCCCGACGGTCGAGGCCGCCCATGCCGAGGGGTTCACCGATTTCACCCCGGACGACATCTGCCCGGTCAGCGGCTTCGTGCTGCGCCTTGCCGGGTTGCGGCTGGAGTCGCGCGAACTGGTGCTGCGGATGCTGGCGCTTGGCGGGCGCACACCCGATCCGCGCTTGGCGCTTCACCGGATAGCGGGCGATGCGGACCTGCACGCGCGCGCCATTATCGGCGCGGCCGATCTGGTGATCGGGGCGCTCGGCTATCGTCCGCGCGCGCTGCCGCTGTTCGACGCCGCCGGGGTGGCCATCGCATTGGCGCATGAGGAGGGGCGGCCGATGGTCGACCGCCATTGCCATATCCTCGATGCGCAGGATCGCCCGGTGCCGGGCGCCTATGGCATCGGCCTGTCCGCCGGGTTCGTGCCCTGGGGGCCGCTGGGGGGAGAAAGGAGCTTTCGGGGGCAGGCCAACGGGCTGTGGCTGTGGCAGAACGATGTCGGCCGGATGATCGTCGATCAGGTGCTGGGGCAGGGCGATGCGCAATCGGGTGCGGCGGCGGCATGAGCGATCCGATCGTCAGCGTCGTCATTCCCGCCTATAACGGCGCGGCGCTGATCGGTGAGACGCTGGCCAGCCTGGAAACCCAGACGCTGACCCGGTGGGAGGCGCTGGTCGTCGACGATTGTTCGTCCGACGACACCCGCGCGCTGGTGCGCCACTGGCGCGATCCGCGTGTTCGCCTGATCGAGAATGCGGTGAATGGTGGCCCGGTGCGGACGCGCAATCGCGGCTTTGCCGAGGCGCGGGGGCGCTATCTGGCGGGGCTGGACCAGGACGATCTCTGCCGTCCCGAAAGGCTGGCGCGGCAGGTCGCCTATCTGGAGGCGAATCCCGATATCGTGCTGGTGGGCGCGCAGGCGGAGCAATGGGTCGAGGGACGGATCCTGCCCATGAACTATGCGCCGCACACCACCCCCGATCTGATAGCCTGGCTGAGCTGGATCGAGAATCCGCTGGTCTGGTCGACGGTGATGGTCCGTGCCGAGGTCGCGCGGCGGCTCGATCCCTTCACGAGGCCCGACATCCTCTATGCCGAGGATTTCGACCTGTATCATCGCATCCGCCCCTTCGGCCGGATCGCGCGGCTCGACGAGCCGCTGCTGATCTATCGCCAGCATGCCGGGGGCGTGTCCAAGCGCTTCACCGACACGATGCGGGACAGCGCGACGCGGGTGCTGGCCGAGGCGCATCGGCCGCATCTGGGCGCGGAGGCCGAGGCGGTGGCGCGGCTGCTGGTCCGGCACAATATGGGCGGCCTGCCGGTCGCGGACGGGGCGACGTTCCGGCGGCTGGGACGGGCGATCGCGGGATTGCAGGCGGCCTTCGTCGCCGAGGTCGCGCCGCGCGACGAATCCCTCACGCTGATCCGCTGGGAAACCGCGCGGCGATGGCGGCAACTGGCGCGCGCCGCTCTGCGCTCGGGAGGCGTGACGCTGGGCGATGTGCTGAGCGCGCGGCCGCCGCATCTGGGGCTGGGCTATGCGGGGCTGGACGATCTGCTGCGCTGGCGCGCCATCGGCGCGGTGCGACAGCTGCGTCGCATCCGTCGGGAATCGAACCGATCCACCGTAGAAAACGAATCGTCCAAGGGGTGATTCGCGGCGGCAATGTCGCGCTTCGGGATCGGGAAGGGCCGCTTGCGGACGGCCCAAACAAAAGCCCGCGCAGAGGGGGGCTGCGCGGGGGATGGCAATCAGTACGTCTTGGGAGCCGGGCTTGTCGATCCGCAAGCCCCGGAAAAATCAGAAAAGATGATGAACCAGTCGCGAGGCGCCCAGCGCGACGCCGCCAACGGCGACCCAGCTGGCCATCGCACCGAAGGCCAGGATCAGCAAACGGTCAACGGGCGAAATGGCGTTATCGTTCATGGTCATCGGTCCTCTCCGACCGGTCTGCCTGCCGGTATGAGACATTTCTGCGACAAAATTCGCCGAGAAGCAAACCCATTTTTCAAATCAGCCTGATTGATAAATTCTCCGTTCAGGAAAAAGGGGAGGGGCAAAATGCGCGCCTTGGCCCCGCCAGGCCCGGAAATCGGGCATTTCCCCTTGCCTTGCCAGGGAGATGGCACGATCAGCACCCTCCTATGACAGACCCGAACCCCGTCCCCGATATGCGCCCCGCGTCCGTGTTGAGCGAACCCGGTGTTCGACCCTCGACCATGCCGCTGGCGTTGCGCGGCGCCGCCGCGGGCGCAACGGCGCTGGCGCTTCTGCTGATTCTGGGCCTGCTGATCGATCACTGGCCCTTTGCCTGGGACCGGGCGATTCTGACCGGGCTGCGCGCGCACGGCCAGTCGCGCGCGCTGATGCGGGCGGCGGTCGATGTCACCGCGCTGGGCAGCGTGCCGGTGCTGATCCTGATCATGGCGGGGGCCGTATCGCTGCTGGCCGCACGTCGGCTGTGGCTGACCGCGATCGCCACGGCGGCGGCGGGGATCAGCGGGGGCATGGCGGTGACCCTGGTCAAGACGATCGTCGCGCGGGCGCGGCCCGATCTGGTGCCGCACTGGGTGGACGTGTCCAATGCCAGCTTTCCCAGCGGCCATGCGGCGGGCAGCGCGATGGTCTATCTGACGCTGGCCGCGCTCGCGACGCAGGTGACGCAGGAGCGGCGGGTGCGCCACATGATCGTAATCCTGGCGGTGCTGCTGGTCGGGATGATCGGGGTCAGCCGCGTGTATCTGGGCGTCCACTGGCCGTCCGACGTGGCCGCCGGATGGTGTTTCGGAACGCTCTGGGCGCTGGGCTGGTGGTGGGCGACCGCCGCCGCCCGCGAGTCATGGCGCGGCGCGCGCCAATAGCCGCTCCGCCGCCTTCAGGTGCGGCGCATCGAGCATCTTGCCGTCCAGCTGGAGCACCCCCGCGCCGGGGTTCGCCGCGAACAGGTCGACAATCGCCTGCGCCCGGATCACCTCTTCGGGCGTCGGGGTGAAGGCGGCGTTGATCACCGGCACCTGCCGGGGATGGATCGCCATCATGCCGGTAAAGCCGTCGCGCCGCCCGCGCGCGGCATAATCGGCCAGCCCGTCCGCGTCGCCGAAATCGGGATAGACCGTCTCGATCGCCGCGACACCCGCCGCGTGCGCCCCGAACAGGGTCAGCGAACGGGCCAGCTGATAGGGGGCGGTATAGCCGCCATCGGCATGGCGCGCGGTCGTGGCGCCGATCGCGGCGGGCAGGTCCTCCGCGCCCCAGGTCAACCCGGCGAGCGGCAGGCGCGCGCCCGCATAGTCGCCCAGCCGGAAGATCGCCGCCGGGGTCTCGGTGGCGATGGGCAGGATGGGGGGCAGGACGGGGATGTCCGCCACCCCCAGCGCCGCCAGCGCGTCCAAGCTGGCCAGCCCTTCCGCCTTGGGCAGGACGAGGCCGTCGGGACGCGCGGGCAGGATGATGGCGAGATCGTCGGCGGCCAGCGGTCCGTCGACCGGGTTGATCCGGACGAAGATCGCCTTGTCCGTCTCGCGCGGGGCGGACAGGAAGCGGGCGACGGCCTCACGCGCCGCCGGCTTGGCCTGGGCCGCGACCGAATCCTCCAGGTCGAGGATCAGCGCGTCCGCCTCCGTTCGCAGCGCCTTGGCCATCAGGCTGGGCTGGTCGCCCGGCACGAACAGGAGCGAACGCAGCCGCATCGGCGTCAGCGGCCCATTTCGGCCAGCTTGCGCTCCCAGGCCAGCGCGTCGCGGACGATGCCGTCCAGATCGTCGCGTTGCGGGCGCCAGGGCAGCGCCGCCAGGATCGCGCTATTGTCGGCGACCAGTTCCGCGGGATCGCCCGCGCGGCGGCCCTCCATCCGGCGCTCGATGGTCAGGTTCGTCACCCGGTCGACCGCGTCGAGCACCTCGAGGACCGAGAAGCCGCGACCATAGCCGCAGTTCAGCGTGTGGCTCTCGCCCGGCTGCGCGACCAGCAGCTCCAGCGCGGCGACATGCGCGGCGGCGAGGTCGGAGACATGGATATAGTCGCGCACGCCGGTGCCGTCGCGGGTCGCGAAATCGGTGCCATAGACGCCGACCGCCTCACGCTTGCCGATCGCCGCCTCGACCGCGATCTTGATGAGATGGGTCGCGCCGACCGTCGACTGGCCCGAGCGGCCCTGCGGATCGGCCCCCGCCACGTTGAAATAGCGCAGCGCGCAATAGTTGATCGGATGCGCGGCGGCGACGTCCTTCAGCATGATCTCGGTCATCAGCTTGGACATGCCATAGGGATTGATCGGCGCCTTGGGATCGCTCTCCTTGATCGGCACGCGTTCGGGCGTGCCATAGGTGGCGGCGGTCGAGGAGAAGATGAAATGCGCCACGCCCTCGGCCACCGCGCTTTCCATCAGCGAACGGCTGGCGGCGGTGTTGTTGCGATAATATTTGAGCGGATCGGTGACCGACTCGGGGACGATGATTGAACCGGCGAAGTGCATGATCGCGCGCACGCCATGCTCGCGGATCGCGGCGCGCACCGCTTCGTCGTCGGCGACATTGGCGACCACCAGCGAGGCACGCGGATCGACCGCCCAGTCGAAGCCGGTGACGAGATTGTCGAGCACGACGACGTCGTAGCCCGCATCCAGCAGCGCCAACACGGCATGGCTGCCGATATAGCCGGCGCCGCCGGTCACCATCACCTTGCCGTCGATCGTCGCCATCATCTTTTGTCCCAAAGCCTTGGATTGTCGTCGCCTAGCGCCTTCCTATCTAGGCACACAAGACGACAAGGAGATTCCGAGTGACCGAATATGTGACGCTGGCCGGCGGATGTTTCTGGTGCACCGAGGCGGTGTTCAAGGACGTGATCGGGGTCGAGTCGGTCGAGAGCGGCTATATCGGCGGGACCGTGCCCAACCCGACCTACAAGCAGGTGTGCGGCGGCGATACCGGCCATGCCGAGGCGATCCGCATCGGTTTCGACCCCGAGCAGCTGGCGCTGGACGATCTGCTCGACATCTATTTCGCGACGCATGATCCGACGCAGCTGAACCGCCAGGGCAATGACGTGGGCACGCAATATCGCTCGGCGATGTTCCCGGCCGGCGAGGCGCAGGAGGCCGCGATGGTGGCGGCGAAGGCGCGCGCGCAGGACGGCAGCGACAAGCCGATCGTCACCGCGATCGAGCCGATGGCCGAATGGTATCCGGCGGAGGATTATCACCAGGATTATTGGGAAACCTCGGGACGGTCCAACCCCTATTGCATGGCGGTGATCCCGCCCAAGCTCCAGAAGCTGCGCAAGAGCTTCGCCGCGCGGTCGAAGGCGGTGACGGCGTAAATTCCGGGGCGAGGTCGGGGCGTACGCTTCGATTCCGCTCAGCGTGAACGGAGCAGTGGAGCGATCCCATTCTCCCGTTCAGCCTGAGCGTAGTCGAAGGCCACGCCCCGGACGTTTGCCAAAAATGCCCTTGTGGTGTCGGTTGATCCCTTGGCCTTCGACTTCGCTCAGGCCGAACGGAGGGAGGGTTTTTCCTTCGCGCTGAGCGAAATCCAGGGCCTCGCCGCAAACACTATCGCGTCGCCGCGCGCCGCAGCCGGTCGTTGATCGCCTCGCCGATCCCGTCCGCCGGGATCGGGGCGACCGCCAGGCGGGCGTGGTCGCTTGCATCGGCGCGGTGGAGGGCGTCGAACAACCGTGCGGCGGCCTCGACCGGATCGCCGCTCGCCGACAGCGTGTCGTGGCCCGCGACCGCGCCGAAGCCGATCAGCCATTCGTCCGTATCCGCTGCCGTGGCGTTCAGCCGCAGCGCCTTGCGCGGGGCATAATGGCTGGCGAGCTGCCCCGGCGCGGTGACGATCGCGGGAGTGTCCGGCCCCTGTTCGACCGTGCCCAGCACGCCCGCCAGCATCGCCGCCGTGACCGGACCGGGGCGCAGGATGGTGCGGCCCGCGACGATCGTCGATTCCAGCCCCGCCTCGGTCGCGCCGTCGTCCAGAATGGGCACGTCCGGCCCCAGGCTGGCGCGGACATGGGACGCGCGGGTCGGGCTGATCCCGCCGCTGGCATTGGCGGAGGGGGCGGCGAGCGGACGGCCGCTCTCCGCCAGCAGCGCCTGCATCGCGCGGTGGCGCGGCACCCGGATCGCCACCGTGTCCAGCCCCGCCGTCACCAGCGAGGCGATGCCCGACCCCGCCCGGACCGGGCGCACCAGCGTCAGCGGGCCGGGCCAGAAGGTCTCGGCCAGCGCCAGCGCCTCGGCATCGAAGTCGGCCAGCGCCTGCGCCGCCGCCAGATCGGCGACATGGACGATCAGCGGGTTGAAGGACGGCCGCCCCTTGGCCGCATAGATCCGCGCCACCGCCGCCGCGTCGGTCGCATCGGCGGCGAGGCCATAGACCGTCTCGGTCGGCACCGCGACGATCCCGCCCGCCGCGATGACCTCGGCGGCGGCACGGATCGCGGAAGGGCCGAAGGGCAGGGTCGGGTCGTGATCGGGAAAGGTCATGGCTGACGCGGCCTATATCCTGTCGGGACGTGCGCGATAAGGGGGCGGGGCAGGGCCATGCGCGCGCCCCTTCGACAATCGCGGTTGGGCATCCTATCTGCTGGGCCATGTTCGACCTCGATTCCTATCTCGCCCGCATCGCCCTTCCCTCGCGCGTGACCGTCGATGCCGAAGGGCTGGCGCGGTTGCAGCGCGCGCACCGGCTGGCCATCCCGTTCGAGAATCTCGACGTCCGCCTCGGCCGTCCGATCGCGATCGACAGCGCCAGCGTCTTCGCCAAGCTGGTCGGGGCCCGGCGCGGCGGATATTGTTTCGAGCAGAACCGGCTGCTCCTCGACGTGCTGGCGGCGCATGGCTTTGCCGCGCGGCCGCTCCTGGCGCGGGTCTGGCTGCGCGCGACCGACGTGCCGCCGACCACCCATACGTTCAGCCTCGTCCATATCGATGGCCAGGACTGGATCGCCGATGCGGGCTTCGGGGGCAGCTATTCGCCGCCGATGCCTTTGGTCGACGGGGCGGAGGCGAAGGGCCCCGACGGCGCGCGTTTCCGGCTGACCCGTGACGTCCAGCATGGCTGGATGCTGCTGCGCGACGGGCATCCGGGCAACACCGACGGCCGCTCGATGGGCGAGGGGTGGGAGCCGCAATACAGCTTCACCACCGACCATGTCTGGGATGCCGACCTGGCGATGGGCAACCACTGGACCTCGACCTATGAGGAGAGCCGGTTCCGCCTGGCCAATATCGTCAGCATCATCCTGCCGCGCGGCTTTGCGACGCTGACCGGCCGGCATTATCGCCGCTGCGTCGGGCAGGAGGTGACGGAAGGAACGATCACCGACCCACGCGTCTATCGGATGCGGATGAGCCTGATGTTCGGCATCGACCTGACTGCCGACGAAACCGCGACCCTGTTCGCCGAATAATCCCGAACCCCGTCCGCGAATCGCGCCGTCGCCCGGTGGCGGTGCGATTCGCGGTCGCGCCCGATCGATCTTCACCGAAATGCCGTCCGGCGGATGCTTGCCCGGACGGGTTGTCCCGTGCGCGCCGCGCCATCTGACGCCGATGAAATGGCGGCTTTTCAGGACATCGCACAGGCGCGCCCAATAATTCGCCATTTTGGGCAGAAATTTTTGCCCATTTAAGGGGCATTTTACCTTTGATCCCTATCCCTCCAAATGAATGCGGGGGAATTACAAATGAGTCGACCCTTAAACACGCCCCTTCACCCGTGCCAAGGCAAGCCGGGTGCAGCCGCGCGACAAGGGTGACTCCCGATTGGGATACGGAACCGGGCGCCGAAATCTTGACGATCGTCCCGATAGATAAGTGATCCTCGACGCAGGCGCGATCCTGCGCCGTCGAATCTTTGCTGCGAAGGATAAAATCATGTCGATCACGACAGTGATGGCAAGCGAGAATCTGTGCCTGCCGAACATCGGCACGCTTGCCGAGGAATTGCAGGCGGCCATCACGCCGGGCGCGACGGTCCGGCTGGATCTCTCCGAGGTCGCCGCCCCCGATCTGAGCGTCGTCCAGCTCGTCCAGGCGGCACGGGTCGGCGCGGCGGAGGTCGATTGCGATTTCGCCCTGGCGGCCCCGGCGGGCGAGTCCTTCCGCGCGCTTCTCAACCGGGCGGCCTTCCTGCCCCACCCCAACCCCGAACACAGCCAATTCTGGTTCCACGGAGATACGGACCAATGACCGCCTCGATCCTTACCGTTGACGACAGCGCCTCCCTGCGCATGGCGATCCGCATCGCGCTGACCGGCGCGGGCTATGCGGTGACCGAAGCCGCGGACGGCGTCGAGGGGCTGAGCAAGGCGACCGCGACCCGGTTCGACCTGATCGTCACCGACCTGAACATGCCCAATATGGACGGGTTGGAGATGATCCGCGCGCTGCGCCAGCAACCCGCGCAGGCGGGTGTGCCGATCATCTTCCTGACCACCGAATCGGACGACGCGATGAAGGCGCAGGCCAAGGCGGCGGGCGCGACCGGCTGGCTGGTCAAGCCCTTCCAGCCCGAACAGCTGATCCGCGTCGCGCAGAAGGTCCTCGCACGGTGAGCGGCGAGGATCCGACAGCCGCCTTCCGGATCGAGGCGGGCGAGCTTCTGGAGCAGGTCGAGCAGGGGCTGCTCGATCTGGGGCACCGGCTGGACGATATGGGCCTGGTCAATGCCGTGTTCCGGGGGCTTCACACGCTCAAGGGCTCGGGCGCGATGTTCGGCTTCGACAAGCTGGCGGCCTTCACCCATCACTGCGAAACCGCGTTCGACCGCGTCCGCAAGGGCGATGTTCGCGCGACGCCGGACCTGGTGTCGGTCATCCTGTCGGCGGGCGACCATATGCGCGCGCTGGTCGAGGGCGATGCGCCCGAGGCCGAGGGGCAGGCGATCCTGACCCGGCTGGCGGCGGCGGTCGATGCCGCGGCGGGCGGGGCTGGCGAAGTGCCCGCGCCCGTCGCCGCGCCGGTCAGGACGGGCTGGACGCTGTCCTTCCGCCTGCCGCCCGACGCGATGGCCAACGGCACCAATCCGCTGGCGCTGCTCGACGAGCTGCGCGAGCTGGGCGAGGCGACGATCGTCGCGCGGACCGACGAGATTCCCGCGCTCGGCACCTTCGAGCCCGGCCATTGCGTCGTCGGCTGGGACTGCACGCTGATCGGCGACATCTCGCGCGATGCGATCGAGGACGTCTTCCTGTTCGTCATGGACGATATGGAGATCACCATCGCCCCGCTGGCGGTCGAGGCGAGCGAGGAACCGGCGGTGGCGGACGAACCGGCGGCGGCATCGCCCGTCGCGGCTCCGGCCCCCGCGCCCGCCGTCACGGCCCCGGTCGCGGCGAACGACCAGCCTGCGCGCACCCCGGCCAACCGGTCGCAGGGCGAGCATGTCCGCGTCCCCGCCGAGCGTCTCGACGAACTGATGGACCGGGTCGGCGAGCTCGTCATCGCGCAGAGCCGCTTGTCGCAGCTGGCGGGCCATGGCCATGACCTGAGCCTGCGCTCCGTCTCCGAGGAGATCGAGCGGCTGGCGGGCGAGATGCGCGACACGATGATGATCCTGCGCATGGTGCCGGTCTCGACGCTGTTCGGCCGCTTCCGCCGCCTGATCCACGATCTGGCGATCGAGACCGGCAAGACGATCGAACTCGTCACCGAGGGCGAGACGACCGAGGTCGACAAGACGGTGATCGAGCGGCTGTTCGACCCGCTGGTCCATATCATCCGCAACAGTTGCGACCATGGGCTGGAACGGGCCGAGGACCGCCTCGCGGCGGGCAAGTCGGCCAGCGGCCTGATCCGCCTCAGCGCGCATCAGGCGGGCGGCGAGGTGCTGATCACCATCACCGACGACGGGCGCGGCATCGATGTCGAGCGGGTCCGTGCCAAGGCGGAGGCCAATGGCCTGATCCAGCCGGGGCAGGTGGTCGGTGAGGACGAGCTGCTGGGCCTGATCTTCCACCCCGGCTTCTCGACGGCGGCGCAGGTCACCAACCTGTCCGGGCGCGGCGTCGGCATGGACGTGGTCAAGCGCACGATCGAAAGCCTGCGCGGCTCGATCGACGTGAAGAGCGTGCCCGGCCAGGGTTCGACCATCACGCTGCGCATTCCGCTGACGCTGGCGATCATCGAGGGGCTGCTCGTCCGGGTGGGTGAGGGACGCTATGTCATCCCGCTCGCGGCGGTCGAGGAATGCCTGGAGCTGTCGCTGGAGGAGGATCTGCGTTCGCGCGGGCGCAGCATCATCACGCTGCGCGAGCGGCTGGTGCCGTTCCTGCGGCTGCGCGACCTGTTCGACACCGGGACCAAGCCCGACACCTATCAGAAGATCGTGGTGGTCGGCACCGGCCAGGAGCGGGTCGGCCTGGTCGTCGACCAGATCATCGGCAACCACCAGACGGTCATCAAGGCGATGTCGCCGCTTCACCGCAACGTCGCGGCCTTTGCGGGCGCGACCATATTGGGCGACGGTTCGGTCGCCCTGATCCTCGACATCGCCCAGCTGATCGCGCTGAGCCAGCCCAGGGAGGAGCGGCGTCTGGCCGCTGGATAAGCCCATGCCCTATCACAAAGTACCCCATTGGACGCCCGACCAGGGGCTGGAGGTCCTGACCTTCGGCCTGGGCGGAGAGACCTTCGCACTGGAGGCGGGCATCGTCCGCGAGATACTGGACATGATGCCGGTCACCGCAGTGCCGGGCGCCGATCCGCTGGCCGCGGCGGTCATCAACTTTCGCGGGCGCATCGTGCCGCTGGCCGATCTGCGCGGTTCGTTCGGGATGGAGGCGCTGAGCACCACCGCCGACAGCCGGATCATCGTCATCGAACTCGACCTGGACGGCAATCCGATCCTGATCGGCCTGACCGCCGACCGGGTGAACGAGGTGACCGTGCTGCATGCGGGCGATGCGGAGGAGGCGCCCGTCATCGGCATGCGCTGGCCGCGCGACCATGTTCGCTGCCTGGTCCGGCGCGAGGGCGACGTCGTCGTCCTGCCCGATCTGGCGGCCCTGTTCTCGCGTTTGACCGCCCATGCGACCGAGGCGGCAAGCATCCACTAAAACATACGACATATCAGCCATTTGCGCGGGGGGACAAAATCATGCGAGCAACGATAAAAATGAAACTGGCGGCCAGCTTTGCCGTCACGATATTGCTTTTGCTGGCCGTCATCGGCGTCGGCATCGCCAAGATGAACGCGCTGAACACGGCGATCACCGACGTCATCGCGGGCCCCGCCAAGCGGCTGGAGATCGCGCTCATGGTCAATGAGCGGATGAACAAGACGCTGCGCTTCGAAAAGAACATGGCGCTGACCAACGACGATGCGCTGACCCGCAAGTTCGACGAACAGGTCATGAAGGCGCGCAGCGAGACGCGCAACATGATCGCGACGGGGCTGAACATCGCCAGCGCCGACGGCAAGCCGCGCTGGATGCAGGTCCAGTCGCTCTTCGAGCAATATGTGCCGGTCAACGACCAGATCCGCAGCCTGGCACTGGTCAACAAGAATGCCGAGGCCGGACAGCTTTCGGTGTCCAAGTCGCGCGAGATCGCGGGCACCATGTCCGACCAGATCGACCAGATCGTCAATATCGCGCAGGACGCGATGAAGCAGGCCGATGCCGATACCAATGCGCAATATGAGCAGGCGCGCAACATCCTGCTGGCGACGGCGGTGGCGGCGATCCTGATCGCGATCGGTGCGGCCTTCTGGATCGCGCGCCTGGTGTCGCAGGGGCTGAGCAAGGTGTCGGTCGCGCTCGACGCGGTGGCCATCGGCGATCTCAGCCAGGATGTGACCGTCAAGACCAATGACGAGATCAAGGACCTGGTCGACACCGTCAATCGCATGACCGCCAATCTGCGCGAGAGCGCCCAGCTGGCCGATACGATCGCCAGCGGCGACCTGACCGTCAGCCACCAGCCCCTGTCGGACAAGGACGTGCTGGGCCATGCGCTGGTCTCGATGGTCGAGCGTCTGCGCGGCGTGGTGAGCGACTCGACCCAGGCGGCGCAGAATGTCGCGGCGGGGTCGCAGCAGCTGTCCTCCTCGTCGGAGCAGGTGAGCCAGGGCGCGACCGAACAGGCCGCCGCCGCCGAAGAGGCCTCGGCCTCGATGGAGCAGATGGCCGCCAACATCAAACAGAATGCCGACAACGCGACCCAGACCGAGAAGATCGCACGCCAGTCGTCGCAGGACGCCGAACAGAGTGGTGCGGCGGTGCAGAAGGCGGTCGTCGCGATGCGCACCATCGCCGAAAAGATCGGCATCGTGCAGGAAATCGCGCGCCAGACCGACCTGCTGGCGCTGAACGCGGCCGTCGAGGCGGCGCGCGCGGGCGAACATGGTCGCGGCTTCGCGGTCGTCGCCGCCGAGGTCCGCAAGCTCGCCGAGCGCAGCCAGTCGGCCGCGGCCGAGATCAGCGGCATGTCCTCGGACACCGTCGCCGCCGCCACCCAGGCGGGCGAGATGCTGACCAGGCTGGTCCCCGACATCCGCCGCACCGCCGAGCTGGTCGCCGAGATCAGCGCCGCGTGCCGCGAACAGGATATCGGCGCGGTCCAGATCAACGAGGCTATCCAGCAGCTCGACAAGGTCACCCAGCAGAACGCCTCGGCGTCCGAGCAGATCTCGTCCACCTCGGAGGAACTGGCCAGCCAGGCCGAGGAGCTTCAGGAAGGCATCGCCTATTTCCGCGTCGAGAAGGCCGGTGGCCAGCATGTGCGCAGCTCGGCGGTTCGCAAGCCGGTCGTCCAGCGCGCCGCGCCGGCCAAGAAGGCCAGCCCGGCCTCGCGATCCGGCTCGATCGCCGACCAGCAGGCGCGGGTGCGCGGCTTCGCGCTCGACCTGGCCAATGGCGGTCCCGACAGCGAGGACGCCGATTTCGGACGCGCCGCCTGATCGCTGCGTGACCGGGGGAGGCGGATCGCCTCCCCCACCCCCCCTTTTCCACCCGCAACGCCGACCGTCATCCGCGCGCCAAGACGCGGAGGCCCCGGCGTGCGTCCTTTTTTCCTCCTTGGGACATCACCATGCTGACGCTGTTCAACAATCTGTCGATATCGAAGAAGCTGACATTATGTCTGGGCGCGATCATCGCGATTACGGTCGGCGTCGACGGGGTGATCCTGTCCAATGCGGGCAAGGTCAAATCGACCACCGAGATCAACGAGCATACCTATAAGGTCATCGCCACGGCGGACGATATCGTCACCAATATGGTCAACCAGGAAACCGGCTATCGCGGCTATCTGGTGTCGGGGAACGATGACTTCCTGAAGCCCTATCACAAGGGCTGGACCGATTTTTCGCAGGCCTGGACCGAGGTCAAGGCGATGACCAGCGACAATCCGGCGCAGCAGTCGCGGCTGGACGATATCCGGCGGCTGGCGGAAAGCTGGCATAACGATGTCGCCGAAAAGGCCATCCGCCTGATGGCGCATCCCGAAACCCGCGAGAGCGCGCGCGCGCTGGAGAGCAGCGGTGCGGGCAAGGCGGCGATGGACCAGCTGCGTGGCCGGGTCGGCGAACTGGTCGCCACCGAACGCACCCTGCTCGCCCAGCGGCAGGAGGCGCAGCGGGACGCCTTCTCGACGATCACCCTGGCCATCTGGATCGGCATGGCGGCCAGCGTGCTGGCGGCGGTCGCGATCGGCCTGTTGATGACCCGCACGATCGCCCGCCCCATCGGCCTGTTGTCCCAGGCGCTGGCCCGCATCGCCGAGCCGCTGGCGACCAATCGCCGCGACGAGATCGGGCAGATGCAGGGCAGCGTCGGCGCGGTCGAGGGCGCGTTCGACCAGATTTCGGGCGTGCTGGATGCCGTGTCCAGGGGCGACACGACGGTCGGCATGACCCAGCGTTTCGGCGGCCTGACCGATCAGCTGAACGCCAATCTCGACGCGCTGCGCCGCAGCTTCGAGGGGATCGCCGCCATCGCCGGGGAGATTGCCGGGGGCGACCTGACCGTCCAGCCCAAGCCGCTGTCCGACCAGGACCGGCTGGGCCATGCGCTGGTCACGATGGTGGAGCGTCTGCGCGGCGTCGTCGGCGATGCGACCCAGGCGGCACAGAATGTCGCGAGCGGCAGCCAGCAGCTGTCGTCGTCGTCGGAACAGGTGAGCCAGGGCGCGACCGAACAGGCCGCCGCCGCCGAGGAGGCTTCGGCCTCGATGGAGCAGATGGCCGCCAACATCAAACAGAATGCCGACAACGCCACCCAGACCGAGAAGATCGCACGTCAGTCGTCGCAGGACGCCGAACAGAGCGGCGCGGCGGTACAGAAGGCGGTCGTCGCGATGCGCACCATCGCCGAGAAGATCGGCATCGTGCAGGAGATCGCCCGCCAGACCGACCTGCTGGCGCTGAACGCGGCGGTCGAGGCGGCCCGCGCGGGCGAACATGGTCGCGGCTTCGCGGTGGTCGCCGCCGAGGTCCGCAAGCTCGCCGAGCGCAGCCAGATGGCGGCGGCCGAGATCAGCGGCATGTCGTCCGACACCGTCACCGCCGCCGTCGAAGCGGGCGAGATGCTCAGCCGCCTCGTCCCCGACATCCGCCGCACCGCCGAGCTGGTCGCCGAGATCAGCGCCGCGTGCCGCGAACAGGATGTCGGCGCGGTCCAGATCAACGGCGCCATCCAGCAGCTCGACAAGGTCACGCAGCAGAACGCCTCGGCCGCCGAACAGATCTCGTCCACCTCGGAGGAACTGGCGAGCCAGGCCGAGGAGCTTCAGGAAAGCATTTCCTATTTCAACGTGGATGACCGCGACCGCGCCGGGTCCGCCCGATCGTCGCGTGCCGCCAAGCCGGCCGATCGCCGCGCCGCCGCCCGAAAGGCCAAGCCCGCGCCGCGTTCCCAGTCGGTTGCCGATCAGCAGGCCCGCGCGCACGGCTTCGCGCTCGACCTGAGCAATGGCGGCCCGGACGGCGAGGACGCCGAATTCGGACGCGCGGCATGAGCGCGCGCGGCGACATCCAGGTCGTGGTCTTCGGACTGGGGGAGGAGGAATTCGCGCTTCCCGTGACCAGCGTCCGCGAGATCCTGGACCATCGTCCGGCCTATCGGGTGCCGGCCGCGCCCGACTGGTTCCTGGGGCTGACCGATGTGCGCGGCCTGTCGGTGCCGATGGTCGACCTGCGCGCGCGGCTGGGCCTCTCGCCGGTCGAACCGACGCTGACGACCCGGATCCTGGTCGTCGACCTGGTCGGGGCGGGGGACGTGCCGCTCTCGCTCGGGCTGGTCGTCGACCGGGTGCTCGACGTCAGCATCTTCGCGGCGGACATGATCGAGGATTCGCCCGGTGTCGGCGGCCGATGGCGATCGCAGCAGATCGAGGCGATCCTGCGGCGCGGCACGGGCTTCGTCGCGCTGCTCGATCCCGGTCGGCTGTTCGCGGCGGACGATCTCGACGGCCCCATGTCCCTTGCGGCGGCGGCCTGACTTTCGGGGGCGGTATCGATCGATACCGCCCCGCTTCCTTTTTCAAGATCATAACCTCTTCGGAGCAGTAAAATGCGTTTCCATGCCTCGCTCAAGACCACATCGCACGTCGATGTCGCCACGATGGAAATCACCCGGTTGCAGCGCGCCTTCGCCCAGGGGCGGACGCAGGAGCGGGCCGATCTGACCGGCGCGACCGGCAAGGCGCGCGACATTCTGGTCGCGGTGAACGACATGATCGAAGCGGCGGCGTCCCCCGCCGCCGCCTTTACCCGGCGGCTGTCGCACATGGCCGCCGAGCATGATCGCGGCGATATCGACGCGATGCTGCCGGTCGACGATTTCCAGGGCGACCTCGCCACCGCCGCCCGCCTGGTCAACGACCTGGTCGCCAGCCATATCGCGGTCAAGAAGATGGCGATGGCCTGCGTCAAGTCGCTGGGCGAGGGCGATTTCGAGGCGCCGCTGGCGCCGCTGCCCGGCAAGAAGGCGTTCATCAACGACACGATCGAGCAGCTTCGCGGCAATCTGAAGGGCCTGATCGCCGAGATGAACACCATGTCGGCCGAGCATGATCGCGGCGATATCGACGTCTTCGTGCCGGTCGAGCGGTTCCAGGGCGACTTCGCGGCGATGGCCAAGGGCCTCAACGACATGGTGGCCAACCATATCGCCGCCAAGAAGAAGGCGATGGCCTGCATCAAGCAGTTCGGCGAGGGCGATTTCGACGCGCCGATGGAGCAGCTGCCCGGCAAGAAGGCCTTTATCAACGAGACGATCGAGCTGCTGCGCACCAATTTCAAGGCGATCATCGGCGAAATCCAGCGGCTGATCGCCGCCTCGACCGCAGGGCAGCTGAGCGAGCGGGGCGAGGCCCAGCGCTTCCCCGGCGACTTCGCGCGTCTGGTCCAGGGCATCAACGGGATGCTCGACGCGATCCTGCTGCCGATCGGCGAGGGCAACCGGGTGCTCAATCTCGTCAGCACGGGCTCGCTGCTCGAGCGGGTCGATATCGCGTGCGAGGGCGATCATCGCCGGATGAAGGATGCGATCAACAATCTGGTCGACAATCTGACCAGCTTTGCGATCAACGTGTCGGGCGCGGCGGACCTGGTCGCGGCGGGCAGCCAGCAGCTGTCCTCCTCGTCGGAGCAGGTGTCGGGCGGCGCGACCGAGCAGGCTGCGGCGGCGGAAGAAGCGTCGGCCTCGATGGAGCAGATGGCCGCCAACATCAAACAGAATGCCGACAACGCCACCCAGACCGAGAAGATCGCGCGCCAGTCGTCGCAGGATGCCGAGATCAGCGGGGCGGCGGTGCAGAAGGCGGTCGTCGCGATGCGCACCATCGCCGAGAAGATCAGCATCGTGCAGGAGATCGCGCGTCAGACCGACCTGCTGGCGCTGAACGCGGCGGTCGAGGCGGCCCGCGCGGGCGAACATGGTCGCGGCTTTGCGGTCGTCGCCGCCGAGGTCCGCAAGCTGGCCGAGCGCAGCCAGACGGCGGCGGCCGAGATCAGCGGCATGTCGTCGGATACGGTGGCGGCCGCGACCCAGGCGGGGGACATGCTGACCAGGCTGGTGCCCGACATCCGCCGCACCGCCGAACTGGTCGCCGAGATCAGTGCCGCGTGTCGCGAACAGGATATCGGCGCGGTCCAGATCAACGAGGCGATCCAGCAGCTCGACAAGGTGACCCAGCAGAACGCCTCGGCCTCCGAGCAGATATCGGGCACGTCGACCGAACTGGCGGGCCAGGCCGAGGATTTGCAGGAAAGCATCGCCTTCTTCCAAGTGGCGCAGGAGGCGCGTCCGGCGGCGGCCAAGTCGGCAGTGCGCAAGCCCGCGTCGCGTCCGACGGCGGCCAAGGCGCGGCCCGGCGGCGGACGTGCCGGATCGGTCGCCGACCAGCAGGCGCGCCTGCGTGGCTTCGCCCTCGACATGACCAGCGGCGGCCCGGACGGCGAGGATGTGGATTTCGGCCGAGTCGCCTGACGTCGCCATCGGGGGCGGGTATCGGGGGCGGGGCGTCGCATTGCCTCGCTCCCGGACGCCATCGCCGCGCAAGGCCGCGTAAAATCGGCACAAGAGCATCCGCTCTGAACCAATCCTTCATCAGTTGCCGGTTAATTGATGATCGAAATTTTATGGGTGATTCGAAACCACCTCGAAAGGTGGTTCTCACGGGGACTGACGATGCGCGCAACCATCAAGATGAAGTTGGCCGGGACGTTCGCGGTAGTATTGTTGCTATTGGCGGTGGTCGTCGGGGTCGGCATCTCCAAGATCAACGTTTTGAACAGCATGATCGCGGACATCATCGATGGACCGGCCAAGCGTATCCAGCTCTCGTTGACCGCCGATGGCGATATCGGCCGCGCGATCCGCGCCGAAAAGAACATGATGCTGACCCAGGATGCGGCGGCGAACCGCAATTTCGAGGCGCTGTTCGCGCAATATGACGCCAAGATCCAGGAAAGCCTGAACGGCGGGCTGAAGATCGCCACCGAGCAGGGGCGTCCGGTCTGGACCAAGGCGCTGGAGGAATGGCGCGCCTATAAGGCGGTCAGCGAGCGGGCGCGCGGCCTGGCGATGGAGAATCGCAATGCCGAGGCCGCGCAGATCTCGATGACCGAGGGGCGCACCATCGCCACCAATCTGAGCGAGACGCTGGGCAAGCTGGCGATCATCACCCAGGGGCAGATGGTCAAGGCCAATGCCGAGTCGGACGCGCTCTACGCATCGGCGCGCACCACCATGTTCACCACCGCCGCGGTCGCGCTGCTGATCGCGATCTGCGGTGCGGTGTGGATCGCGCTGCTGGTGTCCAACGGGCTGCGCAAGGTCGGCGAGGCCATGTCCGCAGTGGCCGAAGGCGACCTGAACAACGAAGTGTCGGTCCGCAGCAATGACGAGATCAAGGATCTGGTCGACACGGTGAACCGCATGACCGGCCGCCTGCGCGACACGATCACCCAGACCGCCCAGGCGGCGCAGAATGTCGCGAGCGGCAGCCAGCAGCTGTCCTCCTCGTCGGAGCAGGTGAGTCAGGGCGCGACCGAACAGGCCGCCGCCGCCGAGGAGGCTTCGGCCTCGATGGAGCAGATGGCCGCCAACATCAAACAGAATGCCGACAACGCCACCCAGACCGAGAAGATCGCGCGTCAGTCTTCGCAGGACGCCGAACAGAGCGGTGCGGCAGTGCAGAAGGCGGTCGTCGCGATGCGCACCATCGCCGAAAAGATCGGCATCGTGCAGGAAATCGCCCGCCAGACCGACCTGCTGGCCCTCAACGCGGCGGTCGAGGCGGCGCGCGCGGGCGAACATGGTCGCGGCTTCGCGGTGGTCGCCGCCGAGGTCCGCAAGCTCGCCGAGCGCAGCCAGACGGCGGCCGCCGAGATCAGCGGCATGTCGTCCGACACCGTCGCCGCCGCCACCCAGGCGGGCGAGATGCTGACCAGGCTGGTCCCCGACATCCGACGTACCGCCGAGTTGGTCGCCGAGATCAGCGCCGCGTGCCGCGAACAGGATATCGGCGCGGTCCAGATCAACGAGGCGATCCAGCAGCTCGACAAGGTCACGCAGCAGAACGCCTCGGCCTCCGAGCAGATCTCGTCCACCTCGGAGGAACTGGCCAGCCAGGCCGAGGAGCTTCAGGAAGGCATCGCCTTCTTCCAGGTCGACACGATCGGCCATGGGGCTCCCGCCCGCACGCCGCACAATCGCCGCCCGGCCTCGCGCCCGGCCGTCGCCAAGGTCAGGGCCAAGGCTCCGTCGTCCTCGCGGCCCGGCTCGGTCGCCGACCAGCAGGCGCGGGTGCGCGGCTTCGCGCTCGACCTGACCAATGGCGGCCCGGATGGCGAAGACGCTGAATTCGGACGCGCGGCATGAGCGCGGCGGGGGGAGACATCCAGGTCGTGGTCTTCGGTCTGGGGGACGAGGAGTTCGCGCTTCCCGTGACCGCGGTCCGGGAGATCCTGGACCATCGTCCGGCCTATCGGGTGCCCGCCGCGCCCGAATGGTTCCTGGGCCTGACCGATGTGCGCGGCCTGTCGGTGCCGATGGTCGATCTGCGGTCGCGGCTGGGATTGCCGCCGGTCGAGCCGACGCTGACGACCCGGATCCTGGTCGTGGACATGACCGGCGCGGGGGGCGCGCCGCTCGCGCTGGGGCTGGTGGTCGACCGGGTGCTCGACGTCAGCACCTTCGCCGCCGACTCGGTGGAGGGCTCGCCCGATATCGGCGGCCGCTGGCGGTCGCAGCAGATCGAGGCGATCCTGCGGCGCGGGGCGGGCTTCGTCGCGCTGCTCGACCCCGCCCGGCTGTTCGGCGCCGATGACGGGCCCGACGCGCTGGCGACCCTGGGCCTGGCGGCCTGATCCTTCTTGCAACCGGCCGCCCGGCGCGGCGGCCGGTCCCTTTCCTTCCGGCGAACAGGAGCCGACCCCTTGAGCAATCTGGCCCGCGTGGCAGACACGACCGATACGCTGCAACCGCGCGATTTCGATCGGCTTGCCGCCTATATCTACAAGGAGTGCGGCATCCGCCTGCCGCCGGTCAAGATCACCATGATCGAGGGGCGGCTGCGCCGCCGGGTGCGCGCCAACGGCCTGTCCAGCCTGCGCGACTATTGCGGCTGGCTGTTCGACGGCAATCATCTGGAGGGGGAGCGCGAGCATCTGTTGAACGCGGTCACCACCAACAAGACCGACTTTTTCCGCGAACCCAAGCATTTCGACTATCTGGTCGATACCGCGCTGCCCAAGATGCACCGTGAGGGCGTGCGCCAGCTGCGGGTGTGGAGCGCGGCCTGCTCGACGGGGGCGGAGCCCTATACGCTGGCGATGCTGCTCGATGCCTATGCCCAGGACAAGGGCGGCCCCGATTTCGGCATCCTGGCGACCGATCTGGACAGCGAGGTGCTGCGCACCGCCCGGCGCGGTGTCTATCCGGCGGCGATGCTGGACCCGGTGCCGACCGCGCTGCGCAACCGCTATGTGATGCGGCCGAGCGATCCCAAGCGCGGCGAGATGCGGATCGTGCCCGCCCTCCGCTCGGCGATCGGCTTCGCGCAGATGAACCTGATGGACCAACGCTATCCGGTGGGCGATGCGATGGACATCATCTTCTGCCGCAACGTGCTGATCTATTTCGACAAGCCGACCCAGGAAAAGGTGGTGTCGCGGCTGGTCGCCTGTCTGCGGCCCGGCGGGCTGATCTTCCTGGGCCATTCGGAGTCGATCGCCGGGTTCCAGCTGCCGCTGCGCCCGGTCGCCAACACCGTGTTCGAGCGCGTCTGATGCCGGTCAAGAAAATCCGCGTCCTCGTCATCGACGACAGCGCCAGCGTCCGCCAGGCGATGACCGCGATCCTGTCCGCCGATCCGGCGATCGAGGTGATCGCCGCCGCCGCCGATCCCTTCGCCGCCGCGCGCTACATCCAGGAGGAGGTGCCCGACGTCATCACGCTCGACGTCGAGATGCCGCGCATGGACGGCATCACCTTCCTGCGCAAGCTGATGGCGCAGCGCCCGGTGCCGGTCGTCATGTGCTCCTCGCTGGTCGAGGAAGGGTCGGAGACGCTGCTCCAGGCGCTGGAGGCGGGAGCGGTCGACGTGATCCTGAAGCCGCGCGTCGGGGTGGCGGACCATCTGGCCGAGGCGCATCTGATGATCCGCGAGACGGTCAAGGGCGCCGCCACCGCGCGGCTGGGCGCGCGGCGCCAGGGGCGGACCACGGCCCCCGCGCAGAAGCTGACCGCCGATGCCGTCCTGCCGCCGCCGACCGGCCGCGCGATGAGCCGCACGACCGAGATGGTGGTGTGCATCGGCGCGTCGACCGGCGGGACCGAGGCGCTGCGCGAGGTGCTGGAGGCGCTGCCCGCCAATTCGCCGGGCATCGTCATCGTCCAGCATATGCCCGAGAGCTTCACCCGCGCTTTCGCCAAGCGGCTCGACGGGCTGTGCCAGGTCGACGTCAAGGAGGCCGAGGACGGCGACACGGTGATGCGCGGCCGGGTGCTGATCGCGCCCGGCGGCCTGCGCCACACCATGCTGGAACGGCAGGGCGCGCGCTATGTCGTGTCGGTGCGCGAAGGACCGCTGGTCTCGCGCCATCGCCCCTCGGTCGACGTGCTGTTCCGTTCGGCGGCGCGCAATGCCGGGGCCAATGCGGTCGGCATCATCCTGACCGGCATGGGGGACGACGGCGCACGCGGCCTGCTGGAGATGAAGCAGGCGGGCGCGCGCACCTTCGCGCAGGACGAGGCGACCTCGATCGTCTTCGGCATGCCCAAGGAAGCGATCGCGCGCGGCGCGCATGACAGGATCATCCCGCTGGGCAGCGTCGCGCGCGAACTGCTGCAAGCCACGGCCCGCTGAGAAGGGGAAATACCATGTTGATGGCACGGATCGATACGCCCCTGGCCACCCCCGTCCTGGGACCTGTTTTGGGTGCCCCGTCGGTCGGGGAACTGGCCGATCATCTGCAAGGCGAGATGACGGGGCTGGAGGATGCCTTTCGCCAGACCGGCGAGGCGCTGGCCTCGGCGATCGACACCATCGACGGGCTGGCGCAGGGGCTGGCGGCGATCCGCGAGTCGCTGTCGCCCGAGACCGCCGGGGTCGCCGTCACCCGGCTGCGCGACGTCGCCTATCGCCTGATCACCCTGCCGATGATCCAGGCGCGCCGCGCGGTCGAGGTCGAGACGCTGAACGGGCGCACGCGCGAGTTGCGCGGGCTGCTGGGCGAAGTGGGCATGATCCTGAAGCTGCTCGGCATCTATGGTATGAACATCAAGATCGCCTCGTCGGGCGAGCCGTCCTTCCTGAACTTCGTGGTCGGCATGGACGAGAAGCTGGCCAGCGGCCGGAACGAGCTGCGCCATATCGAACAGGATCTGGGCCAGTTCAACCAGGTCATCGGCGAGGTGCAGGCCGCCGACCAGCGGCTGGCCCGCGAATGCGCGAGCGCCGGGGGGACGGTGCCGTCCGAACTGACCGGCAATGCCAATGCGTTGCAGGACCATGTGAACGCGGTGATGCGCACCACCGACGAGGTGGCGGGCATCATGCGCACCGTGCAGGGCGAGGTGGCGCGCATCCTGGGCGCAATCCAGATCGGCGACAGCGTGCGCCAGCGCGCCGAGCATGTGATCACGATCCTGCGCCGCATCGCGCCCGCGACGATCGGCGACGTGCCGCCGGTGCCGCCCGGCGCCGCCGCGCATCTGGCCCGGCTGGCCGCCGCGCAGATGGAGGCGATGGCCGATGATTTCGGGCGGGAGATCGTCGCGATCGTCCAGTCGCTCGAACGGCTGGGGCCGCTGGCCGATCATCTGCGCACGCTGCTGGGCTCGCACAATGCCGATGACGGGCAGATCCTGGTCCGGCTGGAACTGGACATCGCCAAGCTGACCAGCGTCACCGACCAGCTATGCGACGCCGACGGGCATCTCGCCGAGCTGACCGGCTTCGTCAGCCGGACGCTGGCCGATCTGACCCAGGGGCTCAGCCGGATCCGCAACATCGCGACCAGCGTGCAGGACATCTCGACCAATACCCAGTTGCTGTGCCGTCGCCACGGCACCCTGGGCCGCGCGGTCGCGGTCATCGCCAAGGAGGTCGCCCCCTGCGCCAGCCGTCTGGACCAGTTGAGCGTCGCGGTCGGTCGGCTGGTCGGCGTGCTGGCGGCGATCGATCTGGTGCAGGACAGCACGCAGGACGGCACGGTGCGCACGCGCGGCGCGCTGAACGACGCGCTGGCGGTGGTCCGCGCGGCCTGCGAAAGCTCCAGCGCGGTGATGGCCAAGGGCGATGGCGACGCGCAGCGCGTGCTGGCGTCGCTCCAGGCGAGTGCCAGCGACCTGGCCGAACAGCGCGCCTTTGCTGACACGCTGGCGACCGCCGCGCAGGGGCTGGCCCTCTATGCCGGGCAGCAGGGTCATGCGGCCGATGCGGGCGCGCTGACCGCCGAGGATTTCGCCGCGCTGACCGAGCTGCTGCCCTGGGCGGGAAGCCTCTACACCATGGCGTGCGAGCGGGTGATCCATGCGGACTTCCTGTTGCCCGGCATGGCGGTGCCCGCGCCGTCGGTCGCGGTGGTCACCTTCGACGACGACGATGACGGGCTGTTCTGATCCGGTCCGCAGGCATTGCCCGTCCCGGCGGCGGGGCGGGCGAGGGTTACGATAGCTTCACCCGTCCGTCACGAAGCCAATCGGCTCACCAATCGTTTCGCTCCTGCAGCATGAACGGGGACCCGCCTGTCCCCGTGGCACAGCAAGGGACCTAGCGAGATGGCCGAGACGATCGCCGACCTTTTGAACCGCACGCTGATCGAGGCGGGTGTGGAGCGTATCTGGGGCGTAACGGGCGACAGCCTGAACGCGTTCAACGATTCGCTCCGCAAGTCGGGCAAGATCGAATGGATGCATGTCCGCAACGAGGAGGCGGGCGCCTTCGCCGCCGGGGCCGAGGCGGCGGCGACCGGCGCGCTGGCGGTGTGCGCGGGCAGTTGCGGGCCGGGCAATCTCCATCTCATCAACGGCCTGTTCGACTGCCACCGCAACCGCGTTCCCGTGCTCGCCATCGCCGCGCATATCCCGTCGAGCGAGATCGGCCTGAACTATTTCCAGGAAACCCATCCGACCGAGCTGTTCCGCGAGTGCAGCCATTTCTGCGAGATGGTGCAGGATGCGCGGCAGATGCCCGAAATCCTCCACCGTGCGATCCGCACCGCGATCGGCCAGCGCGGCGTCGCGGTGCTGGTGATCCCCGGCGATGTCGCGTTGCAGGCCGCGCCCGAGACGCGCGCCATTCCCTTCCCCGCCCTCGCCGCGCCGCGCCTCGTGCCCGACGCGCAGGCGCTGGGGCAGGTCGCCGCGCTGCTCAACGAATCCAGGGCGGTGACGCTGCTGTGCGGCGCGGGCACGGCGGGCGCGCATGACGAGGTGGTCGCGCTGGCCGAGGCGCTGAAGGCCCCGATCGTCCATGCCTATCGCGGCAAGGAATGGATCGAATATGACAATCCCTATGATGTCGGGATGACCGGGCTGATCGGCTTCTCGTCGGGCTATCACGCGATGATGGAGTGCGACACGCTGCTGATGCTGGGCACCGACTTTCCCTATCGCAATTTCTATCCCGAAAAGGCGAAGGTGGTGCAGGTCGACCGCGATCCCGGCGCGCTGGGGCGGCGGGTGCCGCTCGACCTGGGGGTGGTCGCCGATGTCGGCGAGGTCGCGCGCGGCCTGATCCCGCTGATCGCGGGCGAGCGCGACGGGCGCTTCCTGGACAAGGCGCGCGCGCATTATCGCGACGCGCGAAAGGGGCTGGACGATCTCGCCACCCCGCGCGACGGCGACAAGCCGCTTCATCCGCAATATGTCGCCCGGCTGGTCGACCGGATCGCGGCCGAGGATGCGGTCTTCACCGCCGATGTCGGCACGCCCGCCGTCTGGGCGGCGCGCTATCTGACGATGAACGGCAAGCGGCGGCTGATCGGATCGTTCAACCACGGATCGATGGCCAATGCGCTGCCCCAGGCGCTGGGCGTGCAGGGGGCGTATCCCGCGCGGCAGGTGGTGTCGCTGTCGGGCGATGGCGGGCTGACCATGTTGATGGGCGACATGCTGACCGCCGTGCAGATGAAGTTGCCGGTCAAGATCGTCGTCTTTAACAATCGCTCGCTGGGTTTCGTCCAGATGGAGCAGAAGGCGGCGGGCTATGTCGATACCAATGTGTCGCTGCACAATCCCGACTTCGCCGCCATCGCGCGCGAGATGGGCTATTTCGGGGTGCGCGTCACCCGCTCGGACGCCTTGGAGGAGGCCCTGCGCGCAGCGTTCGCGCATGACGGGCCCGCGCTGGTCGATGTCGTGACCGAGACCCAGGAGCTGATCATGCCCCCCAAGATCCAGGCCGAGCAGGTCAAGGGCTTCAGCCTGTACGCCGCGCGCGCCGTGCTGAGCGGACGCGGGGACGAGGTGATCGAACTGGCCAGGGCCAATCTCTTCCGGTGATCCGGCGGCTCGCCCTGAGGGACTGGGTCGGGCAGCGCCTGTCGCGGGCGGACACGATCCGCAGCGTGGCGTTCGTCGCGCGCTGCACCGGTGCGGCGGTGCTGGCGCTGGTGGTGGCGAACCGGCTGGGGCTCGACCATCCGGTCTGGGCCAGCGTCTCCGCGCTGGTCGTGTCGCAGGACACGCTGGGCGACACGCACCGGTCGCTGAGCTGGCGGATCGTCGCGACGGTGATCGGGGTGGGGGTCGCGGTGCTGGTCGCGCTGATCCTGCACGGGGCGGGGCCGGTGGCGATGCTGGCGGTGGCGGTGGGGATCACCGCCGCCGTCGCGCGGCTGCGCACCGAGCTGCGCGTGTGCATGTGGACCTCGGTCATCGTCCTGCTGACCGTACCGCCCGGCGGCACCATCCTGACCGCCGCGCTCGCCCGCGCGCAGGAGGTGCTGCTGGGCGTCGCGATCGGCGCGGCGCTCCACTGGGTGGCGGAACGGTTGCTGTTCCGCCGGGCCTAGCCGCGGGAGGTCATCGGCCGGGCATCGGCGCGATCGTGATGCGGTCGATATTGGGGGCATAGCGCGACCGCAGCAGGACGCCGGGCCAGGTCTGCGACGCATAGGTGCGGCCGTCCCATTCGGGCTGTTCCTCGCCCGAGATGCGGATCGTGTTCGCACCGGCGCGCAGCGTGACGGGCACCGTCATCTCCCACCAGTTGTTGGCATGGAAGCTGTTGGGGAAGGTGGCGAGCAGCGGCTTGGCGCCGTTGACCGAGATGCGTGCGATCCGGGCGAGCGGGTCGGGATTATAGTGCGTCGCCTTGGACTGTTCGTCGTTGGAAAAGCGGATGGTCAGCGCATAGGTGCCCGCCCGGTCGGCCATGACGCGAGGGAAGGTCAGCGTGTTGCCGTTGCCGGGCGCGCCGCCGATGTCGAACACCGCGCGTCCCCCCTCGGCGCGCGAGGCGGTGCCGATCCGCGCGGCTCCGGCGACCTGTGCCTCCTCGGCCTGATAGCGATGCGGGGCGGCGGGGGCGGCCTCGCGGGTGACGCGCAGCGCGCGCAGCACGGGCGATCCGCCTGCGCCGCCGACCACCACCTTGTTGATCCCGCCCAGCAGGAAGGCGCGTCCGTCGGTCAACGTGCGGCCATTGACCGTCACGCGCGCCGTGCCGCCACGCATATCCGCCGCCAGCCGCATCGGCCCATCCTGCGGCGCATAGACCCAGAAGGTCGCGCTCGTCCCCGACGACAGGGTGACGCCGTCGCCCGCGGGGGCGGGATCGCCGCGCAGCACCGCGTCCTGCACGTCGTACAGCGCGGTCGTCGGCGCCGGATCGGCGGCGGTCAGGGTGATCCGGTCGACCAGCGCATTGCCCTGGGTGTGGCGGCGCCCGTCCCGGCTGCGCGTCGAGAGGGTGAGCACATGCCGCCCCTGCGTCAGCGACAGGACCGTATCGACATGATCGAGCACCGAGGGCTTGTACCCCAGCGGCAGCAGCAGCTCGGTTTCGCCCGCCGCCTTGCCGTCGATGGTCAGGAAGACGTTGGTCGCCCCCTGCGCCTGCGCCAGCGGGTCCTTGTTGAAGGTGCTGGCCAGCACCCGCAGGTCGTAGCGGCCGGTGCGCGGCACATCGACCGCGAAGTCCAGCGCCGCGTCATGGCCGGTCGCGAACCCCTCGACCGAATAGCGGCCCGAAGTGTGGAAGCGATCGACATTGTCGGGAGATCCCTCGGGCCCGCGCAGCGTCAGGCCGGTGCCCCGGCGGGTCGCCTGTTCCGCCTCGCAATCCTGCCGCCAGGGCAGGGTGACGGCGGCGGGCCGTGCGGCCTGGCCAGGGGTCAGGACCAGTTCATAGGCGGCTTCCTCGCGCAGGGCGGGCAGGCCGTCCTGGCCGAAGCGCATCTCCACCCGCCCGTCGCGGACCGGCAGGACGCGGTCGGCGATCAGGTCGGGCGGGGAGGCATCGCCCAGCTGGCCGGTCCAGCCGATCTCGCGCACCCGCGCGCGCACCGTCCCGCCGAACAGCGCGGGAATCCGGTCGAGCGCGACGATCGCGTCGCCGCTCTTGCCGCCGAACAACAGCCGCGCCTGGTGCCGGGCGGGATCGAGCGTCGCCAGCCCCTGCAGCGTATAGCTCTGGTCGGGATGCGGCGGCGTGACCGCCAGCGTATGGCCGCTCATCGTCGCATAGGCGTTGAGCAGCCACCATTGCCCGTTGCCGCGATTGGCCTGCACCGCCGAGTCGCTGAGATTGCCGTCGATATTCCAATAGGCGATGTCGGCATCGACCTTGGAATCCTCGATCGCGGCGACCCATTGCACCATCTGGCCGGGAACGGAGGTGTGGTAGTTATAGGCATATTCGTTAATGTTGATCGGCAGGTGGCGGCCCTGCCACCTGGTCCCGGCGAACAGCCTGTCCTCCCATTGCCGATATTGGCGCACGCTGGTGCGCACCGTCGCCGGGTTGCTGAGTTCGTGCCAGGTGATGACGTCGGGCACCGTGTCGGCCGCGATGGCATGGCGCAGGAAGCCCTCCACCTCGGGGAACAGGATGCTGGTATTGGGCCCGGCGATCCGCGCATCGGGCATCTCCTGCCGGATCATGCGATAGGCGCGGTCCCAGGCGTCGTTGAAGACGGTCGGGTCCTTCTGCCAGCGCACGCCGTTGCAGCTCCTGGGACCGTCGGCGAACATGTTCCCGTCGGGCTCGTTATAGGGGACGAAGACGATGCGGTCGCGATAGCGCTTGGCCATGCCCTTGACCTGGCGGACCTGTGCGCGGAGCTTTTCGATATAGGCCGCGACCGACTGGGCGCAGTCGCCCGTCTTCCAGTTGTACGGGAATTCGCGGTTGATGTCGGTCATGTAGATATAGGTGTCGCCGCCCGACGCGTCGGTCAGCAGCGTCGCCACCTCCAGCGCGTCGGCGCCGGGATGCTGCGGCCCGTCCTGCGCCTTCGTCGAGACGGTGCGCAGGCCGATGCCCTCGACCAGATTGGGATGCGGCAACCGCGCATCGTACAGGCCATAGAGCGTACCCGACGCGCCGCCGTGAAAGGCGCCGGTGTCGCTCGAGAGGTCGACCGTGATCCGGTCCTGCGCGGTGGCCAAGGTCGCGGTCGATCCGAGCAGTGCGGCAAGCATCAGGCGAAGCGGGGAGGGCATCAGGCGGGCTTTCGTCAGGAGGAGCATGGGGGGCGCTCGGCGGTCATGCGCTCGATCGTCGCGCGGGTCAGGATCAGGCGGGCGGCGGTGGCGGCGAGCGCCAGGTGCATCAGGCCGGGGATGAGGGTCGACAGCGCGCGGATGCCGGTCAGCGACAGCGGCGTCTGGTTGCCCGCCCCCGCCCGGTACGACACGATGACCAGCACCCCGCTGATCAGCACGCCCGCCAGCGCCCAGGCCAGCTTCACGAAGAACTGGTTGAAGGCGAAGCTCATGCCCGAGGAGCGCATGCCCAGCTTCCACTCGCCATATTGGTCGGCCAGCTGGATCAGGGTGAAGTGCAGCGGCAGGGTGCAGCCCAGCACGACGCAGCACAGCCCGACCAGCACCAGCCACAGCATCGGATGGCCGCCCGGCACGAAGAAGGCGGCGAAATGCCCCGCGACCAGGATCAGGTTCACCCCGACATAGACGGTCTTCACGTCGAACCGCCGGGTGAAGAAGGGCACGATCACCGATCCCAGGAACCCGCCCGCCGTCGCGGTGCCGAAGAACAGCGCCTGATAGGTCGTGTCGCCGCCCAGCACATAGGTGATGAAATAGAGGGCGGCGCCCCCCTTGGTATTGAAGATGCCGATCAGCAGCAACGTCATGACGAAGGTCAGGCGCAGCTGGTCGTTCTTCAGCGTGGTGGCGACCGCGACCTTCAGCGGCACCTCGGCCGAGTCGGCGGCGACCACCCGCTCGCGCACGAATAGGAAGCAGATCAGGAACATCGCGACCGCCGCCAGCGACAGGATCGCCACCCCGTCCCGGTAACCGCGCGCGATGTCGGTGCCGCCCAGCTGGCGGACCATGATGGGCAGGCCGACCGACACGCAGAAGGAGGCGATGGCGACCAGCGCGAACCGCACCGACTGGCACGCCACGCCCTCGCGCGCGCTGTCGGTCATGCGGGTGATCAACGCGCAATAGGGCACGTTGTTGAGCGAATAGGAGAAGGCGAGCAGGAAATAGGTCGCCGCCGCATAGGCGACCTTGCCGTCATAGCCCAGATCGGGCGACTGGAAGGTCAGGAAACAGCTCAGGCCCACCGGAATCGCGGTCCACAGCAGATAGGGGCGGAACCGTCCCCAGCGGGTGGAGGTGCGGTCGGCCATGATCCCGATCAGCGGGTCGGAGATCGCATCGAAGATGCGCAGCGACAGGAACAGGATGCCGACGATCCCCGGCGCCAGCCCGAAGACGTCGGTATAGTAGAAGGTCAGGAAATTGGCGATCAGCCCGGTGACGATCGTGCCCCCGGCATCGCCCAGCCCGTAACAGACCTTTTCGACGAACGGGATCGAAGCGGCGACGGCGGCCTCGCCCCGCTGTGCTCCGTTCGCCGCTATGGCGTGGTCCGCCCCCGATGCCGCCATGACCCTCTCCCTTGCTCCCCCGTCTATCGCCTGACGATTCCGATTCCGCTTTCCCTTATTCCCAACCGTCCCGATCGAAGGCCGCGGCGACCGCCGCACCGTCGCGCACGAAGACCGGAATATGGTCGAGCGGCGCCGCGACCGACAGGTCGCCGCCGCCTTCGATCAGGTCGCCGTTCCACGCGTCGCGCCAGACCCCGGCGGGAAGATAGACGCAGCGCATCGTCTCCCCCGCCGCCGTCACCGGCGCGACGAGCAGGTCGGGGCCGAACATATATTGATCGTCCACCGCCCAGCAGCGCGGATCGTCCGGATGGTCGTAGAACATCGGCCGCATCAGCGGATCGCCGCGTTCATGCGCATCGCGCATCAGCCCGGCGACATAGGGGCGCAACCGCTCGCGAAGCGCGGCATAGCGGCGCAGGACCGCGAAGACCGGCTCGCCGAAACTCCAGAGTTCGTTGCCCGCACCCGTATCGCATTGCGCCACGCCGTCGCGGAACGGCTCGGGCGGCGGGGTGATGGGGTCGCGATGGCCGTGCATCCGCAGCACGGGGGTGAACACCGCCCATTGGAACCAGCGGACCATCAGTTCGTGAAAGGCCGGGTCGCCGACATCGCCGCCGTGGAAGCCGCCGATATCGGTCGTCCACCAGGGGATGCCCGCCATTCCCATGTTCAACCCGGCGCTCAGCTGGTTGCGCATCGCCTCGAACGAGGAATGGATGTCGCCCGACCAGACCAGCGCGCCGTAACGCTGGCTGCCCGCCCAGGCGCAGCGGATCAGGCTGACGATCTCGGTCTCTCCCTCCGCCGCCAGCCCGTCGTGAAACGCCTGGGCATAATGGAGCGGATAGGCGTTGCCGACCGCCAGCACGCTGCCCGCATGATAGCGATAGGTGTCGAAATCATAGGCGCTATATTCGGGTTCGGCCTCGTCCAGCCAGAACAGCGCCACCCCCTGGTCGCGATAGTTGCGCTTCGCCCTTTCCCACAGAAAGGCGCGCGCGCCCGGATGGGTGGTGTCGATGAAGCGGGTATTGCCCAGAAATTCCTGTTGCACGTCCAGCCCGCGATTGGCGCGGACCAGATAGCCCTTTTCGGCCATCTCGGCGTAATTTTCGGACCTGGGGTCGACGGTCGGCCAGATCGAGACGAGCAATTCGGTGCCCATCGCCTTCAACTCGGCGGTCATCGCCGCCGGGTCGGGCCATTCGCGCGGATCGAACCGCCAGTCGCCCTGGACCGGCCAGTGGAAGAAGTCGGCGACGATCACCGCCAGCGGAATGCCGCGCCGGTGATAGTCGCGCGCGACCGCCAGCAGCTCCTCCTGGGTGCGATAGCGCAGCTTGCTCTGCCACAGGCCCAGCGCGAAGTCGGGCATCATCGGCACGGTGCCGGTGACGCGGGCATAGTTGCGCACGATCTCGGCGGGGGTGTCGGCGGCGGTGATCCAATAGTCGATCTCGCGCGCGGCGCGTGCGGTCCAGACGGTGCCGTTGGCGGCGAAATGCACCTCGCCCACCGCCGGGTTGTTCCACAGAAAGCCATAGCCTTCGCTCGACACGACGAAGGGGACGCTGGCCTGCGAATTGCGCTGCGCCAGTTCCAGCGAGCAGCCCGCCAGATCGAGATTGGGCTGCTGATACTGGCCCATGCCGTAGAGCCGTTCGCCGCGCTTGGCCTCGAACCGCACGGTGATCGCGGCGACCTCGCCGGGCAGCGGCTTGAACTCGCGCCCCGACAGGCCGAGCGCGCTGATCGTGCGCACCTCGTCGGTGCCGACCGTCCAGAATGTGTTGATCGTATCGCGCTGCCGCCATTTCTCCTCGAGCAGCAACTGCCCCCGCGCGTTCAGGAAGCGAACCCGGCCCTGAAGGTCGACCTCGGCGGTGATCCGCCCATGGGTGATGCGGGCGATGGCCCCGTCGCGGGTGACGTGCGGCATGCCGTCATGGGCGACGGTGTCGAGCAGCGCATGGGGCTTGGCATCGGTCGCCGGAAAGGTCGAGGCGCGCAGCCGAAGCCCGTCGGGACCATGCGCCTCGATCCGCAGCCAGTCGCCATTGTAGCGCCATGCGATCGCGCGCGATTCCAGACACAGCGTGTCCAACCCTGTCACCCTCCCGATCTTTGTACGTCCGTAAACGTTTACGAATAGTGATCGGAACAATCGGGACTGTCAATGACCCTTGTGCGGATCGCGTCGTCCCGCAATCACGGGCGGATGGACATACGCCAGCTCGCCAAGCATTTGGGGCTTTCGATCGGCACGGTTTCGCGCGCGCTGAACGATCGCAAGGATGTCAGCCCCGCCACGCGCGAGCGGGTGATCGCGGCGGCGCGGACCCATGGCTATATCCCCAACCAGTCGGGGCGGACGCTGCGCAGCGGGCGGACGGGCACGATCGGCTTCATGCTGACGCTGGAGAATGACAGCGCGATCCATGGCGACCCGTTCTTCATGGCGCTCCTGGAGGGATTGCAGAGCGGGCTGGGCGAGCATGACCTGGACCTCGTCGTCCTGCTGGCGCGCAAGGGCGAGGACGGGCTGACCTTTTTGCGGCGGCACGTGTCGCGCGGGACGGTCGATGGCTGGGTGCTGTCGGGGACGCAGCAGGACGATGCGCGGATCGCGTTCCTGCTCGAGCGGGGGATTCCCTTCATCGCGCTGGGGCGGACCGCGACCGCGCGGGACTATGCCTGGATCGACCTGGATTTCGAGGGGGTGGTGGCCGAGGCGATGGGCCTGTTCACCCAGGCCGGGCACCGGCGCATCGGGCTGGTCGCGCCGCCCGTGTCGATCAACAACAGCCAGATCGTCCTTGCCGGCTACCGCGCCGCGCTGGAGCGGGCGGGGCTGCCCTTCGACCCGGTGCTGGTCCATCATGGCGAGACGGACGAGAGCGACGGCGAGGAAACCGCGCGCGCGCTGATGGCGCTGGCCGATCCGCCGACCGCCTTGCTGCTGATGGGTGAGACCGCGCCGGTCGGGGCCTATCGCGCGCTGCGCAGCATCGGGCTGGAGCCCGGACGCGATGTCGCGGTGATCGGGTTGCGCGACAGTCCGGCGTGCCGGGCGCTGTCACCCGATCTGACCTGCTTCACGCTGACGCTGGGCGATCTGGGACTGGCGCTCGCCAAAGGCGTGGTAGCCCGGCTGCCGGGCCGGGCGGCGGAGGACGAGCCGCTCGTCCAGCAGCTCTGGCGCATGAGCCTGCGTGCCGGGCGGAGCCATGTGACGGCCTCCTGATCGCCTCTATCTGTCCGACAAGAAACGGCGCGGCCGTGGCGGAATGCGCGCCTTTTCGCCGCCGATCCCCTCCGCGCGCGAAAGCGGTTGCGAATCCCGGCCGAAGCCCGCTACCCCATGGGCAAAGATAAATAGTCGGAGAAGATCGGTGCCCTCATGCTGCCACGCCCCGTCGCGTCGCGACGTCCTTGCCACCGCCAGCGTCGGGGCGATGGCCACCGCCTGGGGCGCGGCGATGCCCGCCAATGCCTGGGCGCAGAACGGGGCGGGGCTGGGGGCGCGGCCGATCGCCACCGCATCCGCCGCCATGGTCCAGCCCTTCGACATGGCCGATGTCACGCTGGCGGATGGGCCGTTCCTCCATGCGCAGAAGATGACCGAGGCGTATCTGATGCGGTTGCAGCCCGATCGGATGCTCGCCAATTTCCGCAAGAATGCCGGACTAAAGCCCAAGGCCCCGGTCTATGGCGGCTGGGAGTCGGAGGCCCAGTGGGACGACATCAACTGCCATGGCCATACGCTGGGCCATTATCTGTCGGCCTGTGCGCTCGCCTATCGCGCGACCGGCGACCGGAAATACCGCCAGCGCATCGACTATATCGCGAACGAACTGGCCGAGTGCCAGAAGGCGGCGGGCACCGGGCTGGTCTGCGCCTTTCCCAAGGGGGCCGCGCTGGTCGCGGCGCATCTGCGCGGCGAACCGATCACCGGCGTGCCGTGGTACACGCTGCACAAGGTCTATGCGGGCCTGCGCGACGCCGCCTTGCTGGCGGACAGCGAACCGGCGCGGGCGGTGCTGATCCGACTGGCCGATTGGGGCGTCGTCGCCACCAGGCCGCTATCGGATGCGCAGTTCGAGACGATGCTGGAAACCGAATATGGCGGCATGAACGAAATCTATGCCGACCTGTATGTCATGACCGGCAACGCCGATTACCGCCGCGTCGCCGAGCGTTTCTCGCAAAAGGCGATCATGAACCCGCTGGCGCAGGGGCGCGATTATCTGGACGGGTTGCACGCCAATACGCAGGTGCCCAAGATCATCGGCTTCCAGCGCGTGTTCGAGGCGACCGGCGAGCCGAAATATCAGAATGCGGCGGCGTTCTTCTGGCGGACGGTGGCGCATACCCGCTCCTTCGCGACCGGCGGGCATGGCGATGGCGAGCATTTCTTCGCCATGGCCGATTTCGACAAGCATGTCTTTTCGGCCAAGGGGTCGGAAACCTGTTGCCAGCACAATATGCTGAAGCTGACCCGCGCGCTGTTCCTGCACGATCCGCGCGCCGAATATGCCGATTATTACGAGCGCACGCTTTATAACGGTATCCTCGCCTCGCAGGACCCGGATACGGGCATGGCGACCTATTTCCAGGGCGCGCGGCCGGGTTACATGAAGCTCTATCACACCCCCGAGGACAGTTTCTGGTGCTGCACCGGCACGGGGATGGAAAATCATGTGAAGTATCGCGACTCGATCTACTTCCATGACGACCGCGCGCTCTATGTGAACCTGTTCATCCCCTCGAGTGTGACCTGGGCCGACAAGGGCGCGGTGCTGACCCAGGTGACGACCTTCCCGGAGACGGCGACCACCCGGTTCCAGTGGAAGCTGCGCCAGCCGACCGAACTGACGCTGAAGCTGCGCCACCCGAAATGGAGCCGTACTGCGACCCTGCTGGTCAATGGCGCCGAGGTGGAGCGTTCGGACAAGCCCGGCCGCTATGCCGAGCTGACCCGGACTTGGAAGACCGGCGACACGGTCGAATGGCGGATGGTGATGGAGCCCGGCGTCGAAAGCGCCCCCGCCGCGCCGGAGATCGTCGCCTTCACCTATGGCCCGCTGGTGCTGGCCGGTGCGCTGGGCCGCGAGGGGCTGGCGCCGGGTGCGGACATCATCGTCAGCGAGCGCAAATATGGCGATTACAACAACATGCCATTCCAGGCCCCGACGCTGGCGGGCGAGCCGGGGGAACTGACGCAGAAGATCCGGGCCTCGGGCAAGCCGCTCGAATTCACCATCCCGGCCGCAGACGGCCAGCCGGTGCGACTGGTCCCGTACCACCGCATCGCGCATGAGCGGTACGCGACCTATTGGAAGTTGGCCTAATCACGATTCGACCATCCCGGCGAAGGCCGGGGTCCAGTCGCTATCCGATTACGAGATTCCAGAAGATTTGTTCGCGCGGAGGCGCGGAGGACGCAGAGAGGCTGTCCGATCGGCTGCGGCACGTCTTCATCTCTATGGGGTGGAGAGAGAGGCATAAGCTGCCACGGGCGAAACACCTCCGCCTTCTCCGCGCCTTCGCGCGAACACAATCTCTTCTGATCCACTGCCCCGCACGGCATCCGGACCCCGGCTTTCGCCGAGTCGGGCCTATCCAATGATGTCTGGAATGGTGGGCGATGACGGGCTCGAACCGCCGACATTCTCGGTGTAAACGAGACGCTCTACCAACTGAGCTAATCGCCCCCTCTCGGGAAGCCCCGCCTAATGCCGGGGTGTCGGGCATCTGGCAAGCCGCTTTTGCGTCGCGAACCGCAGCGGTTCCTTTGTTGGATACAAAGCCGATCGCATCCGGTACATAACAGGAACATCGGAGGCGGCCTGACCGGGGGAGCGGTCAGGGGCGTCCGGTGCTTCGGGGGGAGCGGGGATGGCCGGAACGGGGGAGGGCGCGCGGTGGACGCAGGCGCGGCGACGGCAATTCCTGGCGGCGCTGGCGGTCAGCGCGGATGCGGGCGTGGCGGCGCGGGCGGTGGGAGAGACGCTGGGCGCCGTGCGCGGGTTGCGGCGACGCGATCCGACCTTCGCGGATGGCTGGGCCGAGGCGATCGGCGCGGCGCACGCGCTGGTCGAGGAAGGCCTGCTGCGCCGGATGCTGACCCTGTTGGCCCAGGGTGGGGAGGAGGGCGGAGAGGCCGGTGCGGGGACCACCGGCCTCTCCATCACCCCGCCGCTCTCGGCCACCGAGGTGCAACTCTATCTGAAGCTGCTCGCCCGACGGGATGCGCTGGCGCAGGCCGGTGACGGGGCGAACGCGGCGGCGCGCGCCGATGCGGCGGAAACCGATGCGGCGCTGGAACGCGCGCTCGACGGCCTGGCGCGGCGGCGGTTGAAGGGGATGGCGTGATGGCGGGAGAGGATGCGGCGACGCGGCTCGCCACGCTGGCGATGCTGGAACCGGAGGCGCGGGGGCAGGCGCTGGCGGCGCTGACCCCGGCGCAGAAGCGCGAGCTGGTCGAGCGATGGGAATTATGGGCGCATGACGGACAGATCGCGCCGCCGGGCGACTGGCGGGTCTGGCTGATCCGCGCGGGGCGCGGCTTCGGCAAGACGCGCGCGGGGGCGGAATGGGTGAGTGCCCTCGCCCGCGACAATCCGGGTGCGCGGATCGCGCTGATGGGGGCGACCCTTCGCGATGTCGAGCGGGTGATGGTGCGCGGCGAAAGCGGCCTGCTGGCGGTGGCGCGCAAGGGGGAGACGCCGCGCTGGATCGGCAGTCTGGGGCAGGTGCATTTCGCATCGGGCGCGATCGGCTTCGCCTATTCGGCGGCGGCGCCCGAGGCTTTGCGCGGGCCGCAGCATCATGCGGCCTGGTGCGACGAACTGGGCAAATGGAAGGGGGAGGCCGGGTGGGACAATCTGATGATGACGCTCCGGCTGGGGGAGCGCCCCCGCGTGCTGGTCACGACCACGCCGCGCGCGACGCCGCTGATGCGCAAGGTCATGGCGCTGCCCGATTGCGTCGAGACGATCGGGCGGACTAGCGACAATGCGCATCTGCCCGACAGCTTCCAGGACGCGATGCTGGCGCAATATGGCGACACGCGGCTGGGTCGGCAGGAACTGGACGGCGAGATGGTCGACGACCGCGAGGGGGCCCTGTGGACCCGCGCGCTGCTCGACCGGCAGCGGGCGAAGACGGTGCCCGCGCTCGACCGGGTGGTGGTCGGCGTCGATCCGCCCGCGACCAGCAGCGGCGATGCCTGCGGGATCGTCGCGGTCGGGCTGGGCCGCGACGGCCATGGCTATGTACTGGAGGATGCGAGCGAGGCGGGGCTGTCGCCCGAGGGCTGGGCGGCGCGGGTCGCGGGCTGCGCCAGGCGCAACCGCGCGGACCGGGTGGTGGCCGAGCGCAACCAGGGCGGGGATATGGTGGAGAGCGTGCTGCGGCTCGCCGACCCGACCCTGCCGGTGCATCTGGTCTATGCCTCGATCGGGAAAGCCGCGCGGGCGGAGCCGGTGTCCTTCCTCTATGCGCAGGGGCGGGTGTGGCATGCGCGTAGCTTCCCCGCGCTGGAGGACGAGCTGTGCGGGCTGGGTGTGGCGGGAGCCTATGATGGGCCGGGCCGCTCGCCGGATCGCGCGGACGCGCTGGTCTGGGCGCTGACCGAGTTGATGCTGTCGGGCCGGGGGCCGCCGGGGATACGGAATTTATGAGGTCAGCTTTTCCTCCCCTGCAAGGGGAGGTGGCAGGCCGAAGGCCTGACGGAGGGGTGTCCTGGTTGGAGATGTGGGACTGTCTTCGCGGGCGGTGACACCCCTCCACCATCCTGCGGATGGTCCCCCTCCCCTTGCAGGGGAGGAATGGTTTTCGAGGAGATTCGACGATGAGGATGTTCGGTCGCAAGGCCGGGCGGGGGGCTGCGCGTCCCTTGCTCGGGCTGGGCTTGGCCCGGTCGGGGGTGCCGCTGACGGGGGCGGCGCCGTCCTATGAAAGCCAGGTGCGCGAGGGCTATCTGCGCAACCCGGTGGCGCAGCGCGCGGTGCGGATGGTGGCGGGCGGACTGGCGGAAGCACCGCTGGTCGCCTCGCACCCCGAGCTGGTCGCGCTGGTCGCGGCGCGCAGCGAGGGGCAGGCGCTGCTGGAGACGGTCGCCACCCATATGCTGCTGCACGGCAATGCCTATGTGCAGCTATTGCGCGACGGCGAGGGCGCGGTCGTCGAGCTGTTCGCGCTGCGCCCCGAACGGGTGACGATGGAGCTGGACGCGAGCGGCTGGCCCGCCGCCTATCTCTACCGCGCAGGGGGTCGGGTGACGACGCTGCCGGTCGATCCGGTCCGGCCGCAGGTGGTGCATCTGAAAAGCTGTCACCCGCTCGACGATCATTATGGGCTGGGCTGTCTGGGCGCGGCGGCGGGGGCGATCGCGATCCACAATGCGGCGGCGACGTGGAACCGCGCGCTGCTCGACAATGCGGCGCGGCCGTCGGGGGCGCTGGTCTATGATCCGGGCGATGGCTCGACCCTGACGCCCGACCAGTTCGAGCGGCTGCGCGCCGAGATGGAGGGGTTCGCGGGCAGCGGCAATGCGGGGCGGCCGCTGCTGCTCGAAGGCGGGCTGAAGTGGCAGGCGATGAGCCTGACCCCGGCGGAGCTGGATTTCATTGCCGCAAAGTCGTCGGCGGCGCGCGAGATCGCGCTGGCCTTTGGCGTGCCGCCGATGCTGCTCGGCCTGCCCGGCGACAACACCTATGCCAATTACCGCGAGGCGAACCGCGCGCTGTGGCGCCAGGCGATCCTGCCGCTGGCGGCCGCGATCCTGAGCGGTCTGTCGCAGGGGCTGGCGGGCTGGTTCGAGGGGGCGAGCCTGTCGGTCGATGTGAATCGCGTCACCGCGCTGGCCGAGGAGCGGCAGATGCTGTGGCAAATGGCGGCGAGCGCGGACTTCCTCGATCCGGCGGAGAAGCGCGCCATGGTAGGTCTGTCATGAGCGGCGACGTTCTGGCGCGGCTGCTGGCGCAGGCGGCGGACAGCGGTGCGGACCTCGTGACGCTGCGCGCGGTCGCCGAGGAGGCGGGCGAGCTGGGCGCGACGCGCGCGCTGACCCGGCTGGGCCTTTCGGACGCCGAGGCGGCGGGGGATGTCGCGGAACTGCGCGAGCTGCTGACCGCGTGGCGCGAGGCCAAGTCGTCGGTGTGGAAGAGCATGGTCGGCTGGATCAGCCGGTTGCTCGGCGCGCTGCTGCTGGCGGGAATCGCGATGCGGCTGGGGATGGAGGACTGGCTGAAATGAGCCTTTCCTTCACCGGCTATGCCGCGATCTGGGACCGGATGGACCGGGTCGGCGACGTCATGCGGCGCGGCGCATTCGCGGGCGCGGGGCGGGTGCCGCTCCTCTGGCAGCATCGCGGGGTGGCGATGGGGCGGATCGAGTCGCTCGTCGAGGACGCCACCGGGCTGGCGGTCGCGGGCGTGGTCGAGGACCCGGCGCTCGCCGCGCTGGTCCGGTCGGGCGCGGTGGCGGGGCTGTCGGTCGGTTATCGGCCGCGCGTCGTCCACCAGGGCGCGGCCCGCGCGATCCTGTCGGCGGAACTCATCGAGATCAGCCTGGTGACGGTGCCGATGCAACCGCTCGCCCGCGTGAATCACCTTTCAACCAAGGGGAATTGATATGGACGTGATCGAACGACCCGTGCTGGACGGCGCGCGCGACAAGAGCGACGGCGCGTTCGGCGGCTATGTGCGCAGCGGCACCACCGTCGAGCTGAAGGCCTTTACCGGCACGACCGGGGACAGCGGCGGCTTTGCCGTCCCGCGTGAGATCGATGCGGCGATCGCCTCGGTCCTGAAGACCGTCTCGCCGATCCGGGGCATCGCCAATGTCGTGGCGGTGGGATCGGCGGGCTATCGCAAGCTGATCACCACCGGCGGCACGCCGTCGGGCTGGGCGAGCGAGACGGCGGCGCGGCCCGAAACCGCGACCCCCGCCTTTGTCGAGCTGGCGCCGCCGATGGGCGAACTCTATGCCAATCCCTCGGCCAGCCAGGCGATGCTGGACGATGCGGCGTTCGACGTCGAGGGTTGGCTGGCGGAGGAGATCGCCACCGAGTTCGCACGGGCCGAGGGCCAGGCCTTCATCACCGGATCGGGCGTCAACCGGCCGCGCGGCTTGCTGACCAGCCCGATATCCTCGGCCCGGGACGGCACCCGTCCCTTCGGCACGCTGCAATATCTGGCGAGCGGGGCGCCCGGCGCGTTCGGGCCCGCCCCCGACGAACGGCTGGTCGACCTGATCCAGTCGCTTCGTGCGCCCTATCGCCAGGGGGCGTGCTTCGTGATGAACGCCGCGACCTCGGCGCGCATCCGCAAGATCAAGTCGGGCGACGGCCAGTTCCTGTGGGCGCCGGGGCTGGTGGCGGGGCAGCCCGCGACGCTGCTCGGCTATCCGGTGGTCGAGGCGGAGGACATGCCCGACATTGCGGAGAATAGCTGCGCGATCGCGTTCGGCAATTTCCGGCTCGGCTATCTGATCGCCGAGCGTGCCGAGACGGCGATCCTGCGCGATCCGTACAGCAACAAGCCGTTCGTCACCTTCTACGCCACGCGGCGGGTCGGCGGCTGTGTCAGCGACTCGGAGGCGATCAAGCTGATGAAGTTCGCAACGAACTGACCCCTCGGAAAAATCGGGGCAGCCGGCAGGCGGCTGCCCCGTAGTTCAGGGAGGATGCCGGACCCGGCCGGGGGGCGCGGGGTCGGCATGGCCGGTGCCCAAGGGGGAGGCGGGCAGCGGCTGAGCAGGTCTCTGCTCCCCAAGTGTGACGATCATATGTCGCGCCTGTCGCAACTTGTATCGGTGAAGGAGAATTCATGATGAGCGGGACGATCGAGCCCATGCCGCCCGCATGTCTGGCGGCGGCGGCGGGCGCGGTGCGCGCGCTGTTGCGGCTGGACGAGGGCAATGAGGCGGCGCTGGTCGAGCGGGTCGCGGGCGTCGCGCTGGGTCTGGCCGAATCCTTTTGCGGGCAGCTGCTGATCGCGCGAGTCGTCGAGGAGCCGGTGACGGCGTCGGTCGCGTGGCAGGCGCTATCGGCGACGCCGGTCGGCGCGATCCTGTCGGAGGGCGAGGGGGCGATAGACCGTGATGGTCGTGGCTGGGTCCGTACCGGCGCGGCGATCACGGTGCGTTATCGCGCCGGGCTGGCAGCGGACTGGGCGGGCCTGCCGCCCGAGATCGCGCATGGCGTGGCGATCATGGGCGCGCATCTGTTCGACAATCGCGAGGCCGCCGCCGTGCCGCCCGCGGCGGTCGCGGCGCTGTGGCGGCCCTGGCGGCGGATGCGGCTCGATATGCCGAGGCGGTCGTGACCGCGCGCGAGGCGCTGCGCACCGGCCTGTTGACCGGCCTGCGCACCGTTTTGCAGCCGCTGGCGGTGACGGTGTTCGACGCGGTCCCGGTGCGCGGCGGCGTCCCGCAGGCGGTGCTGGGCGAGCCGAGCGACAGCGACTGGGGCGCGGCGGGGATCGAGGGGCGCGAGCTGCGCGTGACCGTGACGTTGAGCGACGAGGGCGAACAGCCCCGGCGGCTGCGCGCGGCGATGCAGGCGGTCGAGGGGATCGCGCTGCCCGCCGCGCTGTCGGACGGATGGCGGGTCGCGGGGCTGGCGGTCATCGCGACCCGCATGGCGAAGACGGGCGCGCGCTGGACCGCGAGCGTCGAGTGGCGCGCCCGTTTGTGGCGCGCGGGACAATAAGGGGGGACATCATGGCGATCGAAAAGGGAAGCGCCTTTCTGCTCAAGATCGGCGACGGGGCCGAGCCGCCCGCCTTCGCGACGATGGCGGGGCTGCGCACGACGCAGCTGTCGATCAACGGCGAGACGGTGGTCGTGACGAACAAGGATTCGGGCGGCTGGCTGTAGCCGCGCAAAAAATCCGAGCAAAAATTCGGGCAAACGAGCAATAATTCAGCGAGCCGCCGCCTGAACCTGATCGTGGAGCTGGTCCGATTGCAGCCGCGCATCGGCGTAGAGCTTCGCCAGCTCGACCTTATCGGCATCGCTGACAAGGGCCATGAAACCCTCATACAAGCGCATTGCAGCCGGGGTTACAGCGCCGAGGATTTCGATCGCCTTGAGGATCGTCGCCAAGTCCATGGTCAGCATCCCCGCCGGATCAGCAACGTCGTGATCGCCTCGCGCGCCGTCGCCACCTGGGACAGGAAGACGGGATCGGCGCGGTCATAGGCGGTCCGCGCGGCCTTCACCTGCCGGAACGCCATCTGGTCGAGGACCGCGACACAGCGCTTTTGCGCGGGGTTGAGCTGATCGCTGTGCATCGCCGCCAGCGCCGCGATCGCGGTCGCCTGATAGGCCAGCTCAACCGACAGCGCGGCCTGTTCGTTCGCCCGCCGGTCGCCCTGCATCGTGGCGCAGCCCGGCAAGGCGAACGCCATGACCAGCGCGGCCAGCGCCACCGTGCCCGGCACGATGCCGAGCAGCGCTTCCATGACGCGCTTCACCGGCCACCCCGCAAACGCTCGACCGACTTTGCCAGCGTATAGCCCGACGCCAGCGCCCCGATCAGCAAGACGATGTCGGTCGGGATGCCAGCGAGGAAGCCGGTCGACGCCTTCACCATCGCGTTTGCGGCATCGGGCGATACCATCGCGACCAGCCCGACCGAGGCCGCGCCGATCGTCGGGATCGCCATCAGCGCGCCGACGCACAGCGGCCGGATCGCGCGGGCAAGCGCGGTCATCCAGGCGGGCGCGCCCGGCCCCAGGTCGAGCGTGTCCAGGCTCGCGACCTCGCCGCCCAGGCGCAGCCCGGCGGCGAGGTCGGCGTCGAACGGGATCGGCGGCGGCAGGCCCGCCGGGTCGTGCGTCCCCGTCTCGAACGGCGAGGGGGAACCATTGTCGCGCAGCGGCGGGGTCATGCGGCCTTCCTGAAAATGACGGTGGGAAACTCGACACGCTGGGCCCAGCCCAGCACGAAATCCTCGTTCGCGGCGCGCAGCTCGGCCAATTCGACGTATCGCGCGCCCTGGAGCGCGTTGAGATAGGTCAGGACCGCATCGCGGCCGACCGCCCCCCGCCGCGCGATCAGCCCGCGCAGGGCGGTGGCGGTGGCGGGTCCGGCATTGCCGTCAACCTTCAGGTCGGGATAGTCGCGGCCCTGGCGGTTGAGGACGTTCAGCACGCGCTGGAGGAAGGTGACGGCGACGGCGACGCCCATGTTTACGCCCGTGTCGAACAGCTCGGCGGCGATGGCCCGGTCGACCGCCGCGATCCAGTCGAGCCCGATCCGATCCCAGTATAACCGCCGGTAGATCGACAGCGCCCGCGACTTGGGCAGATCGGCCATCGCGCCGGTATAGCCATCGGCGCGCGCCACGGCCTCGGTGATGCCCCATTGCGTCGCGCCGCCCCGGTCGGACGGATGGTCGCTGAAACCACCCTCGATGCCCAGGGTGTGGGCGGCGGCCTCTTCAAAGGGGGACAGGTTAGCCATGCACTCCCGATAGCCATTCGTCAGCCGGGCCGGGGGATGCGCTGGCGCATCAGGCCCAGTCGGTGATCGCCATCGCCAGCTTGGAGGTGCCATCGCTCTGGCGCTCGAAGGTTTCGAGCTTGGGGAAGCGCCCCCAGTGAATGCGCTCGTTCAAGCCGCTGGTCGCGGCCTCGTCCTCGATCACGAGGAAATCGCCGGTCGTGCCCAAATCAAGTTGCATCGCATAAAGCCGGTCGCGCAGATCGTCCGACAGGTCGACCATCGTCCAGGCAAAGCCGCCCGCGACCACGCCCGGTTCGCCGCCGAAGCCGCCAGCGGCCAGCCGATCGGACCGGCCGGTATCGACCAGCGGACGCCCCGACCCGAACTCATAGGCCGACCGCATGGCCTGGCCGACCACCGCGATCCCCGCCCGGATCGGCGCGGCGGCGGTGATGCGCAACTGGACGTAGCGCGTGAAAACGGGCGCAGGCAGGACGCACAGGCCATGGCGCAGGACCGGCGCGCGGCGGTAGCTGTGCGCGAAGGTGCCCGCGACCGCCGCGCCGTCCAGGCCGGGAACGACCGAAAAGCTGTCTGCGGCGGCGGCGTTCGTGAAGCCCAGGACGATCCGGTCGACGGCCTGCGCCTGCCCCAGATCGAGGACGATCGTCGCCTGCGCAGTGCTGGCCGCGAACGCCTCGCGCGGCGACGGCGTGGCAAGATTGCCCCGGCCCGCGCCAGCCGAGGACCGGCCGTCATCGACCGTGAAGGCCAGCGGATGAACGATCGACAGCATCAGGCCCCCACGCGCTTCAGCACGGTCAACGAGGTGGTATTGTTCTCCAGCTCCTGCGCCTCGATCACGAAGACGAGGTCGCCGGGCCGGTAGTCGAGGCGGTTGCAGTCTGCGGCGATGCAGCGCCCTTGCAGGTCCGACCGCGCGCCCTGGACGATCGCCACGTCCTCGACCAGCGGATAGCCGTAGAACGCGGCGAGCCGCACCCCCTCGGCCGCCGCGCCCGCCTCGGTGGCGAAGGGCGAGGCGGACGCGATGGTCCGCCCCTTGGGCCAGCGCGCCGCCGCCGCCGTGGCGACCGGCAACTCGCGCTGGTTCGCTTTGAGCTGGGCCGCGTAACCGGCGGCGACAGGCGCCTCGGTCATCGAACCTCCCTGTCGATGCGCTCCATCGTCGCGACGAGCGAGGCGACGTGGAACGACATATTGTCGTCGGCGGTGACGGTGTTCATCAGGTTGCGCAGGCCCGCCTCGACCGCCGCATATTCGGTCGTGCCGGTGACCTTGCGCAGTTCGGTCAGATAGGTGGCGCGCCGCGTGTCACGCTCCTGGCGTTCCTGTTCGTCCGCCCAGGCCGCGATCTTGCGCGACTCGGCGATTTGTTCGGCGGTGTATTCAGCCATGATGGTCTCCTGTTGGTGGCTGGGGTTGGCGTCCGTCACTGTTCGGTCTGGACGATGGAAATGCGCTGGGTCGCTTCGCCTGGACGGTTGGAGCCGTTCTGCGGGCCGGGGCCGGTGTTTCGCGTCACCAGACGGGCTGAATATTCGACGCTCGATCCGCCCGAATTGTCGGTGAAGGTCAGCGACCCGCCGATCGCCTCGCGATAATCGCCGGGTTCGTCGCTGCTATGTGCAGGATCGCGGTCCCATGATCCGGTTGCGTTCAGGGTGGCGACGTCTGCACCGTTGCGCGACAGGATGATTTGCGCGGAAAGGTCGTTGCCCGACGCCTCGGACTGGGGCTTGTCCACCCGCTGATACCATGCCCAGCTATAGCTAAGGACCACGACGCGCGATCCGCCGCGCGATCCGACAGTGCCGGTCGTCACGCTCGCATTGCTGGCGGTGCTGGTCGTCCCGATCGCGTTCTTGATCGTGCCAGCCGACAAGCTCCCGCCGAAATAGCTGCTGCCGTCGGTCTTGAGGTAATAAGACGCGTTGGACTCGGTGCAGTTGGCGAGGTTGTCCTGGCGCGGGCCGAACCATTCGATGAACTGGTTCGAGGAACCGAAGCCGGTCCCCATCACCTTCATCACCGACCCGTTGTCCATGATGACGCGGCCCTTGCCGCCGCGAAGATCGTTGGCGATCAGGACATTGCCGCCCTCGGCTTTCAGGGCGGCGATGGGTTGACCGTTGACGGTGTTGATGAGCGCGATCACGTCGGCGAGGAACGCGACGTTGGATGTCGGATTGCCGTTCGCGTCGGTCGCGATCATGCGAACCGTCGCCGCCGCGCCCGGAACGCTGACCGTCTTTTCCGCCCAGGCGGTGGCCACCTTGTTGCGCACATCGGCGATCGCCCCCTCGCTCGACTGGACCCGACCCTCCAGCGCACCCGCGCGCGCCTCGGTCGTGCTGACCCGGCTGGAAATGGCACTGTCTGCATTGGCACGAGCCGCCGCCTCGTCGGACAGCGCCGCACGCACCTGCGTGGTGCCCCCGTTGCTCCCCAGAACGGCCTTGCCGTTGAGCATCGGGATGTACTCGTCAATGAAAGCGTTCGGATCGTTGTCAGTGACGCCATTATAGAACTCGACGCCGTTGCCCTTGCCAGCCCCAGCGCGTCCGACCAGCACATAGGAAGAGCGGTATTTGAAGCTAGGCGAGAAAAACGCTTCACCCGCCCCGACGCGCCCCATCGCATCGTCCAGCCCGTTGTTGAAACGGTTGCTCTGTGGCTCGTCCGCAGTCGCGATAATAACGGTTTGGCCCGTGCCGATACCATTCAGGAGGGCCGCCATCTGGGCGGGGCCGGATGCGCCGTTTCCGAACACGTCGAACGTGTTCGCATAGCCGACATTGTTGCTGTTCGGATCGAAAACGATGACCAGATAGGATCGGCCGCCCGTCCAATAGGTATTTCCGTCAGGGGTGACAAAGCGAGTTTCACCAAACGGAGCATTGGAGGCCGACGCGCCGCGCGAGGTGACGCGAAACTGCGCCGGGGTACGGTTGACCACCGCCTCGGTCGAACTGACCCGCCCCGCAATGGCGCTATCCTGGTTGGCGCGCGTGGTCGCCTCGTCACGGATACGACCCGCGATGACGCTGTCCTGCGAGCCATTCAGCTGGGCCTCGGTCGATGCGACCCGGCCCGCAATCGCGCTGTCCTGATTGGCGCGCGTGGTGGCCTCGTCGGTGACGCGGGCGTTCGTCCGCACGTCGTCGGTGATCTCGCGAAAGAACCAGCCGGAAATCTGATAGCCGGATCCGCCCGGCATATTGTCGACGTTGATGCGCGGGCGCAGCCAGACGCGGTTCGGGTAAGCGCCCTGATCCCAATCGACGTAGATGTCGCTAGCATAGCAATAGAATGCGCTGTCAGGGATCGCTGCATAATATGACCGGGTGGCCTCGGGCGCGTTTGCCGAATAGCCTAAGAACTCGCCGACCGATTTATCCTGGTTGAAACTCTCCCAATACACGCGAGGGTTGCCGCCGTAGCCGTTCGGTGCCTGCCATTGCACGATCCAGAAGCCAGCCCGATACTTGCGCCCCTTTACGGCCCGAATAAGCCGGTCCGGGGCATCCATATATAGCCAGTGATTTCCGTCCGCAGGAACCTGAAAGCCTAACGCGGCTCCCTGGGAGCCATTCTCCCAAAAGATGCCTGAGTTCCGACCGGACCAACTGGTGTCGCTGCCCCAGCCATCGGATTTTCGCTCGAAGCCGGGAAAAATCGCCCCGCTCACGCTGTCGTTGAGCTTGCCGTAATTGGCTTCGGTGGTCGCGACCCGGCCCGCAATCGCACTGTCCTGGTTGGCGCGAGCGGCGGCCTCGTCACGGATGCGGGCCGCGATCACGCTGTCCTGATCCCCACGAAGCTGCGCTTCGGTCGAGGACACACGGCTTGCAATGGCGCTGTCCTGGTTCGCGCGGGCGGTGGCTTCGTCTCGGATGCGGGCCGCGATCACGCTGTCCTGGTCGCCGCGAAGCTGCGCTTCGGTGCTGGAAATTCGACCCGCAAGCGCACCGTCCTGATTGGCACGGGTTGTGGCTTCGTCCGTGATGCGCGCGAGAGTTTCGGCAACGGATGCCTTGCCCGTGCCGGGCGAGTACGGCGTCCATTCGTTCAGTGCATCGCTTGCGGGACCGACATAGGGCTGGGTGAACCACGCTACGCTATGACCACCACCTTCATCGGTCGGATATTTCCGAAGTGCCAGACGAACTGACACCACACCGTCTGGTATTTGACAGCGCTTGACGCCGGTATAGTCCCAGCCGGTCAACGCGCGACCGCCGTTGCCGCGGTTCGGGCTGAAATTCTCCCCCGCGTATCCCGCCCAGCCACCGTTTGCGTTGTAGAAGAACAGCGTGACCCATGCGCGACAACGGTGGTTTGATGTGCGGGCATAAGCTTGCAACCAGCTGCCCGCCTCTACCGCGATAGGGTCGCTAACGACCTCCATGTAATCGCGACCGACAACATGCTCGTTCAATGCAATGACGTTTTCACCAGCCGGGCGCCAGTCGTCGCCATTGCCGTTGATCGACCAGTCCCCTCCGTTCGGATTGTTGCCAAGCCCCCATCCGGCCAGCGTTGCCAAGGTCGTGTTCGGCACCCAGTTGCCCGCGCGGGAGGCGCGGGCCTCCACGGTCGAAACCCGACCAGCGATCGCGCTGTCCTGATTGGCGCGGGCCGTCGCCTCGTCGCGGATGCGGGCCGCGATTACGCTGTCTTGGTCACCGCGAAGTTGGGCTTCGGTCGATGAGACTCGCCCCGCGATGGCGCTGTCCTGGTTGGCGCGCGTGGTAGCCTCGTCGGTGACGCTCGCCTGGATGACCGTCAGGCCGGACTGGTCTCCCAGCTGAATACGGCCACCTGAGGCCGTGAACGGCAACTCCAGAAAGGCGGCGGGGTCATTGTCGACATTGCCGAGATAATGCTCGCGCCCGTTTCCCCGACCGATCCCCGTCCGGCCGAACAAGACATAGGCAGCACGGAAACTGAAGCTGGGCGACTCGTAACGAATGCCAGCCCCGATGCTCTGCATCGCCTGGAGGAGTGATGGCGTCAGGCGATTGGTTGACGGTTCATCGGTTGTGAAAACGACCACCGAACGACCGCCGGGAATGCTTTCGATGTAACGAGCCATGGCGGCTGCGTCATTGTCGCTGGTGTTCGGGCCGTTGTACTTCTGCTCGCCGCCTCCAAAGACGTCGAAGCGCTTGTGGCCCGCAATGTCGCTGCCGCCCAGGTCGAACCATGCAACGGTGTACGAGCGGCCCGCAAATGCCGCTGTGCTTCCATCCGGCCGATAGATACCCGCATCGCCAAATCCGGTGGGCAGAGATGCCGAATTGCCGCAGCTCTTGACCATCCACGTCGGGGCGCGCTGCGACAGCCCGGCCTCGGTCGTCGCGACCCGCCCGGCGATCGCGCTGTCCTGGTTGGCACGGGTGGCCGCCTCGTCACGGATGCGGCCCGCGATCACGCTGTCCTGATCCCCCCGGAGCTGGGCCTCGGTCGAGGTGACCCGGCCAGCAATGGCGCTGTCGGCCGCCGCCCGGTTGACCGCCTCGTCGGTGGTGGCGCTGTACGCCGCATCGGCCCGACCCTGCGCCTGCTGCGTCTTGGTCAGGAGGGTGCCTTCCTGCCCCTTGGCCCGCTCGATCTCGCTGGACAGGTCGCTGGCGACGGTCGACGCCGCCTGGCGTGCGGACGCGGCCTCGCTGCGCGCCGTCGCGGCGGACGCGCTGACATCCGAAACTGCGGTCGACAGGTCGGACCGGACCTTGGCCGTCTCGTCGCGAGCGACCGCGATGTCGCTCGATAGAGAGGCGCGGGCCGTCTCGATTTCCTTGCGCGCGGTGACGATCGCCGCCTCGTTCGCATCGATCGCGGTCGTGACCTGACCGGCGGGCCGACCGGCGACGGCGGCGGTGTCCTTGGCGGTATTCTTGCCGGTCACGTCCGCGCCTGGTTGCGCAGGCTGGAGGTCCGCCAGCTTCTGCCCGTCCGGGAAAGTGACATCGCCCGCCAGCACGGCGGCGCTGATCTCGCCGTCGCTGTGCACGCGGTGGTTCTTCTGGAAACCGACCTTCACGGTCGCGACCGGCGCATAGGCCGAGCGGCGTTCGACATCCTCGAACGCGATCGTCTCGACCGGATCGGCAAAGGCGATCGGCCGCAACGCGATCCGGCGGTCGGCGGTCACCGCCCAGGACAGCGAGGCGCGCAGGGTCAGCCGGTCGAGCATCTGGGCGGGCGTCTCGCTCGCCTGGTCCGCATGGAGCCCGGCCGGATCGGGGCGCAGGGCGACCAGCGCGGCCAGCCCGTCGACCGCCGGTCCCTCGGCCGCCGCCGAAATCGCGGCGGCGATGCCGGGGACCGTCTCGACATAGCCGCTCCCCAGCTCGCCGCGCAGGTCGGCGGTCAGGGTCGAGGGTTGCGTCCACCACTTCACGCACGCGATGGAGGGTGCGGCAGCGCATCCGCCTTCCTGCACCGTCGCGGCCTTCAGTGCCTCCAGCGTGGCGGCGACCGACCCGGCCCATTCGACCGTCGCGATCGGCACCGGCCGCCCCTTGTCCTTCACCGCGTCGAATGCGCCGAGCGGGCGGGCGGGGTCGCCGAACTCATAGATGTTCCAGGCCGCGAGCAGGACGCGACCCTCGACGTTCCAGCACCGGCCCCAGCTGCGCCGCTTGACCCGGCCCTTGGCCGCCGCGTCGCCCTCGATGCCGCCGGTCCCGGCAAAGCTGTCCTTGACCAGCGGTTCGCCCAGGCGGCCCGCCATGTCGGACAGGGTGAAGACGAACCGGCCCGCGCTGTTCGAGTATCCGGCGATCGTCCCGGACAGCTTCACGGTCCAGGCGGGCTCGCCGTCGCGGTCGTCGCCGATCGACACGGTGATGGCTGCGTCGTTCCAGATCAGGCCCGCCATCAGCGCGCGGGTCGAGGCCATGGCCGGGGCGAAGCCGACCGCCGACGCCTGCGCCACCGCGCCGCCGGTAAAGCCATCCTTGCCGAAACCGAGCGCGGCCTGGACACGCGGCAGGCTGACCACGCCCGCGCGCCAGTCGGCCAGCCCCTTGAACAGATAATGCGACCGCCCGCCGCCCGCGAGCCGGATGTCGACCGGGTTGCCGCTCGCGTCGCTGGGCCGCGCCTCGACAATGACCGTCCTCATTGTGCGTAATCCCGTGCGATAAGCGTCATGTCAGGGTCGACCGAGCGGGCGGCCTTGCCCGCGCCCTGGTCGACGAGCTGGCGAAGCAGGTCGTTCGTTTCCTGGGCGGCGGCGACGACCTGTTCGGTCAGGCTGTTGCCGGTCTGGATCGCGGCGGTCTGCGCGGCCTGGACGCCCGCCGCGCTGTTCACGCGGTTCGTCTCCAGGTCGACGATCGCCCGCGCCGCCTCGGCCGCCGATTTGCGATCGGCCGCATATTCCTCGCCGCCGGTCCCGAAGGCTTCCTTGCTGGTCGCCAGCAACTGGCGGTACAGCTCGGCCATGCGGTCGGCGGCCCCGGTCTTGCCTTCCTCGGCATCGGCGCGGGCGGTGGCGATGTCCGAAAGCAGCGTCTTGCGCCGATCGGCGGCCGATCCCTCGAACAGGTCGCCCGACGACAGGCTGGTCAGCAAATCCTTGAGACTGCCGACCCGCGAGCGCAGCGTATCGTCGAGCAGCTTGGCGCGTTCCTCGGCGTTCAGCTTTTCGACCTGGAGCAGGTCCAGGCCATAGGTCTTGGCGATCCGCACCCGGTCGGCCGCCGTCCGGTCGAACGTGTCGAACACGCTCTTGAGCTGGCCGGTCAGCCCGCCCAGCGATCGCTCCAGCGCCTGGACCTTCACCGCCTCGGCCACCGCCTTGTCGAGCGAGGACGAGGATTGCAGCGCCTTTGCAACCGCGCCCGTCACCTTCACCGCGCCGTCCGCGATCGCGTCGCGGATCGCGATCTCGATCGCGGCGGACTCGTCCTTGCCATTGTAGAGCAGCCCGGAACCCGGATGCTTGGCATCGACGCGCGAGCTGCCGGAGCCATCGACGCGGTAATAATCCTCGCGCTTGCCGATCGACACGTTGAACGACCCGACATCCGCGCCCAGTGCGTCGGCGATCTTCTGGATACCGGACTGGACCGACTTGGCGGTCCCGGACAGCGCCTCGGTGATCTTGCCATCGCCGCGCAGCGACGCCGCGCCATCGACCGAGCTGATCGTCGCGCTGCCGGATTTGGGCTTGTTGAACAGGTTGCCGACCAGACCACCGATCAGCCCCAGCGCCGCGCCAGCGCCGGGGATGCCGGTCAGGCCGCCGATCATGCCGCCGATCGCGCTGCCGGTCTGGTTGGTCTTGATCCCGACCAGTCCGGCGATGGAGGCCGCCGCCTGTCCCTCGAACGCGCCCGCCAGCCCCTTGCCCGCGAACTTGCCCAGGTTCTGGCCGATCTTCGACGCGGTTTCGGGGTTGGTGAACAGCCCCGTGACCTTGGTCGCGACCCCGCCGATCGCGCCCGCGAACAGTTCTTCCGGGCTCTTGATCCCACGGCGCGGCGCGGTGACGGTGACTTCCCCCGAAGTCCCGGCTTCCGGCGACAGGGCCGGACCGGCGGCGGTCGGCTGCTTCGCCAGCGCACCAGCCGCGCCGCTGGCCGCGCGGGTCAGCGTGTCGAGCGCGGTACTGGCCTGGCCGGTCCGCGTCGCCACGACATCGACCGCGTCGGCCATGCGGGCGGACGCATCCTCGACGACGCTGGTCCCGGTCACCCGGTCCTCCAGCTGCTGGAACAGGTCCCCGAACAGGCTGTCGACGATCTTCTCCGCCGACACACGGTTGAACGCCTGCATGAGCCGTTCGGGCAGTTTCTCCAGGCCGGAGTCGCCGGAGATGGTCGCGGTGATGAGGCCGCGAATATCCTGCAACCCGGCCAGATAGATGCGCTGGCGCTGGGCCATGCGTTCGAGCTGGCGATCCTGCGCGATCAGCGCCTGGGTGGTCGCAAGGACCGCGTCCTTCTGTTCCTGGGTCAGGGGCCCGCGCTGGCGCTCCAGCTGCTGGATCACGCGCAGCGCCTCGGCCTGGTCGCGGTGACCGTAAAGCAGTTGCTGGCCGACCTCGAACGCCTGTTGCTGGCTCTCGACGAAATCGGCGATCGGGCGGTTGAGCCCGTCGCGCACCACGCCCTTGGCTTCCTGTGCCTGGGCAATCAGCTCCTTGAACTCGGGCGGCTTCTTGCGCGCCAGATCGTCCATGATGTCGTCGAGCTGGCGAAGGGCGGCGTTCGCCTGGCGCACGGCGGGCGGCGTCCGGTCGAACTGGTCGGTGATGCCCGCGATGCGCGCGGCGGCATCGCGGCCGAACTCGTCGCGCGCCTCGGTGGATTTGGGCTTGGGTGGCTTTTTCGTCTTGGCGTCCCGGCGCAGCCCCTTTGCCAGTTCACCATCGTCCAGCGACCTATCAATCTGATCCGCAATCTGGTCATTCAGCGGAGCAGAGGCGCGCTTGACTATCGCGTTTAAAAACTCCCGCCGGTCGATTTTCAGGCCGGTGAAATCGAATTTTTCCGCCGCCTGGATAACGTCATTAGCCGTGGTCTTTCCAGCTTCCAAATCCTTGACCACAGCAGCGAGATTTCGTGCGTTCTGCGATCCGCGTGCTGATCCGTTGATTGCCCCCTTGATCCCCGCAAGTGGATCGGCGCTACCGAAGAGCAGGCCCTCACCCTCATAAAAGCCGCGCAGCCGATCCGATACGGAAACCGATCCGGCATCTGCGAACGTCTTGCGCGACTCTTCCCGATCCTTGGCCGCGCTGGCACGAAGGTTGATCGCGGTCAGCCGGGCATTCAAGACGAGCAGTTCATTCTGCTTCTTCAACTTGCCGCTGGTCAGGTCGAACATTTCGCCGAGGACGCTCTGCGCCTCCGACAAGCCATTCGCCCCCAGCTTCGCGGCCTCGGCCGCTTCCTCCGCCTTGAACAGGTTCTCGACGAAGGGGAGGATGACCGCCGCGCCGACGGTCAGGGCGATACCCCAGGGCCCGGTCAGGAACGCGCCGAACTTGCCTGCCGTCCCGGACATTTCGGACAGGGCATAGCCCATCTGCCCCAGCTGCTGGGTGAAGGACCGGACGATGTCGCCCGTCGTGACCGCCTGCAACCCGGCGTCACCGAATTGCTGGCCGAGGTTTCGGACGGCGAAGGCATTGCGACGACTTTCCGCCTCGGCTTCCCTGGTCCGGCGCGCGGCCTCCCGCTGCGCCTGGGCGAGCTTGATCGCGGCGATCGCGGCGGCGGCTTCCTCGCGTTCGGTTTCGTTGGTGGCGCTTGCCAGCCGGGCCTCGGCCGCCGCCAGCTCGGCGGCTTCGCGCTGCGCCTGGCCGCGCGCCTGGCTCTGCGCGTTGGTGGCGCGGGCCTGTCCGTTCGCCGCCTCGGTCGCCTGATCGGTGGCGGTCGCCAGCTGGCGCGACGCATCCGACGAGGTGTCGGCGGCGTCGGCCAGCGCATGGGCGGCCTGGGCGGTCGACCGTGCCTGCGTTCCCGTCCGCTCCAGCGCCTCCGCCAGCTGGCCGGTGTTGCCGACGCCCGCCTGGGACTGGGTCGCCAGCGCGGTCACCGCCGCGCGGGCGATGTCGGACGCCTGGGCGCTGCCCCGGAGCGATTGCGAATAGGCGTCCTCCGCCGCCTCGGCACGCTGGCGCGCCTGGGCCAGCTCGGCTGTGGCAGTGGCGATCGCCTTGGCGTCCCCGGCTGCACGGGTGCCACCCCCGCCGGGCGACAGGGTGATGGTCGGGTTTTCGGCGGTCAGCTCGACCCGGCCTTTCGCCTGGGCGAGCCGCGACTCGGCCGCCGTCACCGCCTCGCGCGCGGCGTCGCGTTCGGCGCGCGCCAGATCGGAGGCGGCGCGCGCGGCCTCGGCCGCCTTGGCGGTGGTGGTGCTGTGCGCGCGGGCGACGCGACCGGCGGCGGCGACCAACTCGTCGGCTCCGGTGGCGGCCCCGCGTGACTGGTCGGTCAGCTGCGCCATCGCGGCGGACGCCTGCTTGGCCGATCCGCCCAGCGTGACCGAGGACCGCGCGGTCGCCTCCAGCGCGGCGGACGCCTCGCGGCCCGTCCCGGCGACACCGGCCGCGCGCGAGGCCTCGCCGATCGCCGCGACCAGCTGGCGCGCCTGGACGGTCGCGCCCCCGGCGGCGGTGCCGATCCCGGCGATCGCGGTGGCGCTGTCCTTCGCCGCCCCGACAAGGCCGGAGCCGTCAGCCTTCAGTCGAACGGAAACGATCAGGTCGCGGCTCATGTCACGCCAGCGCGGTCAGGGCCGCGCGCTCCATCAATTGCAGGTCAAGGAAAAGGTCGGTCGTCATCGCGATCGACAGCATGTCGGCGGTCGGGCGGACAGCGGCATATTCCAGGCCGAGCCGCCCCCCCATCGCGTGGAACCGCCATTGGGAGGTCAGCGCCATGAACAGGGTGACCACGTCCACCTCGTCGGGCCCGATCTCCACCGTGTCGTCCCGCCGCCCGGCCGCGCGGCGCGCCTCGATCGCGGCGATCGCGGCGGCGGCGCTGTCGGTGGCGGCATCCTCGGCGGGTTTGCCGCCGCCGCGACCTTTCGCCCAGGCGGTCGCGACGGCGGTCAGTTTCCCGCGCGGGCCTTGGGTTGCCCCGCGAGGCAGGCGCGGAAGGCGTCGAAGATGTGGATGAACATCCCGCCCTCGTTCATCAGGCTGCGCAGGTTCGGTGCGACCAGCGGCTTGCGGTTGCCCTCTGCGTCCAAGTCGGTCAGCCAATTCTCCGGCACGTCGAAGCGCAGCGGGTCGCCATTCTCCGCATGGACCCCGCGCCAGTCGGTCGCAATCTGCGCGACCAGCTCGGTATAAAGCTGGGCGTGATCGGCCCCGGCTTCTTCCTCCAGCGCCTGGATGCGGACCACCTCGGCGATGAAGGCGGTGGCGGCGTCCACCTTGAGCAGGCGGAAACGCATTTCGATCGTGAACGACTGGACGGTGCCGTCCTCCATGACGACGGGGAAGGTAACAGGCGTCCAGGCGCGCGGCTGGGCGACGATGCGATAAATGGGCTGGGTCATGTCACTTCGCCGTGATGATGAGGTCGTCGGGCGTGGTGCCGACATTCAGCTTCCCCGTGATCGTAATCATGAGGACGTTGTTCTCGTCGGACAGCTCGATGTCGGTGATTTGCAGATGGTCCGACTTGAACTGGATGATGTTGCCCGCGACCGTGCCGTGGTCGAGCTGCACGGGGATTTCATCGCCCTTGCGCAGGGTGGTGAAATAGTCCTTCGCGCCGATTGCCGGGCATTCGGCGACCACGCGGCAGGTCAGCCCGTGATTGCCCCGGTTGATGTAGTTCGCACCGACGAGGTTGCGCGGCGTGATCTCCGCATTCGCCTCACCCGTGAAGCTGCGCAGATTGGCCGCGAAGCCGCCGAGCAGGAAGTCGGTGTTGGTTGTGTTGACCTCCAGCGGGTCCTTCCATTGGTCGAACGCGACGGCACCCGGCGCGGCATCGCCGATCGCCCCGGCCGCCGGGAGCAGCGCGGTCATGTCGACCTTGATGAACGGATATTGCCCGGCGGTGAAATCCCATCCGAACGTGCCCCGGCCGCCCAGGCCGATGCGCTTCTGGGTGCCGTGCCAGTGATAGGCGGTGGCGGACGACAGGGCCGCGCCGATCGCGGCGAAGCGCTGCACGGCGCTGGTGTTGGCGGTCAGGACGGGCGCGGCCATGCCGCACGCCTCCAGATGCTCCATCCAGGCGGGCGCGGTCCCGGCCGCGCCGGAGCCCGCCAGCTCCAGCTCATAGCCATAGGTCTGGCGCTCGTTCGACGGCGCATCCTTGGAGCTGCCGCGAACCGGCCGGTCGAGGTTGCGCTGGATGCGGTCGACGACGACCGGCTTGGTGGTGAAGTTGCGGGTCAGCGCCGCATTGGCCGCACCCGTGGGCGCGGCGTCGGTGGCGTAGGTCGCCTCTTTCTTGAAAAAGAGGACTTTGACGGCGTCGACCATGGGTCAGTCCTTGTCGGTGGTGGTGGCGGGGGGCTGCGCGGGTGCAACCTCGGCGGCGACCTCCAGCGCGGGGTCGGGCTTGCCGCCCAGCGCCTTCAGGCGCGCGGGGCCCGACACGGGAAGGTCCCATTGGTCGAGCGTCCGCCCGGTCTCGTCGACCGGGCGGGGCTTGGTGGCATCAGCCTGTGTGGTTTTCGGTGCGGCGGCCATGGGGCGTCCTTCGGTCGGATGTCGAAACTGTGACGACAGTCAGACCGGATTTCGCGCGCGCGCGCGGTATGCGCTGGCGCAGGGGAGCCGGGCCTAGAAGCTAAAAACTCGCAATGATTGGTAACCAATCTTACTATTCAATTGGGCTGCCGCATTGTTTAATTCGGGCAAGCAACATAACCTAATTTCGATCGCGCTGCTATAATTCCGAGTAGATTGACCAAGTCATCCACGCCAGAGGAAAAAATGAAAACACTTTTCATCTATCTCGCATTGGCTGCCCTACTGGCTATCGCATGGCTCATGTGGGCACATTATGGATTGGACGTCGCGGCTTGGGGACTTAGCTCAACCACCGGGGTGACTGTTGAAAAGGCAGGGCAATGGTCTGACAGCTTTGGTGCCTTCAACGCTCTCGTTTCCGCCTTAGGATTCGGAGCGGTTCTAGCTACCCTGTGGTTTCAAGCAGTTAGTTTGAAGGACCAAGCGAAAGACCAATATCGGCAACGTTTTGAGACGACATTCTTTGAACTGTTGCGAATTATGCGGGAGCTGCGATCTGAAATTCGATTTGAGCATTCTGCCGAATACGCAGGAGCCCAGTCTTCAAGTCGGTTGATTAGAGCTTACGCGGTACGTGGCCAGATGCCTCACGTAAATGATAAAGCCGTAATCTATTCCGGATACGAGGCAATAAAAGAAGCGGTAAAAGAAATAAGATTTTGGATAAACACATCCGAAAACGGAGAGGCAAAAGAATTAAATATTATATACAATAAGAAGATTCATAAGCTACATGAGCCTACATTTTCACCATATTTTAGAATAATATACACAATTTTATTTAGGTTAAGCAAAGATAAAATGCTATCTCAACTCGAGAAGGCGGAATTTGGAAATCTTCTAAGGAGCCAGCTGACGAGTGATGAAATTCTTCTGATGGCGACCAACGGGCTATCTCCTGTATCAAAAGATTTCAGCAATTTTATAATAGAATTTAGGATGTTGAAGTATTTAACTAAAAATTCCCTTAGGACGGAGCTGGAGAGGCATTACTCACCCACAGCTTTTCAAGCGAGAGACTAAGGGGTGAAAGTAAAGCTGCCTGCCTTGAGAGCGAGGCAAGATTTTGACGTAATCGCAGCACCTCACTAAATAATTGTACACGACCCCGCCTAATGAGAACTGCGCAGGCGATACGGACAGCGCAGCCGGACCTCCCACGTCACGCTACCGAGGCCAACGTTCGCCAGTCGCCCCCCGACATAGTCGACCGGCCCCGACGCATCCGGATGGGTCCATCCGACGACCAACTCGATCACCCGGTCCTCCACCGCCTTCAGCTCGTCGGAAACCTGTCCCTGCGCAGCCCTGGCCGCGACGGTGACGAGGACCGAAAAGTCGAACGTCACCCGCTGGTCACGCTTGCCGGACAGCGTGTTCGGCTCGGCGGCATCGGCGGCGGGGACGACGAACAGCGCGGGGAGCGCGCGGGGCAGGTCGGATTGGGAAGGCGCTTCCAGGACGCCGTCGACCGATTTGAAGCCGGTCCGCAATAGTGCGACGATGGGGGCAAGGGTCAGCATTTAAACGGCTCCAAAGCCCAGATGGCGCGCCAGTGCGCCGATGGCATAATCGGCATTCACGTCGTTGAAGCCGACATAAGGGCGGGCCGGGATGATGACCTTCGCCACGATCCGGCCGCCGAACGACAGCGCCTTTTTCTCGCGCGGCCGAATCTCGCCGCCGGTCTGGTGGATCAGCGCATAGACGCCAGCGCCGCCCGATCGCTCCGGCCCGGCCGCCGCGAAGTCCTTGCCCCAGTCCTCGGTGATCGAATTGCCCAGGTCGCCCGACAGGGTCAGCGTCTTGCCGCCATGCTCGACCACCCGGCGGGACGGGATCCATTTCTTGCCGGTCGGGTCCGTCTCCGTCTCGAACCGTTCGCGCGTCGTGTCGGCGAGGTGACCGGCGATGTCCTTCATCGCGGGCGTCATGTCCGTCCCGGCTGCCGCCAACTGGTTCATGGCGGCGGTCACGTCCTCCCGGATGGTGATCGCGATGTCGACCATCAATAATCCTTCAGCCAATCGGAATAGGCGCGGCGGCCGGGCGCGATCAGGATCGGCGCGTCGCTGACCGCCTCGGCCGGGAGGGCGGCGGCGGGCACGCCCAGCGTCGCCTCGCCCTTCTGGATGCGGACGAGCAGCGCCATCGCCGCCTTGGCCTGGTCGGCGATCCCCTCCGGCGCGCCGCGCGGGTAAAGCCGGGTGCGGGCGATGTCGCCGACCGCCATTTCCAGGATGCGCGGCACCGTGGCGAGGGGCAGCGTGTAGCGACTGGCGATATGCGCCTCGGCGATCGCCTGGGCGTCGACCAGCGCGCCGATCAACAGGTCGCGGTCGATCCGGCCGGAGCCGTCCGTGTCGGTCATCCGCACGACCTCGTCCAGGGTAAAGCGCTTCACGAACGCCGCGATCGACAGCCACCCCGCGCCGCCGTCCGGCGTCGCCCAGTTCGACTCGATCAGGACAACCTCGACCTCGCTTTCCAGCGTCTGGCCCTGCGCGTCGTCACCCCGGACGGCGACCGCATAGCGTTCCCCGTCGCTGCCGCCCGACAGGGCCAGCGTGACGATGCCGCCCGACAGCGTGGCGTTGGCGCCGAGCGCGGCGGCACCCGGAACGAGGCCCCGCGCGGTGACGGTCACGGCGCGGATCGCGGCGATCGAAGCGTTCCCGGAAAAGGCGACAGCCGAGCGAAGTGTCTCGCCCGGCTGCTTGAGGATGGTGGCGATCATGCCGCCGCACGCTTCGCCTCGATGGCGGCGATGATCTCCTGGACCGTCTCTTCGCCGGTCAGCTCGACGCCCTCGTCCGCCGCGATCGCGATCAGCTCCGTCTTCTTCTTGCCTGTCAGCACCGGCTTTTCGGACGGCGGGGGCACGGTGTCGCCGCCCGTCGACTGGGGGCTGTCCTGCGGCGCGGTGGCCTGGGGCGCTTCCGGCGGCGGGGTCGTCGTGGGGGGTGGTGCCGGGGGCGCGTAACCGATGCCGGTCATCGCCTCGGCCTGCGCAGCTGCCAGTTGCTCGCGCAGCATGATGGTGTCGGCGAAGTCCTCGTCGTCGCCGATCGCCTCGCGACCGAGCAGATCGAGGCGGGCTTCGTTCTGCGCCTTGTCGCTGGTGTCGAAACGGATGGGTGCGCCGGGCGCATATTCCTTGCCGCCGAAGATGACGGTCCGGGCGACCTTGTAGGGGTAACTCATGGTAGATGCTTTCTGGTTGAGGGGAGGTCGCGCGGGCGGCCGGATCGCCGCCCGCGCCTGGGCGGCATCAGTTCGGCGAGAAGGCGTTCTCGAAGAAATAGCCCGCCTGGGCCGCGATCACCCGTTCCTTGACGCTCTCGCCGACCAGAACCGCGGTGCCGCCATGGAGACCCATTTCGCCCGGCTTCAGCTCGCGCTGCGACCCGACGCGCTCGCCCCAGGTAAACGTGCCCGCGAAGGTCGGCGTCTCGCGCGACAGAACCGGCGCTTTGTAGGTCAACGCCAGATGGTTGCCCCACAGGCGCGACATCTGCGCCGCCTGACCCTTGCGCGCCTGGTTGCCGAACGCCTGGCCGACCACGACCTCGTTGACCTCAAATAGCTCGGCCACCTCCTGCTTGGTGACGAGGCCCCCGCCATTGGTGCCGCGAATCGCCTTGATGACCCCGGCATTGCGGCGGAACTTGGTCCATCCGCGCTGACCGAAGACCATCTGGTTGGGCCGCATCAGCGGCTTGTCGAGCGCGTCCGTGATGAGGGTCACCGCGTCCGTGTTGGGATTGTCCAGCACATCGGTCGTCGCCAGCGTGACGCGAAGGTTCGGGTCATAGGTCGCCGGATTGAAGATGATCCCGGCCGCGCGGATCTCGCGCCGGATTTCGATCAGCTCCGAGGTCAGCGCCGCCGCATTGCCGAGCGGATCATAACGCTCGTCGGCATTGTCGACATCGGCCTTGGGCACCGGGGCCTCCAGGCCATGGTCCTCGGTCGCGTCCTGGACTTCCACGCCGTCCATCGTGACCTGGTTCGCCTGGGAGCGGCGGCCGATCAGCGTGTCGGGCGTATTGAAGAACGTGTCCATGCCATATTGCATGAAGCTGAAAGCCTGCTTGCCGACCTCGATGCGAGGAATGACGATGTCGGCGATGTAGCCCTGGTTCTTGTACGCGATGGCGATCGCGGTGAGGTGCGGGTCGATCGGATAAGGGGATTGTGCCACGGAAAGCGTCCTGAAAGGGAGATGAAACGAGGATGAAGGGTTGGGATCAGCCGGTCATGAAGCCGGGTGCGGGGCGGTAGGCGAGGACATCCCCCAAGACGCCGGAGGCGAGCGAAAAGCCGATGATGCGCACGCGCACCCCGGCGGCCGGGGCGGCCTCAACCGCGCGGCCCTGGGCATCGGACGTGATCGGGCGACCGCGACCGATCGGGCCGCCATAGCGGACCTCGGGCAGGCCACCGAACGCAGCGTCGAAGCGCTCACCCTGGGTGACGGGCAATTCGACATTGGTCGCGATCAGGTCGTCGGTGGGACCGGCGGCCGGGACCAGCGTCTGGTCGTCGGCCCCGTATTTGAGGATCAGATAGGCGGCGATTGCTGCCCCCGCGCGGTAGTTCTTGGTCAGTCCGTCGGTCCGGCCAGCCATGGTCTAAAGCTCCTGTGGTGTCGTGTCTGGGGATGCCCGCGCCGATCAGGCGTCGGGATTGGCGGTGACGTAGCGCACGGCCGCCTGCGTCGTGATCGGCTTGCCCGCCTTGCGCTGGGCCTCGGCATAGGCCTGGGCCCGGCGGGCGATGTCGGTCGGCTTGGGCGCGTCGGCAGGCTTCTTGTCGGCGGGCGCGGCCTCGCCCAGGGCGACGACCGGCTGCGCGCCGTCGAACAGCGACTTGAAGGCGGCGAGCGGCGTCATGCTGTTCGCGTCGCCCTCGCCGAACGCGACCGGCTGGCTGGCGTCGAGCAGATCGAGCAGGCCGACGACCTTGTCCTTGCCCGCCGGGGCCAGCTTCACATCGGCGATCAGCCCCTCGGCAAAGGCGACATGCTCCGCGTGGCGGGCATCCTGTTCGCGCTTGGCCTGGTCGGCTTCGCGCGCCTTGATCGCGTTCTCGCGCTCGGCAAGCGCGGCTTCGCGCTCCGCGAACGCAACCGCGTCCGGCGGGGTGGTCGTTTCGGTGGTCATGCTGTCCTCGTCGATGGAAAGGGTCACGACGCCCACGGGCGCGTCGGAAAAGGCGACCGTTCCCAGACCCTTGATCGCCGGAGCCGCGCCGCCCAGGAAACCGACATGCTGGAGATACCAGCTACCCGGCTTGGGGTTGTTCGGGCTCGACGGCGGATAGAGCTGGGGGGAAATCTTGCGGTAATGGCCCGCCTCGACCGCCTCGGCGAAGGCGGGTGCGACCTCGGACGGGTGCGCGACGAGGACGCCGTTCTCCATCGCCAGCGAGCCGATCCAGCCGAAGGCGGGCGCGTCAATCTTGGGATGGCCGACGACGATCGGCGCGGGATCGCTCTCGCGGTCATAGGAGGCGATCACCTGATCCAAGTCGGACTGGGTGAAGGTGACCTTCGTCCCGTGAATATCGGTGAAGGTGCCGGGGCGCAGGATCTTGATCGGGGGCGGTGCCATGGCCGCCGGGATAGTCCAGGCCAGCGGGCCTCGCGTCCTGCGCCAGCGCATCCCAAGGCGACGGCAAGACGCCGTGCCCCGCCTGATAGATACAGACGGAGGCACGGCGCAAGAGGTTAGGTTTTGGTCGGCCGCTTCTGCTTCGGACCGAAACGATCCAGCCGGATTAACGACTGCAATGTATCTCGCTTCACTTGGCGAATGATCGCTTCATCCTCATTCGCAACTGATCGCCATAATGCGGCGGGTCGCGCTGGATCGCCGCCGCCGCGTCGAGATAGATCACGTTGTCGTCCGGGCAGCGCCGAGCGTTGAAGCTGGAGACAGCGTCTCGCATCGCCTCGCTCCTGGTCGCCCGCCACGGCCAGCACCTGTCGAACACGCGCAGCCGCCAGCGGGGATGGGCGTCGGTCGGTAACATCAGAGGATCGGGACCAGCCTCCCCCAGGCCCTCCCCGCAATTCACGCCCGGCCCCATTCCAGCGCGGCGGTTTCCAGCATGTCGAGCGCATCCGGATCGGCCCCGTTGCGCTCCAGATAGGCGCGGACATCGTCGGGGTCGCCGCCGGTCGGAAAGCTGGTGTCGCGCCTGGCCTGAAAACCGAGCAACCCGACCCAATCGTCACGTTTGTGCTGATCGACCAACCACGATCCGAAATCCTGTACCACCGTTCTGACTCCCACTAGAACAAAGCAAGAACATGGATCAGCTTTGGGCGGGTTGTCCAGATAGGTTCGTTCGGTCGTGAGCCGACATGCCGTGTGCACGCCGCACACGGCCGCTGAATGGGGTCGCGCCGAATTTGGCGGGGATGATGCCCGAAGGCCGGGAAAAGCGGCTGTGGCGGCCTTTCAGGCGAGGAGTGCCCGTAGCAACGCAAAGACCGGCGGCACGATGTGGACCGCCAGAGCGATGGCGAAGCCTGTCGCCTCGAACGCGATCAGGAAACGCTCGGCCTTCAGCGACATTGCGAGCCGACCAGCTGGCGATTGTCCCAGTCCGGCCGGTAGCGCGCGCGACGCGCTCGCAACTGCCAACAGGACAGGTCACCCCGCGCGCCGCTGACCGCCGCCAAGGTCCGGCCATAATGATCGAAGCCGACTCGCCGGATCGTAAAGGGCGGACGCAGCGCGGCTTCCAGTGACACCCGGCTGGCGAACGGATCGCCCACGACGCATTTGCGGCCTCGCCGACAATGTCCCGGCATTTCCGGCGCATCGATCGCCAGCAAGCGTATCCGCTCCCGCCCGCAGCGCAGCGTGTCGCCGTCGACCGCGATCGGCGTGCAAGCAAGCGCCTGGGCGGCGGTGAGCGCCATCAGAGGCAGCATGAATGTTTCGGCCGGGACTGCCTCGCCCATTTCCCCCGATCGGCGAGGAAATCGATCCCCTCGCCGATCCTCGACGTGGCGCGGCCGTTCAGCGTGTCAGAGCGTTCAAGTTTCCCCTCGGCCAAGCGAAAGGCGCAAATCTGCGTGCGAGGCTTCGCCTCGTCGCTGCGCTGATAAGTTAGCGACATGCGTCGCAGGGCAAGATGTCCCATCTTGGCCTGCACCTCGTCCGCAAGGTCGCTTAGCTTTTCGGCTTCCCCCAAGCCGTGCACGGACGCGGACGGTCCGGCCTGCCGCCGAAAGACAGCGGGCGATAGCGGTCCTGTATCCTCACGGACGACATCTACACGACGATATGCAACACCGGACGGCAGTTTCTCGCGGACATGCAATTCGCAAGCGGCCAAGTCCGGTGGATCGGCTACCGCCTGTGCCCAAACGTAAGCGCCGCCGCCAAGTGCGATAAGTCCGGCTGCAATCAGCATCAGTCTCACAGCATCTTACTCGCCCAAATTGCACGACCAATCACCTCGAAACGACTATCAATATCCGGTTCATTCAGATCAACTATCACCGGATCATAGAGAGGGTTTCGGCTAACCAATCTTACTTGACGACCTTCCATCTGAATGCGCTTGATTATTAACATATCGTCCAGCCTGACGACGTGCATCCCTTCCCGCAGTTTAGGTCGATCTATCTCGACAGCAACAAGATCGCCGTTACTTAATTCCGGCTCCTGACTATCGCCGGAAACACGAACCAAAATTATTTGACCTATCCCAACAAAATTTGCTTCGTACCATTGGCGGTCAAAGGCCCACTTGCCCACTGGCGTTCCAAGTCGGTCTGTAATCTTGCCAGCGCCAGCCGCCACTTGAACGTCATGTATGGGCACACTGACAACCTGCACATCGTCGCCGGTGCCAAGAAGGTATTCGACGGACTTACCCACAGCCCTTGCCAGAAGCTCAAGTCGCTCTTCGCCAGGATCGGTGCCTGTGAAATACCGATTAAGCGAAGTGCGCGTGACTCCTACCTGATCGCAAATGGCCTGCTGATTTCCCTGCACTCGGACGGCAGCGCGCAGCCGTTCGCCTGCCGCTTCGGACCATCCGGTCACAAAAAAGCTCCAAAGGTACAAATGTAACGTTGACTTACGGCATGGTGCGTATGTACGGTACATTTGTAACTAACGGATGTAACGCTTGTGCCCCCACAGGATATGGACCCTGAAGACATCAAAGCGGCTGTTCGCAAGCGCGGGGTCACGCTTACGGAGCTGGCGCGCCGCAACGGACTGCAAAGCGCGGCACTTCGTCTGGCCCTCACACTCCCCCGAGCCCAGGCAGAGCGAGTCATTGCGTCATTTCTCGACGTACATCCCATGCAAATCTGGCCTTCGCGTTACAGTCGGAGCGGACAGCGGCTTCGCCCCCAGCCTGTCGATAACTACGCGCCCAAGACCCGTTTCAGCAAGCCGTTACAAATGTACCGCGCTGGGGCGAATGGTGGTCAAGCATGACGCTGCTGGGCCGCGAGTATCTGTCTGCATTGGAAATCGCGTCGCTCGAGCTGGAAGGCTTGCCGACCAACCGGACGGCGGTCGCCAATCGCGCCAGCCGGGGCGAGTGGCGCTGGATCGCCCGGCAGGGCAATGGCGGCGGGCGACTGTTCGCGGTCGCCGACCTGCCCGAGGCGGCACGCCGTGATTATGCGGACCGCACCGCTGCGCAGCCGGTTGGCGGCCAGCGCGGTCGGCCCAAGGGCTCGGACTTCTTCACCCGTACCCCCGATGCCGCCGATGCGGTCGAGGCATGGCTGGCCGAGCGCGACCTGTCCGCGACCGCCATCCTGGAGCTGATGCGGACCCGGTTCGCTCCGCTGCCATCCGTGCACACCATCCGCCGTTTCATCGCCAAGCTGGAGGCGTCGAAGCCCGCGCTGCTCGCCAGCTTCCGCGACCCGGACCTCTTCAAGAGCAAGTACCGCGTCGCGCTCGGCCGGGCGGATGCGGGCGTGTCCTACGCCCATCAGATTTGGGAGATCGACACCACCAAGGCCGATGTGATGACCAAGGAGGGGCGCAAGTCGATCCTGGGCATCGTCGATGTCTGGTCGCGTCGGACCTTCTATCTCGTCGTCGACAGCGAGTCCGCCCAGTCGGTCCGCCGGACGCTGGTCGCCGCGATGCTGGCCTGGGGTGTCATGCCCGAGGTGCTGCGCACCGACCAGGGCTCCGGCTACATCAACGCGACGGTTCGCACCGCCTGCGAGCTGCTGGGCATCGCGCATGATCCGGTGCCGCCCGCGTCGGGCGACAAGAAACCGTTTGTCGAGCGCATGTTCGGCACCTTCACCCGCGAGCGGGCCGAGCTGCTGGGCGGTTACATCGGCCACAATGTCGCCGAGGCGCAGCGGCTGCGTGCGGTTGCCCGCAAGGAAACCAAGCGTCCGGTCATCGTGCCCGAACTCTCGGCCGACGAGTTGCAGGCGATCATCAACAACTGGCTCGACGGCGTGTACCACGTTCGCGCGCATTCCAGCCTGGGCGCATCGCCGATGTCGCGCTGGACGAACTCGCCGCGTGCCGCGCGGGGGGCTCCGGACGAGGGCACGCTCAAGCTGTTGCTGTCGGCGCTGGTCGGGCAGGCACAGGTCACAAAGCGCGGCATCACCTGGAAAAAGGGCCGCTACTGGACGCCGCCGCTGGCCGCGCATGTCGGGTGCACCGTCATCCTGCGCCGCGACGAGGACGATCTGGGCGCGCTGTTCGTATTCGACGAGGACCAGCGTTACATCGGCACCGCCGTCAACGCCGAGCGCTCCGGCCTGTCCGACCGGGACTTCGCGGTCGAGGCCCGCCGCCAGCAAGCGGCGCTGATGAAGGCGCACCGGGCCGAGCTGCGCGAGAAGCAACGCCGCTTCTCGTTCGAGGATGCCCGCAACGCCGTCCTCCGCCGCGATGCCGAGGAGGCGGGCAAGCTGGTCACGCTGCCGGTCCGCACCACCCCGCATCAGACGCCCGCCATCGCCAGCATCGCCGACGCGCCCGTCGAACTGCCCAGCGCGACCGCGATCGAGGCGGCGGAAACCCGGTATCCCCATCCGGTCGCCAGCGCACCCCGAAGTTTCGAGGATCGCATGGCCGAGGCGGACCGCGTCCTGGCGGACCACGCCGCCGGTCACGCCGTCGACCCGGACGCGCTCTCGCGCGCCCGCATCTTCTCCCAGTCCACCGAATATCGCGCTCACAAATTGCTGACCGCCGATTTCACGGCCCGGCGCGCCGCGCCCGCCACCACGCCTTCGCTCAAGGAGAGTTCGCTTTGACCACCATTAACGAACCCGCGCAGCTCACGAACATGCGCCTGGGCCTCGCCACCATGATGCGCTGTCAGGAAGCCCCGCAGGGGAGCCCGCGCATCGGCCTGCTGTACGGCCCCAGCGGTTACGGCAAGTCGGTCGCCGCCGCGACGATCGCGGCGCGCTTCAACGCCGCCTATGTCGTCGCCCGCTCGACCTGGACGCAAAAGTCCATGCTCCGCGCGATCGCGATGGACCTGGGCATCACCCGCATGGGGCGGACCGCCGACGAACTGCTGGATCAGGTGATCGAACAGCTCCAGGTCGCACCCCAGCCGGTCATCGTCGACGAGACGGACTATGTCGTCCACCGCAAGAACGTCGAGATCATCCGCGACATCCACGACCATGGCGGGGTGCCGGTGATGCTGATCGGGGAGGAAGCCCTTCCCGCCAAGCTGAAAGACTGGGAACGGTTCGACAACCGCATCCTCGTCGCCACGCCCGCCCAGCCGTCGAGCCTCGCCGATGCCTGCCTGCTGCGCGACTATTATTGCCCACGCGTCCGGGTCGCGGACGATCTGGTCGACGCGATCGTCCGCGCCACGAAGGGCATCACGCGCCGGATCGTGACGAACCTCCAGGAGGTGCAGTCCCAGGCGATGTCGGATGGCCTGACGGCGATCGACCGCGCGACCTGGGGGCCGCGTCCGTTTTCGACGGGCGACATCCCGATCCGGCGGGCCGCGTGATGCTCATGACCTCGAAGGGAACGCCCCGCGTCAAGGCGGTAGTCTCGCAACCGCTCTGGGCGGCGCTTCGCTCCGCCACAGCGCCCCAGAGCATCGCCGACCTCCTGGCGTCCTGTCCCGGCACCTACGACACGGTCCATACCGCCCTGAAGCGGTGGCAGGATCGCGGCGCGGTGGTGCGCCACACCGGCAAGCCGCTCCGCTTTCGCCTTGTGGACGGGGCCGACAGCCTGCCGCCCGATGGCCGTAGCGAAACGGCCAAGACGAACATGCGGGAGCGTAGTGCCCGGCAACGGATTTGGGCGGCGATGCGCGTCCTCAAGACGTTCGATGCGCCGACCCTGCGCATGACTGCGAACGCGACGGAACGTGCTGTTGCCACCTATCTCAATCAGCTCCAGCGCGCCCGATACGTGCAGATGACCGAGCGTGGGTTCCGTCAGACTGGGCGCGTCAGCGTGTATCGCCTCGCGCGCAACACCGGCCCGAAATGCCCGACGATCAGCCGCACCGATGGCAAGACCTTCCTCATCGACAACAACAACGGTCGCCGCGTCGATACTTCCCCCGGCGCCGTGTCCCTTGGGAGAAAGCGCGAAGCCCCCTTCGCAGACGGGGGGGTAGGTTAACCATGTTTGGTAACGTTAATAACAACCGAACGAAGGCGGTCGCCGCATGGGGCGCAGACGCACCCAATTGGGTGCTGACCCTGGCCGACGCCTGCGACCGGACCAACCAACGCGCGGTCGCGGACCAGCTCGGCAAGTCTGGCGGCTATATCAGCCGGATCATCAACCGCAGCTACGCCGGATCATATCCGGAGGCCGAGACGCTCGTTCGCGCCACGCTGGCCGAGGAAGAGGTGGTCTGTCCGCTCTACGGCCAGATGCCGCTCAAGACCTGCATCCGCAACCGCCGCCGCACGAAGGCGACCAACTGGCTCCACGCCCAGTTCGCCCGGAGCTGCCCGGAGTGCCCCAACAACACCGATCATCCCCACGCCCAGGAGGCTTGAATGTCGATTGCAACCGATCTGCAAAATCTCGTGTCGGACGTGTCCGCCGCGATCGCCGCCAACAAGACGATGGGTCGCGTCGACCTGGAGGTCATGCGTCGCAACCTGACCGCGCTGGCGGACGAGGCGCGCCGCAACGACACCGCCCAGACCGTCGCCGGTCTGGTCCTGCGTGACCTGTTCGCCGGGATCGAGAACCAGGCTGCCGATCTGGGCAGGCTCGCCGCGCACCAGCGACACCGTTTGAGCGGCGAAGTCGCCCGCATGGTGGAGGGGCACGCATGAAGGTCCTGCATCACGAGATCGATGCCGTGATGGACGGGGCCCCCGTCATCATCGCGCCTGTCGCGGTATCCAACGATCCGCAGGACACGGCCGGGATCGGCGTCCGGGTCGTCACCATGCCGGTTGTCGGCCACGTCGTCGCTGTCTCCATTTCGTGCCCGATGGGCACGATGATGGTCACGCTCGACGAGGACCAGGCCACCGCCTTCGCGATCGAACTGACCGCCGCGCAGCTGACCCACGCCCAGGCAAACGATCGGAAGGTGGTCCAATGATCGAAGACTCGCTTTACGGCTCGATCCACTGGACGCGCGGCGACGTTCGCGTCGGTGGATTTCGGACCGCGTCCGCCAAGGGGCCGGAGACGACCGTGACGGTCCAGCTCGTCGCCAGGAACGGTTATGCGCTGGCCGACCTGCTCCGCCAGCTCCACGACGAAAAGGCGCTTCCCGCCCCGAAAGCGCGGCCCCGTGGATAACGCCATCCGCATGGTGCCGATGCGCGGCTTTACCGCCGCCGTCGCGCAGGATCGCGCCGCGCCTGGCGTGGGACAGGTCGGCGGGATCGCGGTCGGCTTCGACGATGCGGGGGCGGACTCGATCGTGTCCCTGTCGCTCCGGCATGGTGACGGGACGATGCTGGTCGCATCGCTCTCGATCGCTGGCCTCGACCGGCTGCTGGGCATGGTCGCCGACATGATGACCGGCGGGCACGCCAGCGCAGACCGGGGCACGGTGCAATGACCGCCGCCCAGGACCGCCAGCTCGGCGAAATCCTCGCAGCCGCCGCGATCGCGACCGGCTTCACCGTGGCGGACCTGCACCGCCAGTGCCGGGAAAAGCCGCTCGTCATCGCCCGGCAGGCGACGATCCTGGCGATGCGCGAGGCCACGGGCGCGTCGCTGCCTGCGATCGGCCGCGTCATGCAGCGCGGCCACCCCGCCGTCCACACCGCCCTGCGTGCCGCCAAGGCCCGCCGCGAACTCCATCCCGACTTCCGCGCGCTGACCGACCGGCTGCGCGCATTCGGAGGCAAGACCGATGACTGACCCGCTGGGCCGCGTCACGCTGGCCGACTGCCCGCCTGGGCCGTTCCTGTTCGAGGGGACGCTGGGCTTCAAGACCGAGTACCGGGCGATGATGCGGGCCCCGTCGTCCTGCCGCACCCCGGCCGAGGTGCGCTTTATGACCACCTGCTGGCCGGACGCTTATTGCATGGCGACCGGCGAGGCATTCTGGGGCGGCACGACCCGCCACCGCGACCGCGCCAAGCTGCTCGTCCTGCCGATTGTCCTGTCGGAGGACGCGGTCCGGTCAGCACGTAGCGGGGTCATGCTCTATCGCGGCCCCGGCACCATCTGCCCGGACTGCTTCAGCGCGTCCTGGCTGGTCGGGCGACGCTCGGCGCAATGCGGTGGATGCGGGACCGCGCTCGATCTGGCGACGCCCCAGGCCGCGCAGGTGCACCCATGACCGCCGATCCCTTGAACGCACGCCGCCGCGCCATCTTCGCCGCCGCCCGCGATGCCGGGATGGACGAGGACGACCGCCGCGCGGTGCAGCTGCGCGCCACCGGCAAGCCATCGCTGACGGGCATGTCGGTCGCGGATATGGACAAGGTGCTGACCGCGATCCGGGGCGACGCCCGGCCCGCCAGCGCCGCGCGCGCTCATGTCGGCAAGATCCGCGCGCTGTGGTGGTCGCTCTATTGGCTCGCCGCCATCAACCGCCCCGATGGGCTGGACAACTGGGTCAAGCGCCAGACCGGGATCGATGCCGTCGCCTTTCTCGACCACCGCGCGGCGGTCGGCGTGATCGAGGCGCTGAAAGGCTGGGCCGCGCGCGAAGGCGTCGAATGGAGCGTCCCACCCTGTCCGCAGGCCGACCGCCGCGCCGTCCTCGACGCGATCTGGGCCAAGCTGCTGGTCGCCAACCGCGTCCAGGGCCGCACCGCCGACGCCTGGCTGCAAGCCGAACTGGACCTGCCGCCGAACCGCTGGACCGATCGGCAGACCGACGAGGCGATCCGCGTCCTGGGCAAGATGCTGCGGGGCAAGAGCCATGGCTGACCTGCCGCGCCTTTCCGACCTGCCGATCCCGGACGATGTGAAGCCGGGTCGCGGCTGGACGCCGTTCATGCTGGAAATGGCGGCGCACATCAGCCCCAAGCATGTCCTGACGCTGGTCGATCATTTCGGCGGGCTGGACGTGTATGTGCCGCTCGCCCCCGAAAAGAGCCCGTTCCTCGACGTGTTGCCGCGCGACGCGGTCGCCACGCTGGCGCGGGTCTATGGCCGCGAAAAGCTGCAAATCTCGACCGCGCGCGAAGCCCTGGCGCGGGCGCGCCGCGCGCCGGTCATCGCCGCCGTTCGGGCGGGCAAATTGAACAAGAACGATGCGGCGCGGCTGATCGGATCGTCACGCCGTTATGTCGCGCATCTTGCAAATCAGACCAATGAAGCCGATGACGCTCCCGTCTTCGTGCCAAGCCGCCCCGTCGACACCCGGCAGCTGGAAATGTTTCCCGAAGAGCCTGCGCCAACGCATCCCGACTAAAACTGACGTGCGTGTCACCCAATCCCCGCTTCAACGGGGACCCGACACGCTATGTGGATGGAATATGTTCGGGTCATCTGGCCCATCGCGTCGACTCTGACGCCAATACTGATCGGCCTCGCCGTACTCTGGCTGCGCAATCAATTCGCGCTCAAGACCGAACTGACCGCGCTGGCGACCGAAGTCGCCCGTCAGAACGCTGTCCAGGACAAGGAATTGGCGGGTCATGAAACCCGCATCCTGATCCTGGAAAAGGAATGCGCCGCACCGCCCACGCGCAACACCCTCAATGACCGGCTCGCCCAGGTGTCCGAGCGGCTGGGCAAGGTCGAGCGCGGCGTCGAAGGCGTCGGCGACCAGCTCGACACCCAGAACGAATATCTCCGCGCGCTCCTGACCGAAGGGGTCAAGCGGTGAGTGTCGACGCCATGAACCAGGTCATCCGCCGCGCCATCCTCGATTTCATGAATGAGATCGGCGGGGAGCAATCCGACGACACGCTGACCCTGCTGCTGAAACAGCGCGGCCATCCGGTCGCGCGCCGGACGGTCGTCGAACAAATGCGCTGGCTGGCGGCGGCCGGGCTGATTTCGGTCGAAGAGGTCGAGCCCTTCCTGCTCGCCCAAATCCTGCCCGATGGCGAGGACGTGGCGAACGGCCATTTCTTCTATGACGGCGTCCACCGCCATGCGGTGCGGCGCAAGGTCGGCACGGCACGCTGATGGCTGGAAAGTCCTCCCTCAAAAGCCTGCCGCCTGCCGTCCTGGACGCGGTGCACGACGCGATCGGGCGCGGCCAGACGCTGGACGACATCTGCGCGCTGCTGCGCGATCTGGGCAGCGAGCGGTCGCGCTCGGCCGTGGGTCGCTATGCCCAGGGCTTCAACGAGCTGGCGAAGCAACAGCGTCGCGTCCAGAGCATCGCCCAGGCCTTCGGCAAAGAATTTGGATCGTCCGACGACAATCAGGTCCGGATGATGAACCAGCTCATGACCAGCGTCGTGACCCGCGCGCTGATCCCGATCGCCAGCGCCGAGGATGACGCGGCGGGCGGCGACGACGAGGAAGGCGGCGGCGCGCCCGACACGCTGGCGCTGTCGCGGCTGGCGAAGGCGGTCAAGGACGTGACCAGCTCGTCCAAGATCGACATCGAGCGCGAGGCGAAAATCCGCGAGGAAGAGGCGCGCCGCACCCGTGAGAAGGCCGCCGCCGATGCAACCACCGCAGGCCGTGCGGCTGGCGCCAGCGAGGCGACCCTGGCGGCGATCCGGACCCGTATCCTTGGGTTCGCGGCGTGACGACCGCAGTCCTGCTGCCCTATCAGATTGAGGCGATCGAGCTTAGCCGCACGACAAAGCTGTTTGTGTCGGAGAAGTCCCGTCGCACCGGCCTGACCTACGGCTTCGCGTCCGATGCGGTGTTGATCGCGTCCCCGGCCGAGCGGCCCCAGAACGTCTTTTACCTTGCGTACAACAAGGACATGACGCGCGAGTTTATCGGCTATTGCGCCGATTTTGCGAAGGCGTTCAACGAGGCTGCAACCCAGTCAGACGAGTTCCTGTTCGACGACGGTTCGGAACGCGGCATCCTGGCGCTGCGCGTCGACTTTCCATCGGGCAAGTCGATCGTCGCCCTGTCGTCCAAGCCGCGCAGCCTGCGCGGTATGCAGGGCAGCGTCATCATCGACGAAGCCGCCTTCCACGACGATCTGGACGGCGTCATCAAGGCCGCCATGGCGCTGACCATGTGGGGCGGCAAAGTTGTCGTCATCTCCACCCATGACGGCGCGGACAATCCTTTTGCGGAGCTTATCGAGCGTATCCGCAGCGGCAAGCGGGGCGGCGTCATTCAAAAAGTGACGCTGGCCCGCGCGATGGCCGAGGGCCTTTACAAGCGCATCTGCCAGCGGACCGGGGTGGAATGGACACCCGAGGGCGAGGCAGGCTGGGAAGCCGATCTGCGCAAATTCTATGCGGACGGTGCCGACGAGGAATTGGACGTGATCCCGGCCAAGGGATCGGGCATCTACCTGCCCGCCGCCACGATCGACGCCTGTATGTCGCCCGACCATCGTGTCGTCCGCCTGACCCTGGGTAAGGAATGGGACACGGCGGGCGGCTTGCTGGTCGCGGGCGACAGCGCAACGACGCCGATCGGCAACGAGCTGCGCGAGGCGGTCCGCGTCTGGCGTGAGAAATGGCTGGACGATTGGATCGAGCGCGAGCTGGTGCCGGTCGTCGCACTGTTCGACCCGCATCGCCCTTCCTTTTTCGGTCAGGATTTCGCGCGCAGCAACGACTTGTCAGTGATCGCGGCCGGACAGGAGGATGCCGCCTGCGTCCTGCACAACCGGCTCGGCCTGGAAATGCGCAATGTGCCCTTCTGGGCGCAATTCAAGATCCTGTGCTGGCTCTGTGACGCCCTGCCGCTTTGGGCGGCGGGCAAGATGGACGGTCGCGGCAACGGTCAGCAACTCGCCGAGGACATGCAGGAGAAGTACGGCGCGGACCGCATCGAGTCGGTGATGGCGACCGAGGCGACCTACCTCGCCCGGATGCCCCGCATGAAAGCCCGGTTCGAGGATCGGACCATGCTCATTCCGCGCGACGATGGCGTCAAGGATGACCTGCGACAGATCAAGATGGTGCGGGGCGTTCCGAAAATTGTCGACCGTGTCGCCAGCAAGGCGGACGGTGAAAAGGGCAAGCGGCATGGCGACTATTCGATCGCGCTCATGAACTTCGTCGGCGCGGCGGACGAGGATGTCCAGCCGGTCGACACCCATGCCGCCGAACAGCCGCGATCGATGGGCGGCGATTACGAACACACGGACACCGGCTTCGGCACGGTCCGGCGGCGCGATGACTTCGGCCGCGCGGGGGATTGGTGATGGCGAAAAAGAACAAGCGGGGCGGCGGCAAGGTCGCCGCCCTTCCGGCCGAGCTGACGAACGAAATCGCCTCGACCGGCGATGGCCGCGACATCACGCGGCCCTTCGTCCAGGAGCTGCAACAGCCGCTCGACCGCAAGCTGTGGGGCGCGGTCGACTGGGGCGTGTACGAGCGCATCCGCAAGGACGATCAGGTCAAGTCCTGCATGGAACAGCGCATCCGCGCGGTGGTCAGCCGCGAATGGGACGTGCTGCCCGGCAATGAAAACGACCCGCGCTCGGTCGAGGCGGCCGAGGCGCTGACCGAGACGCTGGAGCGGATCGGCTGGGACCTCGTCACCGAAAAGATGCTGTGGGCCAGCTTTTACGGCATTTCGGTTGGCGAACTGAACTGGGGTTCGCTGGACGGCCTGCTGGACTGGGTGCCGGGCGCGAAATGCCGTCCCATCCATGTCCGCCACGCCCGCCGGTTCCGCTTCGACAAGGACGACCGGCTGCGCCTGCTCACCCGCGCCGCGCCGCAGGGCGAATTGCTGCCTGACCGCAAATTCTGGGTAGTCCGCGCCGGTGGCACCGACGACGACCAGGTTTATGGCGAGGGCCTGGCCGAGTGGCTGTACTGGCCCGTCCAGTTCAAGCGGAACGGCGTCCGCTTCTGGAATATCTTCCTCGACAAATTCTCGGTGCCGACCGCCAAGGGCACCTATCCGCGTGGATCCACGCAGAAGGACATCGACAAGCTGCTGATGGCGATCCAGGCGATCGCCAACGACAGCGGCTTCGCGATCCCAGCGGGCATGGATGTCGAGCTGCTGACGCTCGCCCAGTCGGGGGCCGATTTCGCCGCCGTCTGCCGGTACATGGATGGCTGCATCGCCAAGATCATCCTGTCCCAGACGATGACCACGGACAACGGGTCGTCCAAGGCGCAGGGGCAGGTCCATGCCGACGTCAAGCTGGAGGTGGTGAAGGCCGACGCCGACCTGCTCGCCGACACCTTCAATTCCGGCCCGGCGCGGTGGTGGACCGACCTGAATTACGGGGCCGATGTCGCCAGCCCCATGGTCGTGCGCATCGTCGAAAAGGAAGACGACCTCAAGACGGCGGCTGAGACGGACAAGGCGCTGGCCGAGCTGGGCTGGGTGCGGACCGAGGAGTCGTTCAAGGACCGCTATGGTGACGGGTACGAGCGCAAGGCACTGCCTGCCGATCTGCCCGCCGGGCAGGCCAAGACGCCGCCCGCCGCCAATGACGATGCCCCGCCGGTTGCGGATGCGCCCACCGACCCGGCGATCGCGCTGGCCGAGCCTGCGCCGCGCGCCGATCGCGACGACATCGACGCGGCGGTGGACGCCGCGATGGCGGACGAGGGATGGACCGCCTCCGCCGCCGCGATGATCGCGCCGCTGGTCGATCGCCTGCGCTCTGCCGGATCGGTCGCGGACGCGATCGCCATGCTGGAGGCCGCCGCCGCCGATGACGCGGCCGAGCGCCTGGCCGAACGTGTCGCCCGCGCATCCTTCGCCGCGCAGGTCCAGGCGCTGACCGGATCGGAGCCGCACTGATGGCGGACGAAATGGACCTGTCGGTCGAGGTGGCATCGCGCGAGCTGTCGCGGCTGATCGACTTTGCGCGCCAGCCGATCGCAGTCGGCGTCGAGGGCGAGTGTCGGACGTGCGGGCGGGACTGGCCCCGGCTGGTCGGTGGCCGCTGCGCACCTTGCCGCGACGGGCGCAGACCATGACCGCGCGTTGGGACCGGGACAGTCTCCCGCATATTCCGCCCAAGGATCGCTGCCCCTGCGAGGCCTGCAACGCCAAGCGTCATGCGCGCTGGGCCGGACTGTCCGCCGCCCAGCGACGCGCGATGCTTGCGGTGCATCCCGAATGGCCGCGCCATGTCGCCGACGTGCTGCACAGGGGGGTGCGCTGGCGCAGCATTGCAACCCTGTTGCAACGCGGGCGCGATCGGCCTGCGCTGGTCGAGCAAATGGGCCTGAAGACATGGTCGCTCAACAGCGAGGCCATGCCTTTCCTCCGCTTGTCCCAGGCAGGCCGGGACCTGCTCGACACGGTGCGGCCGTGAAGCGTCGCAATCCGCCGCGTCGTCCGCGCTCGCCGGACCGGGACGAGATCGCCGCCGCCTGGGTGCGGCGTGGGATCAACGATCTGGACGATACCTATCCGTCCGAACTGGTGCGCCCGCTGGACTGGGTCAAACCGAGCCGCGATCGGCCGCCGCCCGAATGCCCACGCAACATGGTCCGTTACTGGCTGCTCGGCTGGGATCGCCGCGCCGCCGTCCGCCAGCGCTGGGACGACCAGGCCGCGCAGATGGAGGCGCAGCTCGACAAGGCGCGGCGCTTTCTCGACCGCGATTCGGTGCCCGGCAAGCTGAAGCGGTCGAGCATGATCGCGCTTCGTTTCTACGTCCTGGCGACCGGCGACATGGGCCCCGACTATGCCTGGACGTGGTTCCAGAACCGCATGGCCGACGCACGCGACGAATATCGCGAAGCCCAGGCCGAGGGGCTGTTGTGAAGCGCAACCCCGGCCATTGTCCGCGAGAGGCTACGGCCAAACGTGTCACCGGCACGCTGCGCAACGGTGACCGCTTCGGCGTCAACGGCGGCTGGCCCGCCGATGGCCGGACCGGATGCCGCTGGTCGCTGACCGGCCACCCCCACGACATCGAATTTTATGAGGTGCTTGCTTGATCCGTGTCGAAACCATTGGCGACGCGACTCTGTATCTGGGCGATTGCCTGTCGGTGCTGCCCAGGCTCCCGGCAGTTGACGGGGTTTTCACCGACCCGCCTTACAGCTCCGGCGGACTGTACCGAGGGGACCGCGCGGCCCGCACGACGGTCAAATATCAAGGTTCGGACACCCGTCACCTTTACCCCGAGTTCAGCGGCGATAACCGCGACCAGCGTGGCTATGCCTATTGGTCGGCCATCTGGACTGGCTTGGCGCGGGAAATCTCTCGCCCAGGTGCGATCCTTGGGGCGTTCACCGACTGGCGGCAGCTGCCGACGACTGCCGATGCGATCCAGGCGGGCGGCTGGGTGTGGCGCGGTCTGGCGGTGTGGGACAAGACGGAAGGCGCACGCCCCCAGCGTGGACGCTACCGCAACCAGGCAGAATATTTCGTCTGGGGAAGCAACGGGCCCATGGCCGATACGGGGCCTTGCGCACCCGGCGTCTTTCGCCGCGCCGTCAACTCCGAACGCAAGCATCACGTCGCGGGCAAACCCGTTGCAATGCTGGCTGATATGCTCGCGATTTGTGGCGAGACGATTGCCGACCCGTTCATGGGCTCCGGTTCTACCGGCCTCGCCGCATTGCAGACGGGGCGAAAGTTCATCGGTTGCGAGGTGAACCCAGACTATTTCAAGATCGCGTGCGACCGCATTGCGCAGTTCTATGATGTGAAGCAGGCCGCCAGTGCTTGACCTTCGCGCCGCCATCAACCTGCCCGCCGATGACACCGTCGCGGCCTTCGATGCGCGCGACACGCTCCGCCCGACCGTCCACTGGACCGAGATGTGGCAGGCCGATCATGCTCGCGCCTTCACCGTTGCCAAGGTCGCCAATCTCGACCTGCTGGCGACCATCCGCCAGTCGCTGGACAAGGTCATGCGCGACGGCGGCACGCTGGAGCAATGGCAGGCGGGCCTGATCCCCGAGCTGAAGAAAGCCGGGTGGTGGGGCATGGTGGAGGACGAGGCGGTCACCGGCACCGCCGACCCGGTTTTCGTCGGCGGTCGACGCCTGCGCACCATCTACGACACCAATTTGCGGGTCAGCCGCGCGGCCGGGCGGTGGAAGCGTATCCAGGAGATGAAGGACGTTCGGCCGTACCTGATGTACGTGTCGATCGGCGACGACCGGACCCGGCCGCTCCATCGGCGCTGGGGCGGCAATGACCCGGCTTTCCCGTTCCGCATCATCCTGCCCGTCGATCATCCGGCCTGGGCCGTCTTCTATCCGCCGAACGACTGGGGTTGCCGCTGTTCGGTGCGCCAGCTGTCACAGGCCGACCTCGACCGGCTTGGCTACCGCGTGACCACCGACGCAGAGCTGGAGCGCATCGGATGGATGACGGCGGACGGGCAGGTCGGCGGTCGCTTGCGGACCTTCTGGCGCAAGGGGGCCGACAAGCCCGAGGCCGTGCCGGTCGGCGTCGGGCCCGGCTTCGCCTACAACCCCGGCGCGTTCGGGATGCAGGCGGTGGCCGAGAAGGCGACCCGCTCGCTGGAGGCGATGGCCCCGCTCGACATCAAGGCGGCGCGAGACACGCTGACCGATCTGGTCAAGTCGGACGCGTTCCTGGAAACGCTGGCCGAGCCGAACGGCGTCTTTCCGATCATGGTCCTGGGCGACGAGGCGCGGAATGCGCTGGGCGCGAAGAACCATGTCGTGGTGCTGTCGAGCGACAGCTATGCCAAGCAGCTCGGCCTGACGGACCGCAGCAAGGGGCATACCGATCTGACGGTCGGCGATTATCGCAAATTGCCCGGCATCGGTGCCGCGCCCGATCACATCATGCAGGATCGCGATCAGCATATCGTGCTGTGGAAGGTCGACGATCGCTATCTGCGCGCGGTGGTGAAGGTCACCGCGTCGGGTGATGCCATGTTCCTCCAGAGCTTCCGCGTCGGCGAGGCGAGGAATCTGGCGCGCGAGATCGCGGCGGGCAAGCGGATCGGCGGCGCGGCCACCGTGTCCGAGAAGCGGGATATGTCGGGTCCTGGCATCGCCGCGACCGCCGCGCTGGACCGCCTGGGGCCGGAAGCGACCCGCAAGGACGGGCGGACCGCGATCCAGGCGCTGATGGAAGCCGCCAAGGCCGATCTGCCAGCCACGCAAGCCGCGCTGGAGGCCTTTGTGGCATCGGATCGCTTTGCGGCGGTGGTGGAGCGGATGGGCGAAGCGCCCGCCCTGGCGCTGGCGGACGATCTGCGCCGCTTGCTGGGGGCACCGTCCGGGATCGCCCGCATCGCGCGCGACAATCTGCCCGCGATCATCGGGGACATCGGCGATCTGGCGTCCTTCAACCAAGAGCCCGACGAAATCCGGCGCGACGGGCAGGATGCGGTGCTGATCCGCAAGGTCGGTGACCGGACCATGATGCTTCGCCTGCGCCCGCAGACCAGCCTGCTCCAGATTATCGCCCTGCGCGTGTTGCAGGCCGAGGAACTGGCCACGATCCTGGATTTGCCGATATGGTAGGGAAGCATTGCGCGGTGGGGTCTGGCTGTCCCCCACAAGCGATCCCGGATTGCTCCGGTCCTACGGCCGCCAGTTTCACCGTGTCACGCGCAACGCACCATCAATTTAGGTGCGCCAGCGCATCCCGACAAGCGGGGAAATCCACCCCATCGTCCCGGACCTCAAACTGGAGGTCCGTATGTCTCTTAAATACCGCATGGCCGCGATCGGCCTTGCGTTGCTGTTGATGCCGGGGCCGTTGGCGGCGCAGTCCAAACAGGTCGCGTCCCCCGGCTCCTTCGTTCCGCAATCCGCCCTCGCATTCGGGCGGCCGGGGGAAACCGCCAAGCCCGTCACCGAGGATACCCCTTTGCCGACGCGCGCGGCGGACATGGCCCCGGCCTCGACGCCCGCGCTGACCGGGGTGTCGACCGGGCCTGGGCTGGTCGGGCCGTTCCGCCCGCAGCTGGGCCGGGTGGTCACGGTGGCGCTGTCCGCGTCGAGCTGGGCGGGCGGCAACGCGCAGCTTTTGCGCTCGACCGATAACGGCGCGACGACCTTGCCGCTGACGCCCGGCGGCGTCACGGTCGGCGTGTGGTCGGGGCAGGGCGTCGACCAGCCCTGGGTCGAGACGGAGAAGGGCGCGACGCTCTGGCTCTATCTGCCCTTCGCGGGCATCACCTATCGGGTGTCGTGACCATGCGCTTCCTGAAGCTGCTGTGTGCGCTGTTCGCGCTCGTCGCCATGTCCCTGTCGTCGGCCGCAACCGCGCAGACCGACGCTACCTCCATCAACGCCCGCACGATCGCCCAGCGTGCCTATCAACTGGCGATCGGTCGCAAGCCCAATGTCGTCACGGGCCTGGGCGATAGCCGCGAGGCCGCCAACTATCTCGACCCGTCGTTGCGCAACCGGGGCACCCGGTCGCCGTTGAACTGGGCCAACGCGCTTCTGGGCCAGCGCTTCACGATCGGCGCGACCTTCGGGGTCAGTGGCGACCGAACCGACCAGATGCTGGCGCGATTACCCGCCGCGATCGCGACCAATGCGGGCATTCTTCATGTCTGGGGCGGCATCAACAATATCGGTGCGGTCGCCAGCGGCCCTCCGGCCTTCACGTACACACACGCGGTCACGGGCGAGCCGGTGACGATCGACAATGTGGCGGCGGTCGCGATGCGCGACCTCCGTTATATTTGCGATACTGCGCGCGCGGCCGGGATGATTGTTATCTTGGAAAATGAAGTGGGCGGCTCGACGCTGACCACGACCGAGAAGCTGGCGGCGCTCTACAGCCTTCGTCAGATGATTACCGAATATGCCGAGCGGACGCCCGGCGTGTACGAGCATGACGCCTATCCGGTCGTCATGAACCCTGGGGCGGCCACCCCCACGTTCAAGTCGGGATATTCATACGACGGCATCCACCTGAACGGGCGTGGCGCTTATTGGCATGGCAGGAGCCTGGCGGCCTTGCTCGACCGTTTGGCGGCCCCACGCTTCCCCCTGATCCGCAGCGTCGCCGAGGTCCCGGCCAATGGTCGTCGCCAGCTACTCGCCAACCCGATCTTTGCCACCAATACCGGGGGGACGCTGTCGAGCTGGAACGCGACGGCCAGCACCAATTCGACCAACAGCCTGAATGTCACGTCGTCCAGCACGTTGCCGCTGGGGGCGACCGTCACCGGGGCTGGCATCCCGGCGGGAACGACCATCACCGGCCAGCCCAGCGGCGGCGGCGCAGGTGCCTACACGATGAGTCAGCAAGCCACGGCGACGGCCAGCGGCATCACGGTTGCCGTCACGCCGCTAAGCGGAACCGTCCCGGCGAACTGGTCGGCCAGCATGTCAGCTGGCGGGGGCTTTGCTGCGCTGACCAGCGTGACGAATGCCGACGGTATCGGCAACGGCCTCCAGGCCAGCATCACCTTCGGCGGCGTGGGCAGCTTCACCATCTCGCAAGCGCTTAGCGGGACGGTTGGCGGCGCGTACAATAGCAACCTCCAGGCGGGCGACGAGATCGAGGGGTTCGCACTGGTCGAAATCACGGGCGCATCGAATGCGCTGTCGGGGATCAGCTTGGAATTGGGCGGGGCGACGGCCGGATCGGGCGGGACGAATTTCAGCTCGTTCGATATGTCCGGTCCGAGCGCGTCGAGCGACGCGGGCGTCAATGACACGGCAATCATGACCCTTCGGACGCGACCGATCACGGTCCTCAGTCCGACCGGACCATACCCCTACGTCATTGCCACCGTCCGGGCATCGGCGTTCGCGGCGGGTAGCGCGACGATCGTTATTCGACAGGTCGGCATTCGGCGGCGTGGGGGGAGCTGATATGCGTAAATCTGACCGGGTGGCGGTGGGTCCGCCGCCGGTCGAAACTGTCACATGGTGGTCTGCATAAGGGTAGAACCCAGGTTTCAACGCCGTTTCAGGCCCTCAAACTGTCACAAGCGTGACACTTCGCCCGATCACCCCACGAAAGCGCTGTTTTCAGCCATTCCCATCCCAGAATAGCCCACAATGGCCCGTCCAATCCCACCATGTCACGATGTGACAGTTCATGATCCCCTACAGGCGATGAGCTTTGCCGACGATGCGGCGCGGCTGGCGGGGATGGCGGGCGCGGTGCTGGGCTGGTCGCCCGACCGCTTCTGGCGCGCCACCCCGACCGAGCTTCACGCGGTGGTCGGGGCCTTGACGGGGGCGGGGCAGGGCGGGGGCGATCCGCCGTCGCGCGCCACGCTCGCCCGGTTGCGGGAGATGTATCCGGATGGATGAGCAGGATTTCGCGCCGCGCATCGATATGCGTGGCTTCACTGCGGACATGGCCGCGATGCGCGCCGATCTGTCGCATGGGCTGGGCGATGCCGCTGAGCTGGGCGCGCGTAGCGTCGAGGGGGCGCTGCTCCGGGCGGCGCGGACCGGCCGGTTCGGTTTCGAGGAGCTGAAGGCGACCGCGCTGTCCGCGCTCGACCAGATCGCCCGCGCGGCGTTGCGACAGGGGGTGGGGGCGGTCGGTGACGGCGGCCTGCTGGGTCTGCTGGGCGGACTGGCGTCGGGCCTGCCGGGGCGGGCGACCGGCGGGCCGGTATCGCCCGACCGCCCCTATCTGGTCGGCGAGCGGGGGCCGGAGGTCTTCGTGCCGACCAGCAGCGGCCGGGTGGAGCCGTTGCGCCCCGGTGCGTCGCCGCGCGACGTGCGGGTGGCGATCACGATCAACGCCGGGGCGGGCGAGGCGGCGGGGGTGCTGCAACGCTCCGGCCGCCAGGTGGCGCGTGCGGTTCGCGCGGCGCTGGCAGAGGATTGAGGCGCCCGCGACGGCCCAAGGGACAAGGGGAGGGGAAAACCGGTGCAATGGTGTCTGCATGAGCAGCGGCGGGATCAGCGAAGCGATCATCTGTCACGCTTCGATCCCCGTTACTGGACCGTTGACTTCCCGCGCCCGATGATGGCGGCGGTGGTCGCGAGCGGGGCGGACAGCCTGCGCGTCGACACGGTCTTCTATCGCACCGACGATCTGGCGGGGCTGATCTGGGAGTCGGCCGACCGGCACGACCATCCGCTGCTTCGCTATGACACGGTGCGCGACTATCGCGATTGCCGGTTGCGGTTCCGCTGGCGCTCGGGCGGGATCAAGCCGCTCGACGCGCGACATGGGCCGACGCTGACCATCGAGGGGCGCGACGCAAGCGGCAAGGCCCGCGCTTGGTATGTCCGGCTGTGGAATTATGCGACCGGCACGGCGGAGGATGCGGAGGTCGCGATCGACTTCGCGAACCTGGCGGGCGGATTCAGATTTCCCGAAGAGCGCGATCCCGTCTGGGCGGGCGATGTCGACCGCATGTTCGTCTCGCTGGTCGCGCCCGATTACGATGCCGGGGCGGCCTTTTTGGCGCGGCCGCAGGAGGGGTGGGTCGAGCTGACCGGCATCGCCTGCGACGGGCCGGGCGCGGTGATCGGGGTCGGCGCGGCGGTGCTGCCCGAACAGGGGTTCCGCATCGCCAGCGGCTATGACGACAGCTATCACCTGACGCCGCAGCGTTTGCTGCGCAACATGCTGCACCTCGGCTATCGCGGCGACCTCGTCCATTATGTCGGCATGAGCCATTATTTCCGGCTCGAACGCAGCGGCGACGGGCTGTACGCCAGCCTGGCGGGCGGCGTGCTCAACGCGCCCTGCGCCGCCTGGCATCGCGGGTTCGCGGTCGAGGCCAGCGCACTGGGCTATGACCCGATCTGGTCGCTGTCCTATGAGCTGTTCGACGCGCATTGCTGGGGCGACTGGAAGCAGCGTTCGGCCGATGGCGCGCCGGCGCTGACCGGCTGGTCGCCCCCCTCCACGCTGCTCAGCCCGGCGCATGGCGGGGCGATGGCATATCTCCAGGCGGTGGCGCGCGCGTTCCTGGCGATCGGGCAGGCGGCGGGGCTGCCCCCGAAATTCCAGGTGGGCGAGCCCTGGTGGTGGGTGCGCCCCGCCGACGGCGCGCCGTGCCTGTACGACGCGGCGGCGGTGGCGGCCTTCGCACCGGTGCCGATGGCGAGCATGGCGGAGGCGCGGAGCCAGGCGCAGCGCGATACGCTCGACCGGGCGGGGGCGTGCCTCGCGGCATCGACAGCGGCGCTGTGCGCGGCGGCGAAGGCGGCGGCGCCGGGCTGCGTCACCCATTTGCTGACCTATCTGCCGACCGTGCTCGACCCGGCCGCGCCCGAGGCCGTCCGCGCGAACATGCCGGTCGGCTGGGCGAGCCCGGCCTTCGATATCCTGCAGCTGGAGGATTATGACTGGGTGACGGCGGGCGACACCGCCTCGACCCGCAAGGGCGTCGCGCTGGCCGAGGCGCGGCTGGGCTATCCGCCGGAGCGGCAACATTATTTCTCGGGCTTCGTGCTGCGCGCCGATCAGCGGGCGCAATGGGGCCGGATCGCGGAGGCGGCCGGGGTCGCGCGGGTGCGGGGAATCGCGGCGACCTTCGTCTGGGCGATGCCGCAGGTGATGCGCGACGGGTTCGTCTGTTGGGAAGGGGGAGAGGATCGCGTGCAGGCTTTCGACGATGTGCTGTTCCCGCTGGCGCTGGGCCGCGAGGCGGAGGTGACGCCGGGCTTTTCCACTGCGATCCTGACGAGCGCGGGCGGGCGCGAGGCGCGCAATGCCGCCTGGGCGGAGGCGCGGACCACCTATGATGTCGGCCCCGGCCTCCGCTCTGCCGAGGACATGGCGACGCTGCTCTCCTTCTTCCGCGCGCGGCTGGGCCCAGCACGCGGGTTCCGGCTGCGCGATCCGTTCGACAGCAGCGCCACCGACGAGGCGATCGGCACCGGCGACGGCACCACCCGCCGCTTCGCGCTGCTCCGCCATTATGGCGACCAGCCGCGCCGGATCACCCGGCCGGTCGCGGGCAGTGTCTCGGTCAGGATGGCGGGCCGGGGCGTGACGGGCTTCGTCGTCGAGCCTGGCGGGTGGCTGTTGTTCGACACCGCTCCGGTGGCGGGCGCGGCGATCACCGCCAGCTTCGCCTTCGACGTGCCCGTCCGTTTCGCCGAAGACCGGCTGAGCGTCACGCTGGCCGGGTTTCGCGCCGGGGCGGCGGCGTCGGTGCCGCTGGTCGAGGTGCGTGAGGCATGAGCGGCGACACGCTGACCGGCTGGGTGCTGTGCTGGCGGATCGAGCGGTCTGACGGGGTGACGATCGGGCTGACCGGCCATGACCATGACCTGTGGATCGACGGTCTGCGCTACCGCGCCGCGCCCGGCCTGACGCCCAGCGCGATCCTGCGCGGCGACGGCCTTGACCCCGATCTGATGGACGCCTCGGGTGCACTCACCAGCGAGGCGATCGGCGAGCGCGACCTGCTGGCGGGCCGCTGGGACGGCGCGCGCGTGGCGGCGATCGCGGTCGACTGGAGCGGGGCGGGCGACCCGGTGCCGCTGGGCCAGGGGACGATCGGCGCGGTGCAGCTGGGTGAGGGGGGCTTCACCGCCGAACTGCGCGGCGTCGGCGCGCTGCTCGACCGGCCGGTGGCGGCGGAGACCTCGCCCGACTGCCGCGCCGCGCTGGGCGATCGGCGGTGCCGCGTGCCGATGGCGGGGCGGCGGCGCATCGCGCGGGTGACCGACTGGGACGGCGAGGCGATGCTGACCGTCGCGCACGACGAGCCGGTCGCCAATGCCTATGGCCAGGGGCGGCTGATCTGGTTCGGCGGCGCCAATAGCGGGCTGGAGGCGGTGGTGTTGCGGTCGGAGGGGCGGCGTCTGTGGCTGGCCGCCACGCCCGCCTTCTCGGTCGAGGGTATGCCGCTGGTCGAGCTGGTCGAGGGGTGCGACAAGCGGCTGGAGACCTGTGTCGCGCGGTTCGGCAACGTCCTGAATTTCCGGGGCGAGCCGTTCCTGCCCGGCATCGACCTGCTCACCCGCTATCCCGGCGCATGAGCGCGGTGGCGGCGGCAGCGGTCGCGCTGATCGGCGTGCGGTTCCGGCTGCACGGACGCGACCCGGCGCATGGGCTGGACTGTGTCGGGCTGGTCGCGGCGGCGACCGGGCGGGCGGCGCCGACCGGCTATGGCTGGCGCAGCGGCGACGCGGCGAAGGCGGCGGCGGCGCTCGATGCGCAATTTCAGAGGACGACGGATTCGCCGGGCGCGGTGCTGTTGCTGCGTGCCGGGCCGGGGCAGCTCCATCTGGCGATCCGGGTCGGTGACGGGATCGTCCATGCCGATGCGGGCCTGCGCCGGGTCGCCTGGCGGCCGGGTGCACCGCCCTGGCCGGTGCTGGGCTGTTGGAAGGGGGAGGGATAATGGCGACCTTGGTGTTGGGCACGGTGGGGCGGGCGCTGCTGGGGCCGGTGGGCGGCGCGATCGGCGCGCTGATCGGCAACCGCGTGGATCATGCGGTGCTGGGCCCGCGACGGCAGCAGGGCCCGCGCCTGACCGAGCTGTCGGTCCAGACCTCGACCTATGGCACGCAGATGCCCGCCGTCTTCGGCACGATGCGGGTCGCCGGGCCGGTGATCTGGGCGACCGATCTGGTCGAGGCGCGCGGGCTGACCGGCGGGGGCAAGGGGCGTCCGGCGACCGAAAGCTATAGCTATACCGCCAATTTCGCGGTCGCCTTGTCGGGGCGGCCGATCCGGCGGGTGGGGCGTATCTGGGCCGATGGCCGGTTGCTGCGCGGGGCGGCGGGCGATTTCAAGGTGGCGACGGGCTTTCGCCTCCATCCCGGCACCGAGGATCAGCCGGTCGACCCGCTGATCGCCTCGGTCGAGGGGGCGCGCGCCTCGGCCTGTCGGGGCCTGGCCTATGCGGTATTCGAGGGGCTGGCGCTGGCCGAGTTCGGCAATCGCATCCCTCAGCTGACCTTCGAGGTCGAGGCGGACGAGGCGCCGCTGTCCTGCCGTGCCATCGCGCAGGCATTGTGCGGGCAGGTGCGCGGCGGCGATGCGGGCGCGACCGTCGCGGGATTCGCCGCAAGCGGGGGCAGCGTGCGCGCGGTCCTCGACATGCTGGCCGATATGAGCGGCGGGCAATGGGTCGCCGAGGGCGACGGCATCCGGCTGGTCGCGCCGTCCGCATCCGCCACGCCCGCCGTCACCATCCGCGACGACGCCGTGGCGGCGGACGGCCATGGGCGGCGCGGCCAGCGCGCCATCGCCAGCGAGGCGAGCATCGCCGCCAGCGTGACGGTGGCGCATTACGATCCCGCCCGCGACTATCAGATCGGGCAGCAGCGCGCGCGTCGCCCCGGCGGAGTGCGCGACGAGCGGCTGGAGCTGGCCGCCGCGCTGGATGCGGCGACCGCGCGGACATTGGCGCAGGATCGGCTGGCGCGGCTGTCGGTCGAGCGGGTGCGCCGCACGGTGACGCTCGGCCCCGAAGCGCTGGCCATCGCGCCGGGCACCATCGTCGCGATCGCGGGAGAGGCGGGGCGCTGGCGGGTGATCGAAGCCGCCTGGGAGAATATGGCGGTGCGGCTGACCTGCGTGCCGCTGGGCCGGGGCGGGCCGATGCTGCCCGCCGCATCCGGCCGGATCGCGCCCGCGCCGGACCGGGCCATCGGCGCCACCCGGCTGATCGCCTTCGAAGCGCCGCCGCTCGACGACCAGCCGCTCGGCACGCCGCGCCTGTCGGTGGTGGCGGCGGGCGGTCCCGGATGGCGGCAGGCCTCGCTCGCCTATAGCCTGGACGACGGCGCGAGCTGGACCGCGCTGGGCCTGACGGCGATGCCCGGCGTGATCGGGCGGGTGACGGCGGTCTCCCCCGGCGGGGCGATCGGCCTGATCGACCGGCGCGGGACCTTCGTCGTCGCGCTGGCGGAGGATCTGGCGGATGCCGATCCGGCCGCGATCGATGCGGGGGCCAATCTCGCCTGGGTCGGCGGCGAGCTGTTGCAGTTCGCGCGCGCCGAGCCGCTGGGCGACGGACAATGGCGGCTCAGCCAGCTGCGACGCGGCCTGCGCGGGACCGAGGCGATGGTCGGCCAGGCCGGGCCCGGCGACGCCTTCGTCCTGATCGCGGCGGCCAGCGTCCGGACGATCGACATTCCCGTCACGATGCTGGGCACTCGGGTCCGCTTCCTGGCGTATGGCGTGGGCGACGGTGTCGAGGGGGTGCAGGCATCGGCGATGGTGACCGGCCAGTCGGTCCGCCCGCCCGCGCCGGTCCATCTCCGCTGGCGGCGGGGCGAAGACGGACGGGTCACGATCGGCTGGACCCGACGGAGCCGCATCGGCTGGGGCTGGACGGACCGGGTCGACGCGCCGCTGGGGGAGGAGAGCGAGCGCTACCGCGTGACGATCGGCGAGCGGGAGGAGGATGTCTCGGCACCCGTCTGGACGGGCAGCGCGCCCGTCGGGACGCGGGTGGCGGTGCGGCAATTGGGGACGCTGGCGGCATCGTTGCCGCTGGTCGCGATATTGGGGGAGGGACGAGATGGGTGAGGAAACGCCGCGCTGGACGCTGCCGCTGCTGTCGGCGGGGCAGGCGCAGAAAGAAGTGACGCATAACGAGGCGCTGAGCCTGCTCGATCTGGTCGTGCAACCCTGTGTCGAGGCGGTCGGGCTGAACGCGCCGCCCACCGATGCGACACCGGGTCAGGCCTGGGTGATCGGCGACCAGCCGACCGGCGCCTGGACCGGCCATGCCCGGCATCTGGCGGGCTGGACCGCCGGGGGCTGGCGGTTCCTGATTCCGCGGCCCGGCCTGTCGATATGGAGTCGGGCCGATGGCTGCCGATCGGAATGGAGTGAGGATGGCTGGCGGACGGGCCGGGTGACGGCGCGCGAGTTGCTGGTGGAGGGAAAAAAGGTTGTTGGTACGCAACAAAGTGGCATCGCGCTTACAGAAGGTGGGCAAGTCATTGATTCACAGGCAAGATCGGCGGTCGATGCGGTGATCCGCGCGCTGCGGAACCATGGCTTGATCGCCTCGGCATGACCCAAAATCTGTGCTTTTAATGCCACAGTCGGGGGCTTTTGTTTGCTTGCGTGGAAACCAACCCTCCGATAGTGAGTTTGCGCTGTCCGTAGTGACAACCAAGAAAGGGGACTATGATGCGGAAGCTTGCCATTGTTCTGGCACTTGCCTCCACCGCCCTCGCTTCGCCTGCCCTCGCCCGCGACAAGTCGTGGTATGTCGGCATCGAAGGCGGCGGGATGATCGTCGAAGATATCAACTATGATATCACCGGCACGCGTACCGGCACCGCCACCGTCGACCATGACTATGGTTATGACATTGACGGCGTGATGGGTTACGACTTCGGTGGTTTCCGTCTGGAAACCGAAGTCGGCTATCGCCGCGCGACGGTCGACAGCTTCAGCTCGACCACGCTGACCAACACCGGCATCGGCACGGGCACCGTTCCGGCCGGCAACTATGACTATGCCGGTGGCTCCACCTCGGCGCTCAGCTTCATGCTGAACGGCTTGCTGGACTTCGGTGCCGATGACGGCATCCAGGGCTTCGTCGGCGGCGGCGTCGGCGTCGCGCGCGTCAAGGCGAACTACGCCCTGAACAACCGCGCCGACTTCCTGAACGACTCGGACACCGTGTTCGCGTGGCAGGCTCTGGCGGGCATCCGCGCGCCGCTGACCGACCATATCGACGCGACGCTGAAGTATCGCTTCTTCAACGCCGAGAACGTCAAGCTGGTCGACGTTGCGAACAACACGTTCGACGGCCGCTTCCGTTCGCACTCGATCCTGGGTGGCGTGGCGTACAACTTCGGCGAACCGGCAGCTCCGCCGCCCCCGCCGCCGCCCCCGCCGCCCCCGCCGCCTCCCCCCCCGCCGCCCCCGCCTCCGGCTCCGGAGCCCGTGGTGTGCTCGCCGGGTCCGTTCATCGTGTTCTTCGAGTGGAACAAGTCGGACGTCACCCCGGAAGCAGCGTCGATCCTCGACAACGCGATCACCCAGTACCAGAGCTGCGGCAATGCCCGCGTGATGGTCGCCGGCTTCACCGACACCTCGGGTACGCCGCGCTACAACATGGGTCTGTCGCAGCGTCGTGCCGACGCGGTGAAGGCGTACATGACGTCGCGTTCGATCCCGGATGGCTCGATCTCGACCGAAGCGTTCGGCGAAGACCGCGACCACCTGCGCGTTCAGACTGCGGACGGCGTCCGCGAGGTCCAGAACCGTCGCGTGGAAATCACCTACGGTCCGGGCGCTGGCCAGTAAGCCACGCTCAGCCAAGGCTGATTGCAAAAGGGGAGGTCGGCGAAAGCCGGCCTCCTTTTTTCATGCGCGCGCGCGCGGCCTGTACACGGGCCGTAATCGATTTCGGCGATTCATACTTTCTTCGCCCCTGCCCAATATGAACAGGTGACTGGGGACACGAAGGGGCAAGGCCGCCATGCCGCGCGGAGGACAACATCATCGAAGCCGGGAAGCGCGTCGGCAGGTCATGATTCCGTGCCGGATGAAGTCGGTGCGGGGATGGGGCGACGCCTGCATCCACAATATCTCGTCGCGCGGCATGATGATCGCCTCCGACGATCCGCTGGTGCCCGGTGACTATGTCGACATCCGCCGGGGGCGCCAGGTGGTGATCGGCCGCGTCATCTGGCGGCGCGATTGCTATACCGGCATCCGAACCCAGGACGTGATCAGCGCCGATACCCTCATCAACGAACCGCGCCTGGAAGGGCGTCCGGTCCAGTCCGCCGCCGAAGCCGATCGCCGCACCAGTCGCAGCCGCGCGGTCAGTCGCATCGACACCGCGCATGGCCTGGACCGAAGCCGCTGGCTGGCCGGCAACCTGCAATTCGGCGCGCTCTGTGTCTTCGGGCTGGTCGCCGCCATCGTCATCGCCCTGCAGGTGGCGCAGATGCTCGCCATTCCCACCGGCCGCATCACCCAGGCGCTGGCGGTAAAGCCCGACGCGCGCCCCTGATCCGCGAAGGGGATCAGGCCGGTTCGTCCGCCCCGATCGCCGCCGCCAGCCAGGCGGGGCACAGCGCATCGCCCAGCGTCTCGACCCGGCGATGCTCGACCATCAGCCCCAACTCCGGATAGGTCGCCCGCGTCCGGTCGCCCGCATCGCCCAGGGGCGCCACCACCAGCCGCCGGTTGACCTTCGAGCGGTGATGCATCCGGGCGGTATTCTCCTGCCCGACATAGCAGCCCTTGGTGAAGCTGACCCCGTTCAGCTCGCGCGCATTGCATTCCAGCCAGAGCGTCTCGCCCGACCCCAGCTCGCCCACGCCCTCGGTAACGCCCAGCGACAGGCGGTGCGCGACCCAATCGGTCGCCGCGTCGCCGGCGGGAGCCAGCCAGCGCTTGCCCAATTCGGGCAGGCGCGGGTCCTCGGCATGGCCATCGGCGTCGCGGCTCCAATGCACCGCCAGATCCTCCACGGGCTCGATCGTGATCGCCCGGCGCAGGCGATAGATCGACAGCCGCCGCGCCAGCGCCTCGGTCTGCGCGGCCTCCGCATCGATCAGCACCGCATCGCCGTCCGCCCATAGCAGGAAGTCGAACAGCGCCTTGCCCTGCGGGGTCAGCAGCCCCGCCCAGCGCGGCCCGTCGGGCGTCAGGCCGATCACGTCCTGCGTCACCAGACCTTGCAGGAAACCGCGCACATCCTCGCCCGCCACGCGGATCAGGCGCCGGTCGGCCAGGGTCGTGGCGGGCGTGGCGCCGGGCTGCGTCGTCGGGGTGGTATCGCTCATGGCGGCAAGGTAGGAGGGCGCGACCAATCGCGAAAGGCCCGTTTGTCATGACCTTCGATCTGCTTCTCTCCGGCGGCACCGTTCATACCCCCGGCGGCCCCGTTCGTGCCGATGTCGGCGTGAAGAACGGCCGGATCGTCGCCATCGGGGCGAAGGGCGATGCGGGGCGGGTGATCGACTGCACCGGGCTCGACATCCTGCCCGGCGTGATCGACAGCCAGGTCCATTTCCGCGAGCCCGGCCTGATGCACAAGGAAGACCTGGCGAGCGGAAGCCGCGCGGCGGTGATGGGCGGCGTGACCGCCGTCTTCGAAATGCCCAATACCAAGCCGAACACCGATTCGGCCGACGCGATCACCGACAAGCTGACCCGCGCGAAGACGATGTATTGCGACCATGCCTTCTATGTCGGCGCGACCAACCACAATGCGCGCGACCTGGCCGAGCTGGAGCGGATGCCGGGCACGGCGGGCGTGAAGATCTTCATGGGTGCGTCGACCGGCGACCTGCTGGTGTCCGAGGACGCGCGGCTGGCCGAGGTGCTCGCCTCGGGCCATCGCCGCGTCGCCATCCATGCCGAGGACGAGGACCGGATGAACGCGCGTGCGGGCGAGCGGATCGAGGGCGATCCGTCCTCGCACCCGGTCTGGCGCGATGACGAAAGCGCGCTGCTCGCCACCCATCGCATCCTGCGGCTGGCGCGCGCGGCCAATCGCCGTATTCACATCCTGCACGTCACCACGCCCGCCGAGCTGGAATATATCGCCAAGCACAAGGACATCGCGACCTGCGAGGTCACGCCGCAGCACCTGACGCTGGCGGGCGAGGAGGCCTATCCGCGGCTCGGCACGCTGGCGCAGATGAACCCGCCGATCCGTTCGGGCGCGCATCGCGACGGGCTGTGGCACTGGCTGAACCAGGGCGTGCCCGACGTCATCGGCTCGGACCATGCGCCGCACACGCTGGAGGAAAAGGCCAAGCCCTATCCGGGCAGCCCCAGCGGGATGCCGGGCGTGCAGACGCTGCTGCCGCTGCTGCTCGACCATGCCGCGAACGGCCGCCTGTCGCTCCAGCGCGTGATCGAGCTGACCAGCGCCGGTGCGCAGCGCATCTTCGGCATCGTCGGCAAGGGGCGGATCGCGGCGGGCTATGACGCCGACTTCACCATCGTCGACCTCAAGAAGCGCTGGACGATCGAGGAAAAGTGGCTTCAGTCCAAGTGCGGCTGGTCGCCCTTTACCGGCATGGAGCTGACCGGCAAGCCGATCGGCACGATCGTGCGCGGCCAGGTGGCGATGTGGGAAGACCAGCTGGCCGAGGCTCCGACCGGCCAGCCGATCCGTTTCGAGGCGGTCGATTTCGGATGATCGCAGAGCGCCGGGTGCGCGACATCCGGGTCTATTGCCCGGTCGCGCACCCCACGCTGGCGGCGATGATCGCGGGCGATCCGATGGCGGTCGAGCGCGACGCGACCGCCGCCGCGCTGCTCGCGATCCTGCGGACGCCGCCGCTGGGCGATTTCGGGCGGTATCGCGAGGTGGTGGAACTCGCGCTCGGCTATGAAGGCTTTCGCCCGGCCGAGGGCGCGGTGCCGACGCTGGGGACGGTGGGCGAGGCGAGCTGGTCGCCCACCGTCATCCTGACCGCGATCTATGATGCGGAGGCGGATGTGTCGGGCCTGGCGGAACGGCTGCTCGCCGCGCATCCCTGGGACGTGCCGGTGATCGCGGTCAGCGAGCCCTATCGCTTGCTGCTGCGCGGATAGGGGCGGGCATGGGCTTCGATTTCGCTCAGCCTGAACGGCTGTTTGGGAATCACCCGCTCCGTCCGTTCAGCCTGAGCGAGGTCGAAGGCCAAGGGAATCCCCCAGCCCCGATCAGAACGGCAACCAGCGCGCCTTGTGCGTGAAGTTCATATAGCCGACATTGACGCCCGCGCGCCAACCGACGCCCAGCCGCACCGGGATCAGCACGACATTGCCGCGCCGCAAATAGGTCGCGGCGAACCCGCCGACGAAATAGAGCCGCCCCTCGGCCGCCGGGAAGCGGTGGAACAGCTCCTCGGTGTCGTAGAGGTTGTAGACCAGCACGAACACCTTGTTCGCATCGCCGCCAATGTCGAAGCCCAGCGAGGGGCCGGTCCAATAGACCGGCATCTGCCCCTCGACCTTGTGCGTCATCACGCCCGAGCCATAGCGAAGCCCGACGACGAACGCGCCCGACGCCTCGCGCCCCGCGATATAGGCATTGGGGCGGCCCTGCTCGCGCAGGATGCGCTCGATCATCCCCGCCAAGCCCTCGGCGCCCTTGCCGAACACATCCTCGCCCGCGGCCATCAGATCGTCGCGCTCGAAGGTTTCGGAGGCCTGGGTCGTCTGCGTCGCGCGCGAATCGGGAATGGGGGTGGTGACCGGGGGCGGAGTGGTGGTCTGGGCGGGGGGCAGGGACTGGACCGGCGGCTCGACCGGCACGGGATCCCGCTGCGCCGGACGCGAGGGCTGGGTCGCCAGGTCGCTGTCGATTCCCTGGTTCGGATCGATGGTCCGGACCTGGGCGACGGCGGGCATGGCGGTCGCGGCGACGGCGGACAGGCCGCACAGGACCGACAGACCCAGATGGACGAAACGCATGACCTTCAACTCCCCCGGCAAGCCGATGCGGCACGTTAACCAGCCGCCGCCTTGCAGTGCAATGAACGACCTGAAGGCCCCTAGTCGATTTTCTCCACAAAATCCCGTCCAACCCCGGTTGATTGCCTCTCCCGGCCCCGCTATAGCCGCACCTCGCCGCAACCGGAGACGTGGGTGAGTGGCTGAAACCAACGCTTTGCTAAAGCGTCGTACGGGAAACCGTACCGAGGGTTCGAATCCCTCCGTCTCCGCCATATTGCGCGCTCCCCGATCATGTTCGAAACGCCGTAAGGCCGAACCGTCCTTCACCGCCCAGTCGAGCGGCTGGGACAGCATCTGATCCGTTTCCGGACCTGTGCTGATCGGCGCTTGTGTTGTCCTGTCCTTGCGATCACCCTCGCGGAAACGAACCGGCTTTCGGGACCGGGAGACGAGGGAGGATGAGCTATGAGGATCGCACTCGCGGCGCTGGCGATGGGTATGGCGGGCGTGGCGGCGGCCGGGGCGGCCCAGACCCCGTCGGCCCAGACCCCGTCGGCCCAGACCCCGTCGGCCCAGACCCCGTCCGCGCCTGCGCCCGCGCCGGTGAAGGAGGATTTCAGACCCTCCTCGCTCAACCAGCCGGGCCAGCTCTATCCGCAGGTCAATTCGCAGGGTTATGCCCGTTTCCGCGTCCTCGCCCCCGATGCCAGGGCGGTGAAGGTCAGCCTGGGGCTGGGTGGGCGCGGCGGGACCGTGCTGACAAAAGCGCCCGACGGGTCATGGATGGGCACGTCCGAAGGGCCGCTGGACGAGGGATTCCATTATTACCACCTGACCGTCGACGGCGGCACGTTCAACGATCCGGGGACGCGCAACTTCTACGGCTCGACGCGCTGGGAAAGCGGGATCGAGATCCCGGCGCATGACGCGGACTTCTATGCGTTGAAGAACGTGCCCCATGGCCGGGTCGAGCAGATCCTGTTCGCCTCGCCCAGCACGGGCACGCAGCGGCGCGCCTTCGTCTACACCCCGCCCGGCTATGATCGGAGCGCGGGCGAACGCTATCCGGTCCTCTATCTCCAGCATGGCTGGGGCGAGGACGAGACCGCCTGGTCCAACCAGGGCCATGCCAACCTCATCATGGACAATCTGATCGCCGCCGGAAAGACGCGGCCGTTCCTCATCGTCATGACCTATGGCATGACCAACGACCTGCGCCCCGGCGGTCCGGGCGGGCTGGCTGCGTTCGATATCCGGCCGTTCCAGACGGTGCTGCTGAACGAGCTGATCCCCTATGTCGACGGGCATTTCCGCACCCTGTCCGACCAGCGTCACCGCGCGATGGCGGGGCTGTCCATGGGCGGGTTCGAGACCAAGCTGATCGCCCCCAAACATCTCGACACCTTCGGCGCGATCGGGTTGCTGAGCGGCGGGACCATGTCGATGGAGGATGTGAAGGCGGCACCCGGCTATCGCGACAAGGTGCGGCTGACCTTTGTCAGCTTCGGCAGTCGCGAGCTGGAGGGCGGTCGCACCGGCCCGCCGGGCGGTCCGCGCAGCGATCCGCGCGCCAATGCCGAAGCGTTGAAGAAGGCCGGGTTCAACAGCGTCTTCTTCATCTCGCCGGACACGGGACACGAATTCCAGACATGGCGGCGCAGCCTGCATGCCATGGCGCCGCTGCTGTTCCGCGACTGAGGGGGACGGGGTCGGCGGCGGTGATGCGCCGCCGACTTTACGCGATCAGTTGCGCAGGCTGTCGGGCACGACGCCGCCATTTTCGGCGAGCTTGGCCATCACCGCCTTGTGCAGCGCGATATTCTGTTCGGCCGACCCGTCCTCGGCGGCGTGGACGCCCAGTTCGTCGGCCAGTTCCTTGCGCGCCGACAGGCTGGAATCCAGGTCGAGCAGCTTGAGCAGATCGACGATCGAGCTTTGGTAGTGACCCCCGCCGCCCTTCATCGACGCCATTTCGGACAGGACCGCACCGACATCGACCGCCTGGGGCGATGCGGGTTCGGGAGCAGGGGTAGATGCGGCGGCCGGGGCGGGCTGGGTCGGTTCCGCCTGGATCGTGGCGGGTGCCGGGGTGGGAGCGGGGGCAGGCGTCTTGCTGCCATGGTGGAATATCTTGTTCAGGATATTGCCGAAAATGCTCATGACCGAGTTCCTTCGCTGATACGGATGACGGCGATGCCCGCCTCAACGACGAAAAGTGGCGTCCGGGTCCGTCACGGGTCGCTTCCCGGTTGGGAACGTCATCGCCCGACAGACGCTTACACCCCATCTCCCGACGCTTTTTCAGGGGTTTGCCATGACCATTCGTACGACGCTCATCGCCACGACCGCCCTTCTCGCGCTGGCGGGGTGCGGCAAGAAACAGGATGCGACGCCCGCCGACACGACGAACAGCGTCGCCGCCGCCAACCAGCTCGACGCCGCGACGCCGACCCCCGCCGCCGTCAGCGCGTCGCAGAGCTTCGTCAACACCGCCGCCGCCAGCGACGCGTTCGAGATCGAAAGCTCGAAGCTGGCGCTGACCAATGGTTCGTCCGCCTCGGTCAAGTCCTATGCCCGCAAGATGATCGAGGCGCACACCGCCTCGACCGCCAAGCTGAAGGCGACCACCGCCACGCTGAGCCCCGCGCTCACCCCCGACCCGGCGCTCAATGCCGAGCAGCAGCAGACGATCGACCAGCTGAAGTCGCTCAACGGCGCGGCGTTCGATCAGGCCTATATCGCCGCGCAGGCGGCCGGGCACCAGCAGACGCTCGATGCGCTGAAGGCCTATGCCGCGACCGGCGACGTGCCCCAGCTGAAGACCTTCGCCAACGGGCTGATCCCGACCGTCGCCGCGCATCTGAACATGGCGAAGGGCCTGAAGGCCTGATTTAAGGGACAGGGGCGGCGGGTATGCGCGCCGCCCCTTCTCAAAAGGCGAAGCTGACCGTGCCGATCGCGCGACGCGGGTCTCCGATCGCGACGCCATATTGATTGACCGCCGAGGTGTAATAGGTCCGGTCGAAGATGTTCTTCAGGTTGAACTGGAACGTCACCCGCCGCCCCGCCAGTTGCGTGTCATAGGTCATGAAGGCGTCGGCCACGACATAGGAGGCCAGCCAGAAGCTGTTGGCATCGTCCCCCGGCCGCCGCGCGACATAGCGCCCGCCCGCGCCCAGCCTCAGCCGATCCTCGCCCGCGATCGCCCCGACATCATAGGCCGCCGACAGCGACGCGGTATGCGGCGCGACATTGGCGAGCTGGTTGCCCGAAAATGCCGGGTCCTCGACGGTGCGCGCATGGGTATAGGCATAGCTGCCAATCAGGCTGAGCGTGCGCGTCACTTGGCCCGCGACGTCCAGTTCCACCCCGCGCGAGATGGCACGGCCTGCGGTGCGGTAATCGGTCAGCGCGGTCGCCGGATTGAACTGCGACACCAGCACGTTGCGCTTGTCGATATCGTACAGCGCCAGCGTCGCGGTGACGCGGTCGGGCAGGTCGAGCTTGGCCCCGACTTCGAACGAGCGCCCCCGCTCCGGCGCGAAGGCCGAGGTGAGGGTGACGCCGCTGGCCAGCGGCGCGATGGTCGAGGTCGGCTTCAGCGAGCGGGTATAGCCGCCATAGAGCGACAGCGTGTCGGTCGCGCGCCAGACCAGCCCGGCCTGGGGCACGAACTCCCAGCGGTCCAGATCGGTGTTGGCGGTGAAGGGTCGTCCGCGCCCCGCCCGCTGGTCGAACCCGACCAGCCGCCCGCCCGCCGTCACGATCCAGCGCTCGCCCAGATGGATCGCGTCCTGGCCGAACAGCGAATAGTTATACAGCCGGTCGGTCTGGTCGCTGTCGGACGGCGACACGGTGGTTGGAAAGGGCTCGCGCCCATAGACGGGGCGCAGATAGCTGAAGGTCGTGGACGTCGCCTGGCGGATCAGGTCGCGGCGGTAATAGCGGCGATATTCGCCCTCCACGCCCAGGATGATCTGGTGCCGCAACCCCAGCGCCTCGACCTGGCCGTCGAGATAGGCCTGGACATAGGCATCGGTGCTGAGCGAGCCGACCGTGGCGTCGTTGCGGCGGGTCAGCGTGCCGCGCGCGGTGTTCACCGCCGTCACCCGCAGCTGTCCGGCGTCATAGCGTTCGCTGTTGAAGCTGGCCGCCAGATGCGCCGCCCATGTGCCGCCCAGCCGGTGGTCGAGCGCCAGCTGGACCAGGTGGCTGTCGCCGACCATCCGGTTGTTGCGATCGTCCAGCCGCTCGCGACGCGGCACCGCCAGCGGGGTCATGGTGCGGGGATCGAGCACCGTCCCCCGGTCGAAGGGCGTGTCGAACCGGCGATATTCATACCACAGCACCGCCTGCGTATCGCCGCCATACCAGCCGAGCGAGGGCGCGATCAGCGTGTCGCGGCGCTCGCCGAAATTGCGCCAATAATCCTCGTCCTGATGATCGAGCACCAACCGCCCGGCCAGAGGACCGGCGATCGGGCCGGTCAGGTCGGCCATCGCCTCCAGCCCGGTGCGCGATGCGGCATAGGCCGATCCGGTCAGCGCGACCGCCAGATGCGGGTCAAGCAGCGGCTTCTTCGCGACGGTGTTGATGACCCCGCCGGGGTCCATGATGCCATAGAGCAGCGAGGCGGGGCCCTTCAGCACCTCGACGCTCTGGGTGGCGGCGTTGAAGGCGCGACCCTGTACCAGCGGCATGCCGTTGCGCATCACCGACCCGTCGCGATTGCCGCCGAAGCCGCGCTTGAGCACCGTGTCCTGCGTCGCGGCCAGCGTATTGCCCTGGGTGATGCCGCTGACATTGGCGAGCACATCGTCCAGGAAACGCGGGCGCTGGTCGCGGATCACCTGCGCGGGCACGATATTGACCGCCTGCGGCGTCTCGAGTGGTCCGGCCGAGGAGCGCAGGGTCGAGGCGTCGGGGGTCGGCTTGTAGCGGTCGTCCGCCGCCTTCGGCGCAGGCGAGGCGCGGCCGGTGACGACGATCTCCTGCCCGGCGGTGCCGTCGTCGTCGAGCGTCGCCGCCTGCGCGGAAGCGGCGGTCAGGCCCAGGACCAGCAACCCGCCGGTGATCGTTCGCATAGGATGTCCCCTTTGCGAGCGCCTCATATACTTTTGATAGGGACTCGCAATAGCTACTTGCGCGTGAGGGTGATCGCGTCCGGCTCGTCGCGCACCGACAGGTCGAACAGCGCGCCGATCAGCGTCAGGCTCTCGACCGGGCGGTCCAGCCGGAAGCGGCCGTTGAACGTCTCGTCCGCCAGTGCCGGATCGGCCAACCGGATGGGGCGGGGGCTGTAGCGCCCGATCCGTGCCACCGCATCGCCCAGCCGGATGCGGTCGCCGGTCAGCCAGCGGTCCTGCCATCCCTGATAGCTGCCGGTATCGAAGCGGTGGAGCGCGATGCGGTCGCGCCCGGCCTCGGCCCAGTAACCGGCGGTGACGACCACCGGCGCCTGCCCCTGCACGGTCAGCCGCACCCGGCCGCGATAGACGCGCAGCTCGCTATGCCCCGCGCCGCGATCGACGCTGAAATTGGTGCCCAGCGCGACCATCTGCCCCTCGGGCGTCGAGACGGCGAAGGGGCGGCTTGCATCGTGGCGCACCTCGAACCGTGCTGCGCCGCCTTGCAACGTCAGGTCGCGCGCGTTGTCCGAAAAGGCGATGGCGACGCGCGAGGCGGCATCGAGCGTCATGTCCGATCCGTCGGGCAGCGTGACCCGGCGCTGCTGCCCGACCGCGCTGGCATAGTCTGCGCGCACCGTCCCGCCGGGGGGCAGGGCATGCCATAGCAACGGCGCGACCGCGACGGCGGCCAGCCCGGCGGCGATGCCGATGGTGAAGCGCCGGTTCGCGGGACGCGCCAGCGCCTGCCAGCGGCGGGGACGGGGGCGGGGCGCCGGAACGGACGGGCTCGCCCGCTCCGCCTGCTCGACGACATGGAACAGCGCCGGGTCGCCCAGCAGCCGCACCATCCGCCCCAAGGCGTCGCGATGCGCGGGCGAGCGGTTCAGCCATGCGCCCAGTTCGGCGCGATCGTCCGGCGACAGCGCGTCCAGCCGGTCGGCCCAGTCCGCCGCCTCTTCGATCAGCCCGTCAGTCATGCGCCCGGCTCCGGGGAAGGGCGCGGATGGGGGCGTCGTCCACGCATCCGGCCAGATCGACCATGGCGCGGACCAGATGCTTCTTCACCGCCTCGACGCTGATGTTCATCTCCTCGGCGATCTGCTGGCGCGACTTGCCCTCCAGATGGCGTTCGACAAAGACCGCGCGGCGCTGCGGCGGCAATGTGTCCAGCACGGCGCGGAACCGGTCGAAACGCTGGCGATAGTCCAGCACCTCGTCCGCCAGCGGCAGCGCGCAGGCCAGTTCGGTGTCGACCGGGCCATGATCAGCGACGATCCGCCGGGCGCGGCCATGGATGACCGAGTCGGCCACGCGAAAGGCATAGGCGAGCGGCTGTTCGATCACCTGTCTGCGCTCCTGCTCGATGACGCGCATGATCGCCTCCTGCACGATGTCCTCGGCCTGTTCGGGCTCGCGGATCCGCCTGCGGACATAGGTCAGCAGCCGGTCGCGCCCGTCCGCCACCCAGGCGAGCGGCCCGCTCATTCGGTCCCGTCCATGAAGAGCCGGTCGCACCGCATCCGGGGACATTCCCTCGCGAAAAACAGGATGCGTCGGCCTCGGGGAGAGGCCGACGCACCATGATCCGATATCCTGCGCGGGCAGGACATCAAGTGGCGTCAGGGTCAGAAGGTGACCCGCACACCGCCCAGCAGCGTCGTGCCCGAACGCGTCACGACATAGAGCCGCCTGGTGCTGTTGGAATATTGCTTCTCGCGCTGGTTGGTCAGGTTGATGCCGTTCAGCGTCAGCTGGACGTTCTTGGTGACCGCATAATGCGCCGACATGTCGACATAGACGGTGCCCTCGAACCCGGTCACGTCCTGATCGGGGCCGAGCGACGTCAGCACCGGCGAGGCGCTGAAGATATAGCCGCTGCGGTAATTGGCCGAGACGCGCGCGTCGAACGCCTTGTCCTGGTAATAGAGCGTGGCGTTGGCATTGTACTTGCTCAACCCCTCCAGCGTCGTCGGGATGCTGCCCGCATAGATTTTGGAATAGTCCAGCCGCGAGTCGACATAGGTAAAGTTCAACGCGGTCCCCAGCCGGTCGAACGGCGCGGGCAGGAACTTGAAGTCGGTCTGGCCCGACAGCTCGACCCCGAACAGGTTCGTCGCCAGCAGGTTCACGGGGCGCGAGAAGCTGTCGATGATCGTCTTGCCGGTGACGCCCGGATAGAGATTGTCGGGCAGCCCGGTCTGCGAATAGGGCACGTCGCTGACCGTCTGCGTCGAGATATAGCCGTCGAGATGCTTGTAGAACAGGGCGGCGGCGACATAGCCGACCGAGCCGAAATATTGCTCGGCCGAGATGTCGAAGTCGTTCGACTTGTAGGGGCGCAGGTTCGGGTTGCCGATCGACACGGTGATGTCGCCATTGTTGTTGCTGACCGACCCGTTGACCGCCAGCGCGCCCAGCGCCGGACGGTTGATGTTCTGCGACGCGGCGAAGCGCAGCATCAGCCCCGGATTCAGCTCGAAGATCAGGTTCGCGGCGGGCAGCACGCCCTGATACTCGCCGCGCACCGTGACCGGGCCGACACTGGCCAGCCCGTCCGAGGTGACGGTGGTGCGATAATAGCGCGCCCCGATATTGCCGCGGAACGGCACGCCGCCCAGCACATGGTTCCAGTCATATTGGACAAAGGCCGCGCCGGTGCGCTCCTCGACCGCGAAGACGCCCAGCTTGCTGGTCAGATATTGCGCGCGGTCGATGCCCAGCGTCTGGAGCATCCGGGGGAAGTCGACGATGGTCCAGTCCTGGCCGGTATAGCCGCCGTAAACCTGCGCATAGCCCGCGACATTGGCGCTGACCTTGCCCGACTGGAACTGGCTGGTCAGGATATTGTCCTGCTCGCCATAATAGCCGGTATTGGCGAAGCGCCGCCATTCGCCGCCGAGGCTGATCGTGTCGTCGGGCGACAATTTATAGTCGAACCGGCCCTTGATGTTGTCGAACGCCGTGTCCTGATAGGTGTTGTTCACGTATACCCGCTTGGCATGCCAGAAATTGGCGTCGGCCGGGTTGAACTTATAGGTGTTGACCAGCGAATAGGTGCCGCCGCGATAGTCGGAGGTGACGTCGCCGAACCCCTCGACCGTGAACTTGTCGTTGACCGGCATCGAATAGGCCGACCGCTCGACCCCGCCCAGCCAGGTGAAGGTCAGCCCCTCGGCCAGCTCGGCGTCGCCGCTCAGCACCAGCTGCTTGAAGATGTTCTTGGTGTTCTGGATGCGCGTCTCGGTCGACGCCTTGCCGCCCGACACGTCGAGATAGACGACCTCGTTGCGGTCGTTCCACTGGAGCGCGTTGACCCGCGAATTGGGATAGACCACGCCCGCGAACGTCTCGCCGCCGCCGAGCCAGGTCGAGCTGCCGCCGCCGCGCGAGGCCAGGTGGGTCTCGAAACGGTCGCCCTTGAACTGGCCGTACAGCCCGTCGAGCGTCAGATGCACCTTGTCGGTCGGCGCCCACTGGACCGAGGTGGTCAGCCCGATCCGTTCCTGCTTGCTGTCCCATACCGACAGGCGGTTGCCGCGCGCGAACAACAGGTCGCCCGAGTTGATCTTGGCCTGTTCGGCGGCGGTCAGGCCGCTGATGTTGCTGCCATTCGCCTTGTTGCGGCGCCAGCGATAGGTGTCGAACCCCTCCTCGCGGGTGTTGCGGCGGCTATAGGCGGCCGAGACGAGGATGCCGAAATCGCCCCAGTTCTTGGAGATCAGGCCGGTCAGGCGCGGCTGGAAATCGCGGGTCAGCGTATTGGTGCCGCCCTGCGCCGACATGGCGATCTTGGTGCCTTTGAAGTCGAACGGGCGCGCGGTGTAGAGCCCGACCGTGCCCGCCAGGCCGCCCTCGGTCTGCTTGGCCTGGTACGATTTCTCGACATCGACATGGTTGAACAGTTCGGCGGCGAACAGGTTGAAGTCGAAGGCGCGGTCGCGCGTCGTCTGGCCGCGGCTGTCCTGCGGCGAGTCGACATTGCCCAGCACCTCCATCCCGTCGAGCTGGACGCGGGTGAAGTCGGGGCCCAGGCCGCGCAGCGAGATGCGGCGGCCTTCGCCCGCTTCACGATTGATCGCGACGCCGGGCAGGCGCTGGAGCGCTTCGGCCAGGTTCAGGTCGGGAAAGGCGGCGATGTCGCTGGCCGCGATCGAATCCTTGATGATCGACGCCTCGCGCTTGGAATCGCGGGCGGCGGCCAGGCTGGTGCGATAGCCGGTGACGACCACCTCGCCCTGCTGGTCTGCCGCCCCGTCCTGCTTCGGCGCGTCCTGCGCGACGGCCGGCTGCACCGCGAACAGTGCGCTCGACGCCAGCAGCAGCGTTCTCTTCGTCCACATCTCGAATAACCCCCCAAGGAATGAAATCACGCGTCCGGCCAAACGGACGGTCGCGGGGAAGACGGGGGTTTCGCGAAAACGGGGACAAGGAAATTTGTAAAAGTTTTAAGACATTTATGGCGTTTTTGTTACGGTTTTTCTACGGATTTGAGAATGGCCTGAAGAATCCGCAGGCCATGTCCCCGGTTGCCGGGGAAAAACGTCTTGGAATAGGCGAATGACAACTTGGGCAGGGGACGAGCGGATGCGGACGATGCGAACGGGTTGGGGAATGGCAGCGGTCCTGATGCTTGCGCTGGCGATGCCTGGCGGCGCGGTCGCGCGGGAGACGGCGGGCTATCTGGTGGCGGGCGAGGGGCTGGACCTTGCCGCGATCCTTCCCGGTCCCCCTGCGCCGGGCAGCCCGCGCGCGCTGGCCGATGCGCGGGTCTTTCGCGACAGCCGGACGCTCGCCGGCACCGCGCGCTGGCAACAGGCGACGGCGGACGTGTCGAGCGATCTGGGCGATCGCTTCGCCGGGGCGCTGGGCTTTCGGCCGGACTGGAGCAAGCTGCCCGTCACCCGCGCGCTGATCGCGCGGTTCGATGCCGACCGTTCGGCGGCGATCGGCGCGGCCAAGCGGCACTGGCAGTCGCCGCGCCCCTTCATCGGCACCGACCTGCCCATTTGCGAGCCGCGCACCGCCTCGCTGATCGCCAATGGCGACTATCCCTCGGGCCATACCGCGCATGGTTGGGGCTTTGCGCTGCTGATGGCGGCGCTGATCCCCGACCGGGCGCAGGCGATCCTGGGGCGCGGGCGCGACTATGGTGACAGCCGCTGGATCTGCGGATCGCACAGCCAGAGCGCGGTCGAGGGCGGCTATCTGGCGGCCAGCGCGGTGTTCGCGCGCGAACAGGGCCAGCCCGCATTCCGCCGCGACCTGGCGGCGGCGGCCGAGGAGCTGGCGCGCTACCGCCGGGGCCTTACAGCCGCCAGTCGACGCTGAACGCCACGACGCGCCCCTGCTGCGCGCGGACGGTGATGACGCCGTCGCTGGCCCCGGCGCGGATCTCGCCGCCCAGCGCGTCACCCTGCATCACCGCGATCCGGTCGAGGATGTTGGTCGCGCGCAGCCGCAGCGTCAGGACGGGCGTCGCCGCCCAACTCGCACCCAGATCGACCAGCGCGAAGCCGGGCAGCGCCAGCGTATTGGCATCGTCGGCAAAGCGCCGCCCCATCGCCGAGACATCGCCGTCCAGCGTCCAGCGGGTGCCGGGCAGGGTGGCGCGGGCCGACAGGCTGGCCATCAGACGAGGCACCCGGCGCGGCATCCGGCCGCTCAGGTCGGTGACGACGGGGGTGCCGCCGGTGGCGTCGGCGAAGCGATAATGGCGCAGCCTGGGGTCCTGCCAGGTCAGCGTGCCGCGCAGCGCCAGGCCCGGCCGGGGGCTGGCATGGCCGCCAAGCTCCAGCCCTAGCGTGCGTGCGGTCGCGTCATGCTGCCCCACCTGCACCGCGCCGGTCGCGGGATCGAGCGACAGGTCGGGCAGTGCGATGTCGGGAAAGCGGCTGGCGAACAGCGTGGCGTCCAGCCCCGCACCGCCACGCCGCCAGATCAGCCCCAGCTCGGCCTGTTCGACCGACAGGGCGCGGACGGCGTCGCCGCTGCCGATGCGGAAGGCGCCGGGATCGGGCAGTCGCATCGCACGGGTCGCGCGGGTGAACAGCCCCAGCCGGTCGGACGCCCGCCAGTGCAGCGCCAGCGTCCCCGCCGTCCGCGCGATGCGGGCTCGGCGCCGGTCCCATATCCCCGATCCGACCGCGATCCGGTCATCCGCCAGTGTCGACGGATTGCCGCCATTCCCCGTCGTCGCGCGCTCGACCCGTGCGGACAGCGCGGCGCGCTCGTGCCGCAGGCCCCAGTCGAGCCGCCAGCCCGGCGCGAACCGCCATTCGTCGGCGGCATAGAGCGCGGCCATGCGCTGCCGCCCGTCCACCGCCTCATAGGTCGATCCCCGGCTCGACAATCCGCCATCGGTCGCGCGGCCCAGCACCCGTCCGGCGGCATCCAGCGCGACGAGATCGAGCAACCGGCCCTGTCCCCGCGCCTCGACCAGCGCACGCGCGACCGCGCGGCGGAAGCGCCAGTCATAGCCGACGCCATAGAGCCCCAGCGTCAGCTCATGATGCCCCGCCGCCTCCAGCGCGCGCGAATAGGACAGGTCGGCGATCGCTTCGGATAGGCGGACATCGGCGGCGACGGGGTTGAGCGTGACCACCCGGTCGTTGCCGGGCAGCGCGGTGAAGGGGCTGTCGTCGCCGACATGGCGCAAGCCGGCCTGGGTGGTGCCGGGAAAGGCGGCGGCGAGGCGCGGCAACGCTTCGGCGATGGCGCTCGCCGCCGGAATCGCGCTGCCCGAGGAGGACAGCGCATAGCGCGCGGTGCGCGACCGGCGGCCATGCGCGCGTAACGTCAGCGTGCCGCCGCCCATATCCTGGGTCAGCGCCAGCGAGGGCATGGTGAGCCGGTTGCGATTGTTCCGCCCCAGCGGCCGCTCGCCCAGCGCGGCGAAGCGCAGGGTCGCCAGCTCGGGGCCGAAGAAACTGTCCCGGCGCGGATCGAAACCGGGCAGCGGCTCCAACCCGCCGCCGACATAGCGCATCGGGAAGGACGAGATGTTGAGCGTGTCGTCCGCCAGCCCGCGCCATGCCAGCGTCAGCCGCCCGCCCCGCCAGTCGTGATCGACCCGCGCGCGGATCTGACCCCCGCCCAGCGTCGCGGCGATGCGCCGCACCGTCGGATCGCGCGCCACCGACCCGCCGATGATCGCGCGCCAGCCGGGGGCGACGGGGCCGGTCGCATAGCCTTCCCAGCGGACCAGCCCGTAATCGGTCAGCGTCGCGCGAATCTCGCCGCCGGGCCGCCCGGCGGGGGCGCGGGTACGCATGTTGAGCACGCCGCCCGGCGCGTTGCTGGCAAAGATCGCGGAGGGGCCGCCGCGCACATAATCGACCGTCTCGACCATCAGGTCGGGGCGGACGAACTGGTCGATATCGGTCCAGGGCAGCGTGTCGTGCTGCACCGGCAGGCCGTCCTCCTGCACCGCGATCGCCTGATAGCCGTCGAGCGGGATGCCGCGCACCCGGACGGTGTTGGCCGCGGTTCCCGCCGAGGTGTCGACCCACAGGCCGGGCAGGCCCGACAGCATCTCGGCCAGGCTTTGCGGCGGCCGCCGCGCCAGTTCCACCGCGTCCAGATGCGACGCGGAATAGCTGCGATCCAGTTCGCCCTGCACATCGGTGCCGCGTCGTCCCGACACGATCACCTCCTCGCCGATCACCGGCGGCGGGGGCGGCGGGGAGGGCGCGCGGCGCGGCGGCGCGACCTTGGGCGGCAGCGGTCGGCTGGCGCGCACCACGATCCCGCCCGGCATCCGGCGACAGGACAGCCCGGCCGGGCGACACCAGCGGTCGAGCGCGCGCGACAGCCGCAGCGTCCCCTTCAGCGCGGGCGCCTGGCGACCGGCCAGGTCGGCGGGCCGCGCGACCAGCGCCTGCCCCGCCTGCCGCGCCAGCCGGTCGAGCCCGGCCGCCACCGTCCCGGCGGGCAGGTCGACACGCAGCATCGGGTCGTCCTGCCCGGCGGCCAGCACCAGCGCGGCGAGCAGCATCATCGCCGCCCCGCCGCGTCCCGCGCGTCCATCACTGTCCGACCGTCGCCACCCATTCCGCCACCACAGGAGCCGCGCCCTTGCGCGCCGCCGCCCCGGCATCGCCATCGACGGATGCGCGCCGATAGCGCGCGAATATGTAGCGCGCATGTCAGTCGCCACCGACATTCCGCAGCTTCGCAAAAATGCCGCTGAACCGATCTGGATCAAGAATCGTTACGCCCGATCATCGATGGAGGACAGGACGTGGCGGGTCAGACAGTGATCGTGACGGGCGCGGAATCGGGCATCGGCGCGGCATGTGCGGAGGCGTTCGCCGCGCGGCAGGCGCGGGTGGCGGTGCTCTATTATGCGGATGCCGCCGCCGCCGAAAAGACCGCCGGGGCGGTACGCGCCGCCGGGGGCGAGGCGATCACCGTCCAGGCGCATGTCGATGACGAGGCCTCGGTCGACCACGCCTTCGCGACCGTCGAACGCCATTGGGGCCCCGCCGATGTGCTGGTCAATTCGGCCGGGCTGAACATGTCGGGCGTGACGGTGCGCGACATGACGCTGGCCCAGTGGCGGCGGCTGCTCGACACCGACCTGACGGGCGCCTTCCTGACCTCGCGCCGGTTCCTGACCGGGCGGGGCGCGGCGACGGGCGATGCCGCGATCCTGCACATCTCGTCGATCCACGCCTATGCGGTGCGCGCCGGGGGTGCCGATTACTGCGCGGCCAAGGGCGGGCTGTCCAACCTGGTCGAGACGCTGGCGATCGAGGAAGCGCCGCACGGCATCCGCGTGAACGCGATCGAGCCGGGCATGATCCTGACCCCGATGAACGCGCATGCGCAGGCCGATCCGGTCTATCGCCGAACACTCGAGCAGAATATCCCGATGGGGCGCGCCGGGAATGCCTCGGAGGTGGCCGACCTCGCCGTCTTCCTCGCTTCGGACAAGGCGCGCTACATCACTGGCGCGCGGATCGTCATCGATGGCGGCCTGTCGCTGATGCAGGCGCTCGGCGCATGATGGCCCCCGACGCGCAGGGCCCGGTCGCCGATCCGCACCGCAAGGACCGGGTGGTCGACGCCCCGCTCGACCTCGACTTCAACGTCAAGCGGATCGAGGATGTGACGCTGTCGGGCCCGCCCGCGCTGATGGCCCGCGACCTGATGAGCCCCTATGTCTGGCGCGAGGCGGATGGGCGATGGGGCCTGATGGTCCGCGCGGTGGTCCGTCCGGGCGAGACGCTGACCGATACCGGCGTGATCTGGTCGGGATGGAGCGAGGACGGGCGGCATTTCACCATGCTCGACACCCCCTCGATCGCGCCGGGGCCGGGCGATCATGACGCGGGCGGGGTCGAGGACCCGACCGTCGTGCGCCGCGAGGACGGCTATCTCGTCTATTATTCGGGCGTGCTGGCGGACCATTCGCATGGCGAGCTGTCCTATGCCACCGGCCCCGCGCTCGACCGGCTGGAAAAGAGCGGCGTCGCGCTGGCCTCCTCCAAGTCGGAGGGCAATACGAAGGAAGCGACCGTCGACCGCACCGCCGACGGGCGCTGGCGGCTGTTCTACGAATATGCCGCTGACCAGGCCTCGCGCATCGGCATGGCGATCGGCGCGGACGTCGCGGGGCCCTGGACCGAGCAGCCCACCCCCTTCATGCCGCGTGAGAACAGCTGGGACGACTGGCATCTGTCGACCGGCCCGCTGCTGACCGACGACAAGGCGTGTCCGGTCATGTTCTACAACGGCGCGACGCGCGACGCGCGCTGGCGGATCGGCTGGGTCGCGTTCGACGAACATTATACCCGCGTCGTCGCGCGCGGGATCGAGCCGCTGGTCCTGCCGCCGCCCGCCGATGATCGGGGCGCGACCGACATCGCCTTCGCCGCCTCGGTCGTGGTGGCCGAGGATGGCATCTGGCTTTACTATTCGCTGGAGGATCGGCGATTGTCACGCGCGCTCATCCGGCGCAGTTGAGCCGTCTCCCGTCCTTGTACCCCCAGGAAAGCGTATCGATGTCCGCAGATACCGAAGCCTCCGTCGCGCCGAGCATCCATGCCTCGATCGCTCCGGCCCCGGCGCTGCGGCCCGACCGCCCCTATGCGCGGGACGAGCTGCTCCACGAGCTGTTCGACGCGACCTGCCGGGACCGGGGCTGGACGACCGCGCTGAAGCTGATCGGCGCGGACGAGGAATTCGGCCGCTCGACCGAATGGACCTATGACATGCTGGCGCAGCGCAGCCTGTCGCTGGCGCACCGGCTCCGCGCGCTGGGGGTGGGCCGGGGCGACCGCGTCGTCCTGTGCCTGCCGCGCGGGCTGGACCAGTATATGGCGATCCTGGGCGTTCTGCGCGCCGGGGCCGCCTATGTGCCCGTCGACTGGGGCTATCCGCAGGACCGCATCGCCTACATCATCGAGGATAGCGGCGCGGCGCTGACCATCACCACGACCACGCGGGCGGGGGAGATTCCGGGGCGGACGCTATGCCTGGACGCCGAACTGGGCGATCTCGCCGCCGAGCCGCCGGTGCCGCTGGGGCGCGAGGCCACCGGATCGGACCCGCGCGACCTGGCCTATATCATCTATACCTCGGGCACGACCGGACGGCCCAAGGGGGTGATGATCACCCATGCCAATGCCTGCCACCTCGTCCGATCCGAAAGCGCGATCCTGGCGCTGGAGCCGGGCGACATCGTGTTCGGCGGGTTCAGCCTGGCCTTCGACATGTCGGTCGAGACGATGTGGAGCGCGTTCTTCGTCGGCGCGAAACTGCTCGTCGCGACCGAGGCGCTGGCGTCGAGCGGGCCCGATGTCGCGATCGCGCTGGCGGCGGAAAAGGCGACCGTCTGGCACGTCGTCCCCTCGCTGATCGCGCTGGTCGAGCATCCGGTGCCCACGCTCCGCCTGATCAACATGGGGGGCGAGGCATGCCCGGCGGACCTGCCGCGTCGCCTCGCGCGGCCCGGCCTGCGCCTGCTCAACACCTATGGCCCGACCGAGACCTCGGTGACCGCGACCTGGACCGAGGTGCAGCCGGGCAAGCGCATCACCATCGGCAAGCCGCTGCCCGGCTATACCGCCTGGATCGTCGACGAGGCGTTGCAACCCGTGGAGGCGGGGCAGGAGGGCGAGCTGGTGATCGGCGGCCCCGGCGTCGGCGTCGGCTATGTCAACCGCCCCGACCTGACCGCCGAGAAATTCACCATGACCCCGTTCGACACCGTGTCGGGCGGGCCGGAGCGCATTTATCGCTCGGGCGATCTCGTGCGACTGGACGCGGCGGGCGACATCGATTTCGTCGGGCGCATCGACACCCAGGTCAAGATTCGCGGCTTCCGCGTCGAACTGGCCGAGATCGAGGCGGTGATCGGCGAGGCGCCGGGCGTGGCGCAGGCGGTCGTCCATCTGTTCACCGATGCCGACGGCGCCGAATTCCTGGCGGCCTTCCTCGTCGCGCGTAGCGGCGAGGGCGTCGACATCCCCGCGATCAAGGCACGCGTCACCGAACGCCTGCCCAATTATATGCGCCCCGCCGCCTACCAACTGCTCGCCGCGCTGCCGACGCTGCCCGCTTCGGGCAAGGTCGACCGCAAGGCGCTGGTCAAGCCCGAGGTGACGGTCGACACCGGCCGTGCGATCGAGGCGCCCGCGACGCCGATCGAGGAACAGCTCCACCGCATCTGGGCCGAAGCCTTCGCGCCGCAGCCGGTGTCGGTGACCGACGACCTGTTCGAGGATCTGGGCGGCCATTCGCTCAAGGCCGCACGGCTCGTCTCGGCGGCGCGCAAGGTGCCGGGGCTGGCGGGGCTGTCGCTGGAGGATCTCTACGCCGCGCCGACCATCCGCGCGCTGGCGCTGCGCATCGGCGGGACCGCGCCCGTCGCGGTGGCGACCGAGGAGAGTTTTCACCGCGTCCCCGAATGGCAGCGGATGCTGTGCGTCGCCGCGCAGACCGTCGCGCTGCTGCCCATCTATACCATTGCCGGGCTGCAATGGTTCTTCCCCTATGTCGCCTATACCCATCTGGCGGGGCGGATGAGCCGGATCGACGCGCTGATCCTCAGCGCCTTGTTCTTCACCATCGTCCCTGTCGCCTCGATGCTGTTCTCGATTGCCGCCAAGTGGCTGATCGCCGGGCGGTTCAAGGCGGGCGACTATCCGCTCTGGGGCTGGACCTATTTCCGCTGGTGGCTGGTGCGCCGGATCATCGCGGTAACGGCGACCCCCTATCTGGCGGGCACGCCGATGATCCGGGGATATTACCGGATGCTGGGCGCCAGGATCGGCAAGCGCGCCTATATCGGCACCGGCATCATCGACACCGCCGACCTGTTTGCGTGCGGCGACGATGCCATCGTCAGCGACCAGGCGGTGCTGGCGACCAGCTCGGTCGAGCGCGGGCTGCTGCGGCTGGGCACGGTCCATCTCGGCGCGCGGTCCTTTGTCGGGTCGCAGGCGGTGGTCGGTCGGAATGCCCGGCTGGAGGAGGATGCGATCCTCGACGACATGTCCGCGCTCCCCGCCGAGACGGTGATCCCCGCGCGGCAACGCTGGACCGGATCGCCCGCCGCCTTCGACCAGATGGTGGAGCCCGGCACGGTGCGGACCGCCAGGAGCGGTGCGGCGTCGCTCGGCCTGCTGATCGGCGCGCTGCTGCTGCCGATCCTCGCCATCCTGCCGATCGCGCCGGGCTTGATCGCGCTGATCGAGCTGGATTGGGCGACGACCGGCTATGGCTATATGCTCGTCTCGCCGCTGCTCGCCGCGACCTATATCGTGATGATGTGCGTGCTGACCGTGCTCGCCAAGCGGCTGTTGCTCGGCCGGGTCGCGCCGGGCGTGTACGACCTGAACAGCGGCTTCTATGTCCGCTACTGGATGGTCAAGCAGATCAACGACCTGGCGCTCCGGCTGCTGCACCCGATCTTCGCGACGCTCTACGTCATCCCCTGGTATCGCGCGCTGGGCGTCAAGGTCGGGCGGCGCGCGGAGATTTCGACCGCCAGCGCGATCATCCCCGATCTGGTCGAGATCGGGCCGGAGAGCTTCATCGCGGACTCGGTGATCTTCGGCGCGGCCAAGATCGGGCACGGCACCATCGAGCTGGCGCATACCCGGATTGGCCGCCGCAGCTTCATCGGCAATTCCGCGCTGCTGCCGACCGGCGCGCAGATCGGCGACGAGGTGTTGATCGGCGTCCTGTCCAAGCCCCCCGCCGACCCTGCGCTGGCGACCGAGGCGGGGAGCACCTGGTTCGGCTCGCCCGCCTTCAAGCTGCCGGTGCGCCAGGTCGCAACGATGTTCGACGAGGGCGCACGCTTCAACCCGTCGCGCGGGCTGATCGCCACGCGTCTTTCCATCGAGGCGATCCGTACCACCCTGTCGCTGACCGCCTTTCTGGTGTTCTTCAGCATGTTGCTCTCGGTGGTCGGCGATCTCGACGATCTGGAGCGCGGCGGGCTGGTCATCGTCTCGACCTTCCCCTTCCTCTATCTGGGCTTTTGCATGGCCTGCGGGGCGTTCGTGCTGGCGCTGAAATGGCTGGTCGTCGGGCGGTACAAGGCGACCACCGCGCCGCTGTGGAGCACCTTCGTCTGGCGGACCGAGCTGGTGACGGCGACCTATGAGAACCTCGCGGTCAGCAACCTGCTCGAACCGTTGCGCGGCACGCCGTGGATCGGCCTCTACCTGCGGCTGATGGGCGCGAAGGTCGGGCGGCGCTGCTATATCGACACCACCGACCTGACCGAGCACGATCTGGTCACGATCGGCGACGATGTCGCGCTGAACGACTATGCCGGGCTCCAGACGCATCTGTTCGAGGACCGGGTGATGAAGGTCGGCGCGATCACCGTCGGCGACCGCGCGACCATCGGCTCGCTGGCGATCGTGCTCTACGATGCCGAGATCGGGGCGGACGCGCAGCTGGGCGACCTGTCGGTGGTGATGAAGGGCGAGACGCTGCCCGACGGCACCAACTGGGAAGGAAGCCCGGCGCGCATCGTCACCGGGGGATGACGCCGCTCTGGCATGACGGCGCGCTGGATGCGCTGGAGGCGGATGGCCCGGTGGTCTGGCGGACCGAGGATCCGGGGGCGGGGCGGCGAGGGGGGCTGGCCGCGCGGCTGCTCGCCCGGCTCGGCGGCCTCGATCCGCAGGCGGTCATGCTGGCGCGCAGCCCGGCGGGGCAGCCGCAGGTCGTGGTTCCGCGCGGCTGGCATCTCGGCCTGTCGGGGCGCGGGGGCCAGTGCCTGATCGCCGTTGCACGTCGACCCATCGCGGTCGACCGCGAGGTGATCGAGGATGCGCCGCCGCTCTGGGACATGCTCACACCGGCCGAGACGGCGGCCGTTCGCGCTGCACCGCGCACGGATTGGTCGCGGCAATGGCTGCGGCGGTGGACGATCAAAGAGGCGCACGCCAAGTTGGTGGGCGAACCCCGGCGGCTGGCGGCGGAGGCGATCGAGACCCGGCTGATCGATGCCACGCTGGCAAGCGCGACCTGCGAGGGCCGCTCGATCTGCTGGACCCGCGAAGCGGGGGGCGCGTTCGACACCGTGGCTCTTTGGGACGATACGCCATGACCGACCTCGCCGTCCGCCGTTACGAACAGGCCGACCGCGCGGGCGTTCTGGCGATCTTCGACGACACCAGCGCGGACTATTTCGGTGAGGGGGACCGCGAATGGCTGGAGGAGACGCTGGACGATCCCGACGGCCCGGCCTTCGTGGTCGTGCTGGACGGGGTGGCGGTGGCGTTCGGCGGCTATGAACTCTGGGAGCATTACAACAAGGCGCTGCTCTATTGGGGCATGGCGGCGCGACGTTGCCATGGCATGGGGCTGGGCCGGTTGCTGCTGTTCGAGCGGCTGCTCCATATCGCCACCCATGCCGATCCGCCGACCCGCTATGTCACCGTCGACACCTCGCCACGGGTCGCCCCCTTTTTCCAGCGCTGCGGATTCGAACAGACCGCCGTCTGGCCCGAGGGCTATCGCTCGGGCATGACGATGCACGAATTGCGCTTCGATCTGGCGGAGGTCCCGGTGGCGACACTGAGGGCATGGCGCGACGCGGCGCTGGACAGCGCGCGGCGCCGTCTGGGTGGCGCGGGAGGTTAGTCCGGTGAAGCCCCTCTCCCGGCAGGGGGAGGGGTTGGGGAGGGGCGAGGGCCACAGGCTTTGGGCTCGGTGAGACCCCATGCCCTCCCCCGACCCCTCCCGCTTGCGGGAGGGGAGAGGGCCGGACGGGCGTCAGAACGTACCCCAACCCTCCGCCGTCCCGGCATAGCGGACCGCGCGGCCATATTTGGCGAGTTCGGCCTGCACCTCGGGCAGCGCGCGGGCCTTGTCCATCGTCTCGACCATCTCGGCCTCCAGCGACGTGCGGTGCGGGGAGGGCGGCTGGATCAGGAACAGGCCGATCGCCTGCTCCCGGCTGTCCTCGGCGCGCAGGCGGGCGATCAGATGCTCGCCGATCGCCTTCACGTCGCCCCGGCATGCCGCGGCGGCGGTCGTCGCGCTCCAGTTTTCGGCGGGCTTGGCGGCCAGCCGGTCCTCGTCGGCCTTCGCCTCCGCCGCATGGCCCAGCCGGTGCTGCGCACAGGCGCGGTTGGACCAGATCCACATCTTGCCATAGAGGCTGATCTTCGCGCCCTGCCCGGCCTCCAGCGCGGTCAGGCTGTCGATGCTCGCCTGATAGCGTCCGGCGGCGGTCAGCATCTCGGCGCGGTTGATCGCCAGCGAGACCAGCTCGGGATATTGCTCGATCCCCAGCGCCAGCATCCGGTCATATTGCGCCACCGCCTCGTCGGTCCGGCCCAGCGCTTGCAGATTCTCGGCATATTCGTTGGCCAGCCAGAAGCCGTCATGACCGACCATCTCGATCCGCGCGGTGTCGGTGGCGAGCGCCTTGCCCGCCTCAAGTGCCTCCTGATAGCGGCCAAGCGTGCGCAGCGTGCGCATCTGTTCGGTGACCGCCTTGTAATCGCGCGGCGCGGCGCGGGCGGCGGCCTCCGCGCTGCCGGCGGCGCTGGTCAGCGACTGGCGGAAGCCGTCGGCGACCAGCCGCTCCATGTCGCCCCACAGCGGCTGGTGCCGCCTGTCGGTGGCCAGCGCCAGCAGCGCGGGCGTCGGCGGGGTCCTGGCCAGCCCGGCCCGCACGGCGGCGAGATCGCCCCGGCGGCTCTGCGCCACGATCGCGCAGCCCAGCATGCTGCCGCCGAAGGCGGTGCGCGGCGATTGCTGCCATTCGCTGTCGGACAGGACGATGCACAGATCCTCATGGGCCTTCGTCCGCACCTCGTTGGGCAAGGCCTGGATCTTCTGGAGTGCGGCGCGAACCCATGCATCTTCGAGTCCGGTGACGATCGCGGGCTGGGCGGCACGGGTGCGCTGCAAGGCCTTCACGACCGAGTCCGGCGTTCCCAGATCCAGCTCATAGGCGATCCACATGCGGAACACCTCGGGATTGCCGTCGAACTGCGCGGTCGCCGACTGGAATGCGGCGAGCGCCGCCTGCGGACGCCGCAGATCGGACAGCACCGCCGCCTTCAACCCGTCGACCATCCCCGCCATCGGCGAGGGGTGCGGCAGCTTTTCGGACATCGCGGCGATCAGCGACAGCGCCTCGATCTTCGACGGCTGGTCCGGCTTCTGGATCAGCGCCATCAGCTTTTCCAGATCGGGCCGGATCGTCGCCGCCAGGGCGGGGTCGAGCCCGGCGGGCATTCCCGAGGGGTGCGGGGACTTTTCCAGATAGAATTCGATGCCGGTCTCGTTCGAGACCTTTTCCGACACGGCATAGACCGCCTCCGCCTCGGCGGCGGGCACCATGTCGCGCGGGCCGGTGTCGAGCCGATAGACGACGTGCAGGCCGTCGGGCAGCTTGGTCGAGCGGCGCGAGAAGGCGACCGGCCCGCCCTTGGCCTCGACATCCTCCAGCGGCTCGAGCAGCCGGTCCTTGACCCGCAGGTCGATCGTCTGCTCGTTCACCACATGGTCGGGCAGCGCCAGCGGCTGGCGGCGCGGATCGTCCTGCCGGTCGGGCAGGATGTCCTGCGCGGCATAGGCGCGGGTGATCAGCTTGGCGGACAGCTTGGCCTTGTCGAACGCGGCGCGCGACATCGTATAGTCCTCGACCATCGTCACCACATTGGCGTCGCGATCGTCGGTCTGGACCAGCGGCTTGCCCTCGACCAGTTCGGGAAAGCGCTTGCGATAGAAAGCGAGATTGTTGTCCGCGATCTTGCGCGCGGAGGTCGAGGCCCAGCTGCCGCGCACCTGGTCGGCGCGGGCGTCGGTATAGCGGGTCACGACGTGCAGGGTCATCGCGACCTCGGCCTTTTCGTCGACCGCGAATTCCTCGACCACGGTCATGCGCCCGGCCCGCTCGCCATAGCCCGCCATCGGCTCGAGCGCCGCCTGGCCGTCGCGGATCGGCAGCGCATGGCCCAGATTGGAGGGGACGATCGCGGTCCCCCGGCCGCCGCGATGGGTCCCGGTCGGGTCGATCCACAGCACCCGCCCGTCGAGGACCGCACGGACGATGACATGGTCGAACACCAGCGGCGAGGGCAGGCGCTCGGTCAGCCGGGGGCCGTCGGTCGTCGACACCAGCGCGGGGACCGCATCGATGCCCAGCCGCCGCAGCGCCACCGCCAGCAACAGGCTCTTGTCCTTGCAGTCGCCGTAACCGCGCGCCAGCACCACGCCGGGCCGCCGCGGCACGAACGAGCCCTCGCCCAGCTCCTCGCCGACATAGCGGATATTGTCCTGGACATAGCGGGTCGCGGCGGTCAGCCGGTCGGCGGGGGCGGGCGACGCCTTGGCAATGGCGTCCAGCCGCGCGGCGAAGTCGGCGGGCAGCGTGTCGTCGCCCCGGTAGAGCCCGGTCGCCCAGGCCGCGACCTCACCCCAGTCGCGCATCGTCGAGATTTCGCCCAGTCCCCACTGGAACACGCCGCCGGGTACATTGTCCTCGCCCTTCATCGGGGCGGGATCGGTGACGCTCCATTCCCATTCGGTGCCGCGATCGGTCTTGCGCGGCGGAAAGGCGATGTCGCTGTTGATCGCCTTGAATCGCGGCGTCATCCCCTCGGGCCAGACGAACCGCAGGCTGCGCATCGCCAGCGGCTCGGAGAAACGCTGGGAGAAACCGTAAAAGGCGTGGCCCGCCCACAGGCTGGACCGGGCATGGACCGTGGTCGCGTAATCGACGATGTCGCCGACCCGCACGTCGCGCAGATTGGCGATTACCTTCATCGTGCCGCTGACGATCCCGTCCTCCAGATCGTCCTCGCGCTCGACTACGCGGAACTGCGTGTCGCGGGTCAGGTCGATGACCTTGCCGTCGCGGATCAGGTGGACGAAATGGACGCCCAGCGTCTCGAAGGCCGGATTATAGGCCATGGTGATCTGACCGGCCGACTCCAGCCCGCTGCGGTTGATGACCTTGCTCGTCAGGCGGAACCAGTCGTCATGACCGTCCGGGCGCGAGCGATATTGCGCATCGTTGAGCAGATAGACGACGCCGTCCTGTGCCCGCTCGACGCGCGGCTTCGTCGCCTCGGGGATGGCAAGCGTGCGGACCCAGTCGGGCATCGGCTCGACCGCCGGGCCCTGCGCGGCGGCGGGGCCTGCGGTCTCCACCGCCACGGCGACCGGTCGGGCGGCGTGAAGCGGAAAGGCGGCGACGCCCGCCATCAGAAGCGCCAGCGCCAGCCGGTGCCGTGGCACAAATATGGTACGCACGTCTCTATTCCCCCCAGATCCCCGGCCGGGACGCTATGGCGCGGCGGGAATCCTGGCAAGGGGGGACGGGGGGCGGTGGGAAAGGCGCGCGGTGGTGCGGATCGGCGGATGATGCTAAGCCATTGACGGATATAGCCATAACCGATCGGGAGAGGATCATGCGCGACACCAGCCGTCGAACCGTCATCACAGGGCTGGGCGCCGGACTGGCCATGGCGGCCGGGGGTGCCTGCGCCGCGCCGGGTGGGCGCAGGATCGGCTATGCCATTGTCGGACTGGGCCGCTATGCCGAACTGATCATGTCCAAATTCGCCGAGTGCGACCATGCGCGCCTGACCGCGCTGGTCAGCGGCACGCCCGGGAAGCTGGCCCGCTTCGGCGAGACATATGGCGTGCCCGCCAGCCACCGCTACAGCTATGCCGACTTCGACACGATCCGCGACAATCCCGATGTCGACGTCGTCTATGTGATCCTGCCCAACGCCCTGCACGCCGAATATACGGTGCGCGCGGCGCGGGCGGGCAAGCATGTGATGTGCGAGAAGCCCATGGCGGTGTCGTCCTCGGACTGCCGGACGATGATCGAGGCCTGTCAGGCGGCGGGGCGCAAGCTGATGATCGGCTATCGCTCGCGGTTCGAGCCGTATAACCGGCTGGCGATCGATCTGGCGCGCAAGGGCTTTGTCGGGCCGACACGGATCGTCACCTCCGACCATGGCTTTAACGCGCAGCCCAACCAGTGGCGGCTCGACCGTGCGCTGTCGGGGGGCGGGTCGCTGATGGACATCGGCATCTACAGCCTGAACGCGGTCCGTTACCTGACCGGCGAGGAGCCGGTGGAGGTCAGTGCGGTGGAATCGACCGACCGCAACGACCCGCGCTTCCGCACCGTCGAGGACCGCATCACCTTCCTGTTGCGCTTCCCCTCCGGGATCGAGGCGACCTGCGTGTCGAGCTATAGCTCGGGGCACAATATCTACCGCGTGACGGGCACGAAGGGCTGGATCGAGCTGGAACCCGCCACCGCCTATGAGGGGCAGCGGATGTTCGTCCACCGCGACGGCCGGACCGAGGAGCGGCGCCTGCCGCCGAGCAAGGGGCAGCATGCCGGACAGCTCGATCATTTCGCCGAGTGCATCCTGAACGACACCCGGCCGCTGGTCCCCGGCGAGGAAGGGCTGGCCGATCTGCGCGTCATCGAGGCGATCTATCGCTCCGCGCGGGAAGGGCGGCGGATCACCCTGACCGCCTGAGCCGTGATGGCGGGCTTCCTGATCCAGATGATGCGGTTTATCCTATTGTAAAATAGGGATAAGATGGAACGATCGCCCGATCGATCGGGTTGGAGTCCGATGCGGATCCATCATCTCAACTGCGGGACCGACTGCCCCCTGGGGGGTGCGTTGTTCGACGGGCGCAGCCATGGGCCGCTGGGGCATCTGGTGTGTCATTGCCTGTTGATCGAGACCGAGGCGAGCGGGCTGGTGCTGGTCGATACCGGCTATGGCCTGCGCGACGTGGCGCATCCGCATCGCCGCCCCGATCCCCGCATCACCCTGCCGTGGCGCGCCATGCTCAACATCCGGCTGCGCGAGTCGGAAACCGCGATCCGCCAGATCGAGGCGCTGGGCCACCGTGCCGGGGATGTCCGGCACATCGTGCTGACCCATCTCGACTTCGACCATGCGGGCGGGCTGGAGGATTTTCCCAACGCGACCGTGCATGTCATGCGCCGCGAATATGACGATGCCGCCGGGCCGCATGCGGGGATCGTCGCGCGCAACCGCTGGCGGCCGCGGCAATGGGATCAGGTCGCGCGGTGGCAGTTCCACAGCGCGGGGGGCGAGGGCTGGTTCGGGTTCGGTGCGGTCCGCGACCTGCCCGGCCTGCCGCCCGAGATCCTGCTGGTACCGCTGCCCGGCCACACATGGGGCCATGCGGGCGTGGCGATCCGACAGCCCGGCGGGCGATGGCTGCTCCACGCTGGGGACGCCTATTTCTATCGCGGCGAGATGCGCGAGGCGAGGCGCCGCTGCACGCCGGGCCTGCGCGCCTATCAGCGGCTGATGGAGGTCGATGCGCGTGCGCGTCTGGCCAACCAGGCCCGGCTGCGCGACCTGTCGATCGCACGCCGCGACACGGTCACGCTGGTCTGCGCGCATGATCCGGTCGAATGGGAGCGGTGCCGCGACGGCTATCCGCTATAGCGGCAAGCGGCTTTCGCGAACGACGCCAGGCGATAGGATGCGCCGGTCCCGCCAACGGGACGGGAGAGGGCCATGAATCATCATTGCGTCGCGATCGTGCCGGCTGGCGACATGGCGGCCAGCACCGCCTTCTACCGGCTGCTCGGCTTTACCGTCGCGGCCGATTTCGGCGGCTATCGGATAATGGAGGATGGGCGCGGCTGGCATCTGCATTTGAACCACATGCCCGGTTGGCCACCCCGCGTGGAGGACAATCCCTTCGGCCTCTATCTCTATGTCGAGGACGTCGATGCGGTCGCCGACCGGGTGCGCGACCGGATCATCGAGCCCGGCGCGCCGCACCGTAAGCCCTGGGGCACCTATGAGTTCGCGGTCAGCGACCCCAGCGGCGTGCTGGTGCGGATCGGCCGGGTCGCGCAGTAGCGCCGCCCGTCCGACTCAGTGCAGCTTGGCGATCGACAGCCCGTCTTCCTTGGCGCGCGCCTTGACCGACTCCTCGCTGCGGGTCAGCGCCTTGGCGATCGCCTTCAGCGCCATGCCCTTCTTGGCGAGCGTGTGGAGTTTCTGAATCTCGTCGGGCCGCCACGGCTGGCGGTGTCTCTCAAAACGTTCGGCCATATCCGCATGATAGCGTGATCCGGCCCCGCTGGCCATGGCGGGCGGGCGGATGATGACTGTCTTACAAATGCGTCATGGAGCGCGACGGTGCTTGCCTTCGCACCGCAGCAAGGCGAAGCAGAACGTCCGGGAGACTATATATCATGCGAGTATCTCTATGCGCTTATACGCCCTGTTGTGTTGCGTAGCCACGGCCGCGATCGCCATGCCGGCGATGGCGCAGACGCGCGGCGTGCCCACGCCTGACGCGGACCAGACGCAGGGCGGCGACAGCAGCGACATCGTCGTGACCGCCAAGCGGCTGGACACGGCGCGCGCGCATATCCAGCCCAGCCTCGGCGCGTCGAATTACGAGATCACCAGCGCGACGATCAAGGCGCTGCCCGGTGGCGAGAACCAGCAGTTCAACCAGATCCTGCTCCAGGCGCCCGGCATCGTGCAGGATGGTTTCGGCCAGTTCCACGTCCGCGACGACCATAACGGCCTGCAATATCGCATCAACGGCACCATCCTGCCCGAAGGCCTGGCGGTGTTCGGCCAGACCCTGTCGCCGCGCCTGGTGGACAAGGTCAACATCCTGACCGGCGCGCTGCCGGCGCAATATGGCCTGCGCACCGCGGGCGTGATCGACATCACGACCAAGAGCGGGCTGTTCGACAATGGCGGCACCGCGTCCATCTATGGCGGCAGCCACAACACCATCCAGCCCAGCCTGACCTATGGCGGCTCTTCGGGAAGCACCAATTACTTCGTGTCGGGCGATTACCGGCACAGTGGCCTGGGCATCGAGAGCGTCGACGGCCGGTCCAACCCGGTGCATGACGATACCGACCAGTATCAGGGCTTCGCCTATGTCGACCATATCCTGGACGACCAGAACCGGGTGTCGTTCGTCGGCGGCTATTCCAACCAGTGGTTCCAGATCCCCAACCCGGTCGGCCAGCAGCCGGGCGGCACCTGGAGCGTCGGCGGACAGAAGACGTTTCCCAGCGAGAAGCTGAACGAGACGCAGCTGGAGAAGACCGGCTTCGGCCAGCTGGCCTTCCTCCACGATGCCGAGCCGTTCACCGTGCAGGCGTCGCTGTTCGCGCGCTATTCCTCGCTGCGCTATCGGCCCGACGTGCTGGGCGAGCTGCTCTATAACGGCCAGGCGCAACAGGCGTACAAGCAGGATTTCGCGATCGGCGGGCAGGTCGATGCCGTCTATCATCTGGGCGATGCGCACACGCTGCGCGGCGGCCTGCTGCTGTCGCGCGACCGCTCGACCAGCGCGACCACGACCAGCGTCTTCCCGGTCGACGGCAACGGCGCCCAGGCGGGCGAGCCGATCGCGATCGCCGACAATAGCGGCAAGACCGCGACCAGCGTCAGCGCCTATCTGCAGGACGAATGGAAGCTGCTGCCCAGGCTGACGCTGAACTATGGCGCGCGCTACGACCTCTATAACGGCTATCGTCGCGAGGGGCAGTTGTCGCCGCGCGTCAACCTGGTGTGGCAGCCGGACGATGTCTATACGCTGCACGCGGGCTATTCGCGCTATTTCGTGCCGCCGCCCTTCGAGCTGGTCGGCAATACCAGCATCAACAAGTTCTTCGGCACCAGCGCCTATCCGTCGGTCACCGTCAACGACGTGCCCTATGCCGAGCGGCAGGATTATTTCGACGCCGGGTTCCAGGCGCGGCTCAGCCGCTACTTCACCTATGGCATCGACGCCTATTACCGCATCTCGAAGAACCTGATCGACGAGGGGCAGTTCGGCGCGCCGATCATCCTGACCCCGTTCAACTATCGGCAGGGGCGTATCGGCGGGATCGAGGCGAATATGAGCTATCAGCGCGGGCCGCTGCTCGCCTATGCCAATTTCGCCGCCGCCAAGGCCAAGGGCCGGGGCATCGTCTCCAGCCAGTTCAGCTTCGGCCAGGACGATCTCGACTATATCGCCCGGCACTATATCTATCTGGATCACGACCAGACCTTCACCGGATCGGCGGGCGTGTCCTATGCCTTTGCGGGGGGCACGAAGCTGGGCGGCAGCATGATCTATGGCTCGGGCCTGCGCCGCGACGACGATGTGCGGAGCATTCCCAACGGCGCCAAGATCGCGCCCTATGCCCAGTTCAACCTGACCGCCAGCCACCATCTGGCCGGGCCGAACATCGACATCCGCTTCGACGTCATCAACGCGCTCGACCACAAATACGAGATCCGCGACGGAACCGGCGTGGGGGTCGGCGCACCGCAATATGGGCCGCGTCGCGGCTTCTTCGTCGGCGTGTCCAAGTCGTTCTGAGGAGGGGGGCGGCGGCGCGAACCGCCGCCCCGCCACCCGGTCAGGCGATGCCGAACGTCCTGACCCGGTCGGGCATGTGCCGGTCGAGCGCGATGGCGGCGGCGCGGTCGCGATCGGCCTCGGCGGTCCTGCCCAGCCGCTGCTCGATGATGGCGCGGCCATAGAGCGCCCAGGCGCGCTTCGGGTCGATGGCGAGCGCGGCGTCGAAATCGGTGAGCGCGGCCTGATCCTCGTGGCGCCGCAGCCGGACGAAGGCGCGGCTGTCGAGATAGCTGGGATTGCCCGGCACCGCATGGATGGCGGCGTTGCAGTCGCTCATCGCCTTTTCCAGTTCGACATTCGCGAGCATCCGGGCCCAGCATCGCCCGTTCAGCGCGGTGCCGCGCCGGGCATCGTCGCGATGCGTGTCCAGCCACAGGCCATATTGCGCGATCGCGGGGGTGAAGGCGTCGGCATTGGCATAAAGCTGTGCGATCTGAAGCCGCTGCATGTCCTCGCGCGGCAGGGCGGCGCTGATCTGGTCGAGATCGGCGACCGCGCCCGCCGGATTGCCTGCCCGCTGGCGAAGCTCGGCGCGCAGGAAACGGGCGCGGGTGTCGGCGGGGTCGAGCGTCAGCGTGGTGTTGAGGTCGTCGATCGCCAGCACCGGCCGCCGCTGCTCCAGATAGGCGAGCGCGCGCTGGCGGGGGAAGCGCGGGTCCTTGGGCGCGAGCGTCATGGCATGGGTGAAGGCGTCGATCGCGCCGGGCAGGTCGTGCTGGGTCTGCAGCATCGCGCCGCGCCGGCTATAGCCCTCGGCATCGGTTGGTGCGGCGGCCTCGGCGACGACCTGCACCGCGCCCGCCGCGGCGGGATCGACATGCGCGGCGGCGTCGAACAGCCGTCCGCCATTATAGGTGAAATACAGCCGGTGCTGCGCATTCGAGACATAGAGGCGGTGCGACACGAAATAATCCGCGCCCAACAGCATGTCGGTGTCCAGTCCGCCCAGATCGGCGATATGCAGCCGGACATTGTGCAGTTCCTCATTGCCGATCCGCAGCAGCTTGAACCGCGCGATCCAGCCCTTGACGACATGATGCCCGATCCCGGTCGACCAGCCTGCGGGCTCCACCCCCGGATCGCCGGGATGCACCCCGGCGCGCGCGGCGGCGCGCAGGGTCAGCACGGTGCCGTCCGCGCCGGTGTCGAAGGTGGCGCGCAGCTTCGCGCCGTCCAGCTCGACCGTGCCGACCGTATGGTGCTGGCGGCTGTCGCGCGGCTCGATCGGCATTTCGAAGAAGGGCTGCCCTTTGGTCCAATAGGCCATGGCGGCCTTGGCGCAGTTGCTGGGCTTGAACAGCCGCACCATGCCGCCGGGCAGGTCATATTCGACATCGGCCAGCCCCAGTACATTCTGGCCGAGCAGCCCGGTCTCTCCGACATCGCTGCCGCTGACGATGAATTCGACATGCGCCAGATCGAACCCGGCCAGGGTGAAGCGGCGGACGGTGGTGACGCGTGCCTCCGAACTGCCACCGACCCCGTTCACGCGATACCCGTCGGGAAGCGGGCTCAGCGACAGCCCGAACTCGCGCGCGACGGGCGGTGCGATGTTGCTGTAAAAGGCCCCGCTATCGAGAAGGAAGGGGGCGGGCCTGCCGTTGATCTGCGTCTCGACCACCGGGCGAAGCCCCTGCATGGTGACGGGGATCGCGGCCATCATCCCCACCTGACACCCCGTGGCCGCCATAGCGGGCGCGGCGCTGCCCGCCAGCAAGCCCGCCGCCACGGCATATCGCCCCATCGTCCCGATCATCGCGCCATCATCCCCATGCCGGCTGCCTTGGTGATGCAGCATAGCGGGACACCGAAGCAGCAAAGATGACGCGAATCTGAAATTCCTGATATGTCACGCCCGAGCATAGCCAGAGTTTTCATGGCCGCCGGATTTTGTTCCCGGTCGATCCGATCCTTTCTCGATCGAGCCATTTCTTCGTGTCTTGGGCCGGGTCGCCAGAAATAGCGTGGGATTTTGAGACGGTTGATTTACCGAAGGCCCGGCGAGCGGTCTCCGGCCAACATAAATCAGCCTGACTGCGGATATTTCAAAACATTGCTGAGTTGGGCCCCCGCATCTTGCGGAGACGATCCATGGCGACAGCTGCCCTACCCGACGCCTCCGGCGCCCATGCGCCGGACGCCGACCGCCGCCGCGCGACGCGCTGGTTACAGGCGCTCAATTTTTTCATGGCCGACATGCAGGCGGGGATCGGCCCCTTTCTGGGCGTCTTCCTGCAACAGCGCGGGTGGCAGACGGGGCCGATCGGCACCGTCATGACGCTGGGCGGCGTGGCGGGGATGGTGATGACCGTGCCCGCAGGCGCCTTTATCGACCATACCGATAAGAAACGCTGGGTGGTGGTCGTCACCGGCATCTGCACGGTGCTGGCGTCCTTCCTGATCCTCTGGTCGCAGACCGGGCTGGTCGTCGGGATCAGCCAGGTGGCGACCGCGATCGCGGGCGCGGCGATCGGGCCGGCGGTGACCGGCATGACGCTGGGCGTCGTCCGTCAAAAGGGCTTCAACGCGCAGAATGGCCGCAACCAGGCCTGGAACCATGCCGGGAACATGGTCGGCGCGGGGCTGTCGGGTTTTCTCGGCTGGAAGTTCGGGATGCCCGCCATCTTCTTCCTGGCCGCCGCCTTCGGGGTGCTGGCGGTCATCTCGGTCCTGTCGATCCCCGAGCGCGCCATCGACCACCGGGCCGCGCGCGGGCTGGAGGATGACAAGGGCGAGGATCAGGAGGGCGGGCAGGCCGAGGGTTTCAGGGCGCTGCTGTCCAACAAGCCAATGCTGATCCTGGCGGCGGCGCTGGCATGCTTCCATCTGGGCAACGGCGCGATGCTGCCGCTCTATGGCATGGCGGTGGTCGGCGCGGGCAAGGGCGATGCGGCGATGTTCACCGCGACGACGGTGATGGTCGCACAGGCGGTGATGATCGTCGCCAGCCTGGTCGCGATGAAGGTCGCCGCCGGGCGCGGTTACTGGCTGGTCCTGCTGATCTCCTTCGCTGCGCTTCCGCTGCGGGGGTTCCTGGCGGGGACCTTCATCGAACATTGGGGCGTCTGGCCGGTCCAGGCGCTCGACGGGATCGGCGCGGGGCTTCAGAGTGTCGCGGTGCCGGGGCTCGTCGCCTGCCTGCTGAACGGCACCGGCCGGGTCAATGTCGGGCAGGGCGCGGTGATGACGATCCAGGGCGTCGGGGCCAGCCTGTCGCCCGCGATCGGCGGGTGGCTGGCGCAGGAACTGGGCTACAGCACGGCCTTCTACATATTGGGCGGCTTCGCGGTCGTCAGCCTGACGCTGTGGATCGGCTTTGCGGGCACGTTGCGCCCGGCCTGTGGCGGAGAGGCCGGAAAGGAAGCGAACGCATGAGCGGCGGTATCTGCTGGGTCCATGTCGGCGACCTGCATCTGGACGAGGATGATGGCTGGGAAAGCCTCGACCGGCTGCGCGCCATCGTGGCGCAGGTGAATGCGCGGATCGGCGAGGCGGCGGACTTCGTCTTCCTGCCCGGCGACAATGCCAATCACGGCACGCCCGAACAATATGCCCGGATGCTGGACGCGCTGGCGCCACTGTCGCGACCCTGGCGGATCATCCCCGGCGACCATGATTTCGAGCCTGGCGACCTCGCCGCCTATGACGCCGCCATCCCCAGGGCCAACCGGCCCGAGACGGAGGTGGTCGCCGGGCATCGCTGCCTGTTCCTCGACATCGTATCGGCGGGCGCGGGCGGGCCGGATTTCCGGCTGACCATGCACGACCGCAATCGGTTGGCCGAGGAGCTCGCGCGGGCCAAGGCGGCGGGGCAGGTGCCGCTGGTTTTCATGCACGCCTATCCCGGCGATCTGGCCGCCGATGGCGAGACGATCGCGCGCCAGTTCATCGATGGCGAGGTCGCCTTCGTCGATACCGGCCATACCCATTATAACGAGCTGCTGAACGATGGCCGGGCCATCTACGGCGCGACCCGCTCGACCGGGCAGATCGAGGAGGATGGCGGCGCGGCGGGCTTTGCCATCGTCCATGTCCAGGACCGGGTGGTCAGCTGGCGCTTCCGAAGGGTGGACGCGCCCTGGCCGCATGTCCAGATCGTGGCCCCCGGCGATGTCCGCCTGATCACCCGGCCGACCGACCCGCATCAGGTCCCCCGGCCGGGCCCGGTGACGATCACGGCCAGGCTGTTCGGCGCCGGCGCCGATGCCGATGCGGTGCCGATGGTTGCGGCCGATGGCGGCGCGGCGACGCCGATGACGCGCGGGGAGGATGGATCGTGGCATGGCGCAGTGACGCTCGACGCCGGGCTGCACGCGGTCGAGGTGGTGTGCGGCGAAGGGCGCGACCGCATCGACTGTCTGGTCCGGGGCATGGACGCGATCCCCAAGCGGCGCCTGCCGGTCGCGCCGGGCGAGGATTGCCATGCGATCGGCCCCTGGCCTATCGCCGGGATCGACGGGGCCCGGCTGGGGCCGAACAAGAATGGATGCGGATGGTGACTCTGGCGACGGGTGCGACCTGGGCGATTGCGGGTCTGTCGACCGCCGGGGTCATCGCGCGGCCGATGCGCTGGCCCGAATGGATCTGGGCGGTGGCGGGGGCGGCGCTGCTGATCGTCCTGGGCCTGATGCCGCTCGGGCAAGCGGGGCAGGCGGGGGCCAAGGGTGGCGATGTCTATCTGTTCCTGATCGGCATGATGCTGCTCAGCGAGACGGCGCGCGAACACGGTGCGTTCGACTGGATCGCCGCCACGGCGGTCAACGCGGCGAAGGGATCGCGCGCGCGGCTCTTCGCGCTGGTCTATGCGACCGGGGTGGTCGTCACGACCTTCATGTCCAATGACGCGACCGCCGTCGTGCTGACCCCGGCGGTCTTCGTCGCGGCGAAGAAGGCGAAGGCCGACCCGCTGCCGCTGCTGTTCGCCTGCGCGCTGATCGCCAATGCCGCCAGCTTCGTGCTGCCGATCTCCAACCCCGCCAATCTGGTGCTTTATGGCGGGCATATGCCGCCGCTGGGCGCGTGGATGGCGGCCTTCGCGCTGCCCTCGATCGGGTCGATCGTCATGACCTTCCTGGTGTTGCGCACCATCGAGCGGCAGCGGATCGTGGGCGGTTGCGAAAGCGACGTCGCGCGCGATCCGCTGACCAATGGCGGCAAGCTGGCGATTGCGGGCATCGTGCTGACCGCGCTGCTTCTCCTCACCATGTCGGCGCTGGACGAGCCGCTGGGGTTGCCGACCGCGATCGCGGGGATCGCGACGGCGGTGATCGTGTCGCTGCTGGCGGGGCGCTCGCCGCTGACGCTGGCGCGGTCGGTGAGCTGGGGCGTGCTGCCGCTGGTCGCCGGGCTGTTCGTGCTGGTCGAGGCGCTCGACCGGACGGGGGTGATCGCCTGGGTCGCGAACGGCCTGCGCGGCATGCTGGCCGATCCGACACGCGCGGCGGCGGTGTCGGGGACGGTGCTGGCGTTCGGCAGCAACCTGATGAACAACCTGCCCGCCGGGCTGATCGCGAGCAGCGCGATCGCCCAGGCGCAGCCGCCGCAGATCGTCACCGACGCGCTGCTGATCGGTGTCGATCTGGGGCCCAATTTGTCGGTGACGGGCTCGCTGGCGACGATCCTGTGGCTTCAGGCGATCCGGCGCGAGGGGGAGGATGTCGGCTTCCTCGCCTTCCTCAAGATCGGCGCGGTGGCGATGCCGCTGGCATTGCTGGCGGCGCTGGGGATGCGGTTGGCGATCGGGTAAGCGAGGGGCGTGCGCTTCGACTTCGCTCAGCGTGAACGGAGTGGGGGAAGGGAGCCCAACCTCCGTTCAGCCTGAGCGAAGTCGAAGGCCAAGGGCCTAGAGCGCCGCCAGATCGATCGCCGCGTTCTTGTCCAGCCACTGCCCCGCCTCCGGCATCGGGTATTTCAGCCCGGTGGCGCAGTTGAACAGCACCACCCGCTCGTCCTCGTCGACCAGATTGTCGCGCACCGCCTGCTTGTACGCCGCCAGTGTCGCGCCCCCCTCGGGGCAGAGCAGCAACCCGTCCCGCTTCGCGCAGTCCTCCACCGCCTTCAGGATCGCCGGATCGCCGACCGCCAGCGCCGCGCCGCCGGACTCGCGCACCGCGCGCAGGATCAGGAAGTCGCCGACCGCCTTGGGCACCCGGATGCCCGCCGCCACCGTCGCGGCGTCTTCCCAGCGTTCGGCATGCTCCTCGCCCGCCTCATAGGCGCGGACGATGGGCGCGCAGCCGCTGGCCTGGACCGCATACATGCGCGGTCGCCTGGACCCGATCCAACCCAGCCGCTCCATCTCGTCGAACGCCTTCCACATGCCGATCAGGCCGGTGCCGCCGCCGGTCGGATAGAAGATCGCATCGGGCAGTTCCCAGCCGAGCTGCGCGGCCAGTTCCAGCCCCATCGTCTTCTTGCCCTCGATCCGATAGGGCTCCTTCAGCGTCGAGAAGTCGAACCAGCGCCCCTCCGCCGCGCCGCGCCCGACGATCGCGCCACATTCGTCGATCTGGCCGTTGACCCGCCATACGCGCGCGCCCTGCGCGGCGATCTCGCGGACATTCACTTCCGGCGTTTCCTCGGGGCACAGGATCACCGTCTCGATCCCGCACCGTGCGGCATAGGCGGCCAGCGCCGCGCCCGCATTGCCGTTGGTCGGCATCGCGATCCGGGTCACGCCCAGCTCGCGCGCCATCGCCACCGCCATGACCAGCCCGCGCGCCTTGAACGATCCGGTCGGCAGCCGTCCCTCGTCCTTGACCAGCACCGATCCGCCGCCCGAGCGGGGGATCGGGATCAGCGGCGTCTCGATCTCGCCCAGCGACACGATGCTCCCGGTGTGCCGGACGGGCAGCAGCTCGCGCCAGCGCCACAGATCGGTGTCGCGCGCGGCGATCGCATCGCGCGACACCGCGCGGCCCATCGCCTCCAGATCATACCGCACCAGCAGCGGACGGCCCGCGCGCGACAGGCCGTGGAGCCGGTCCGCCTCATAGCGTTCGCCGGTCAGCGAGCATTCCAGATGGGTGACGAAGGTCGGGCGGTCTTCGGTAAGGTTGCGGTTCATGGGGCCAGCCTATCGGCCGAAACCGCCCGACGCCATAGGCTTAGCCCGGACTCGCCGCCGATCCCGCGAGCAGCCCGCCATCGATGTTGAACGCCGCGCCGGTGACATAGGTCGCCTCGTCCGAGGCCAGCATCACCGCGATCGCCGCGACCTCGTCCGGCTCGCCGAAGCGTTTCAGCGGGGTATCGGCGACCAGCGCCGCCATGCGCGCCGCGCGGTCGGGGCCGTCGCCCAGCATCGGTTCCCAGATTGGGGTCAGGATCGCGGCCGGGTGGATCGCGTTGCAGCGGATCGTCCAGCCCCGCTGCGCGCAATAGAGCGCGACCGTCTTGCTGTGGTTGCGGATCGCCGCCTTGGACGAGGCATAGGCCGCCGCCGCCGGAATCCCGACCAGCCCGGAGCGCGACGAGATGTTGATGATCGATCCGCTGCCCTTCGCCTTCATCGCACCGATGGCATAGCGACAGCCCAGGAAGGTGCCGTCCAGATTGACCCGGTGCACCGCGCGCCAGTCAGCCAGCGTGGCATGTTCGGGGTCGTGCGCGATGGGCCCGTCCTCGAACCCGGTGATCCCGGCATTGTTGACCATGACATCGATGAGGGGGACCGCATCGGCGAGGCGCGTCCAGTCGGCTTCCTCGGCGACGTCCAGCGGCTCGAAACGACAGCCGAGCGCGTCGGCGGCGGCCCGGCCGGTGTCGGTATCGCGGTCGGTCAGGATGACGGTCGCGCCTTCCGCGTGGAAGCGCCGGGCGATGGCATGGCCGATTCCGCGTGCGGCGCCGGTGACGACGCAGGTCTTGTTCTGCAAGCGTGGCATGGATTGTCTCGAAATTCAAAAGGGGCAGGGGGAGCGGCGGGTGCCGTCCGGGGAAACCTGTGCCGCGTCAGCGGTGCCGCTGGATCATTTCGAAAACTCCCGTTCGATCGCGTCTTCTATCACGAAAGGCGCGGGTCATCACCCCTTCAGCGCTTCCATCGAATCAGCTGCCGGTCGTGCAGCCGCGACAGGGTCAGCAGCGCGGTCGCCGCGCCGATCAGGCACATCAGCATGTCCCATTGCGTGTCCCAGACATCGCCCTGCGTGCCTAGAAACGCCTCCGCCCCCTGGCCCAGCATCCACGCGGCGGCGAATTCGATCAGCTCATAGGTGGCGCTGACCGCCAGGCAGCAGGCGAGGACGAGAAAGGTCGTCAGCCCGCCGCGCGGCAACCCGCCCCGCCGGATCAGCGCCTCGCGAAACACGATGGCGGGCACGAAGCCCTGCGCGAAATGGCCCAGCCGGTCATAGGGATTGCGCGCCAGATGCAGCCAGTCCTGCACCCAGGTCCCGGCGGGCACCCGCGCATAGCTATAGGCCCCGCCCAGCATCAGGATCAGCCCGTGCAACCCGACCAGCGCCAGCGCCAGCCCGGTCCAGGCAAAGCGCCGCCGCGTCGCCCAGAGGATCGGTAGCACAATCAGCACCGGCGCGACCTCCATCGCCCAGGTCGCCCGGTCGAATGGTCGCCACCCCGACGCGACCAGCCCCGCCGCCCAGATCAGGGTCAGCAGCACCAGCCGCCGGTCGTCGCGCTTCCATCGTTCCCGTTGCATGCGCCGACGATAGCGGCGTGGCGACCCCATGCAACGCCCGCACCGGATTGCCGGGGGCGCTCGCGGGTGCCAAGGACGACGCGGAGAATGGAAGGGACCGGCGATGATCGTGCGCGGCGATGAGTTTCAGGATGTCGAGGTGCCGGGCAGCGGCGCGATGCGGGTCCACCTGATCCGCCCGGCGGTCGAGGGGCGCTTTCCCGCCATCCTGCTGTTTTCCGAAATCTATCAGGTGACCGCGCCGATCCGGCGGCTGGCGACGATGCTGGCGGGGCAGGGCTATGTCGTCGGCATCCCCGAGGTCTATCACGAATATGAGCCCGCCGGCACGGTGCTGGCCTATGACAAGCCGGGCACCGATCGCGGCAACGACCTGAAGTTCACCAAGCCGGTCGCGGCCTATGACGCCGATGCGACGGCGGCGCTGACCGCGCTGGCGGCGCATCCGGCGTGCAACGGGCGGCTCGGCACGTTCGGCGTGTGCCTGGGCGGGCATCTGGCCTATCGCGCCGCGCTCGACCCGCGCGTGTCGGCGGCGGCGTGCTTCTATGCCACCGACATCCATTCGGGCACGCTGGGCGCGGGGCGCAGCGACGACAGCCTGGCGCGGATGGACGAACTGAAGGCCGAGGCGATGTTCGTCTGGGGGCGGCAGGACCCGCATGTCCCCTATGCCGGACGCGAGGCGATCCGCGCCCGGCTGGAAGCGGTTGGCGCCCGCTATGAATGGCATGAGGTGAACGGCCAGCACGCCTTTCTGCGCGACGAGGGGCCGCGCTACGACCCCGCGCTGTTCCTCCAGGCGATGCAATGGACCCTGGCGTTCTATGCGCGGGCGCTGCGTTGATCGTCCTTCGGTATCATACCGAAATCGCGGCACATTTGCGGATGTTTAACCCTTTGTGACCGATATGGGCGGAAACGAGACCGCCCTTCCATGATCCTTCGTCCCCCCTCGCTTCGTCGCGCACGCGCCCGGCGCTCGATCCTGAGCGATCGGCGGGGGGCCGCGATCGTCGAATTCGCGCTGGTCGCGGCGCCGTTCCTGGCGCTGCTGCTGGCGATCCTGCAGACCAGCCTCGCCTATCTGGCGCAGGAATCGCTCGAAACCGCGGTCGAGGTCGCGGCGCGCGGCATCGTGACCGGACAGACCCAGTCGGCGGACATCAAGTCCCTGGCGCAGGGGATGACCCAGGCGCAGCTTGCCGAGCGGTTTCGCAAGTCGGGCTGCGCGCAACTGCCCATCTTCCTGTCCTGCTCGCGTCTCTATGTCGATGTGAAGAGCGCGCCCGGCGGCGGGCTGGCCATCGCGCCGCTGGATCTGCGTCTCGATGCCAATGGCAAATTGTCCGCGCCGCTGTCCTATAACCTGGGCGAGCAGGGGGCGGTCGTGATCGTGCGGTTCGTCTATGTGTGGCCGATGCGGATCACGCCGCAGCCCGATCTGAGCGGCAATGCCGGTTCGTCGATCCTGATGGCGACATCGGTGTCCAAGTCGGAACCCTATACGTGAGGCGGCATGTCCTGGCGACGATGCGAGGCGACACGCGCGGGGTCGCCCTCGTCGAATTCGCGCTGATCCTGCCGGTGATGCTGTTGCTCTATCTGGGCGGCGTCCAGCTTCAGGACGGGATCGCCTGCAATCGCAAGGTGACGATCGCCACCCGCGCGGCGGCCGACCTGATCGCGCAGAACACGACCGGCATCATGTCGGCCGCCGAGATCCAGGACAATCTGGTCGCGGCCGCGCAGGTGCTGCAACCCTATGCCGCCGACAAGGCGCGCTTCCGGATCACCGAGATCGCGACCGATGCCCGCGGCAATACGACCGTGCAGTGGAGCCAAGGACTGAACACCACCGGCTATGCCGTCGGCACCACCCTTGCGGTTCCGGCCGCGATGCGCGGTGCGGGCACCTATTTCCTGCTCGCCGAGGTCAGCTACGCCTATTCCCCTCCGGTATCGTTCGGCACCATCGGCCCGATGACCTTCCAGGATCGTCTGTTCATGGTGCCGCGCAATACCGACAAGATCGATTGTTCGAACTGCCAATGATCCGTCGCATCCTGTCCGTCCGCCTGCTTCGCGCGGCGCTTCGTCATCGTCGCGGGAACGTGATGATGCTGTTCGCCCTGGCCCTGCCGGTGCTGACCTTCGCCATCGGCATGGGGGTCGACTATGCGCGCGCGATGAAGGCCCAGACCAAGCTCAACGCGATCGCCGATGCGGCGGCGCTCTCGGCGGTCAGCAAGGCCAAGCTGGGCGTCAGCGACAGCGATGCGGCGGCCTATGCGGCCCAGGTCTTCCAGGCGCAGGCCAAGGGTGTCGGCGGGGAGGGGGCGATCCAGATCACCGGGCTGACCGTGCAGGCGCCGACCGACGCCAACGGACGGCGCAACGCCACGGTGAAATACACCGCCACATCCTCGAACGCGTTCGCCCAGATATTGGGGCTCAAGACCCTGCCCATATCGGGCCTGTCGGCCACCACCAACGCGGTGGCGCCCGATATCGACTTCTACATGGTGCTGGACGTCTCTGCCTCGATGGCGCTGCCGACGACCTCGGCGGGGCTGGCCAAGGTGGCGCAGAGCAACAGCCAGGGCTGCAAATTCGCCTGTCATTCCCAGGCCGATCAGACCGGGCGCGATGCGAACGGCCGGATGACGGACCTGTACGGGGTCGCGACATCCTATGGCCTGACCCTGCGCATCGATGACGAGGGCACCGCCCTGTCGCGCCTGAGCACCAATATCCGCAGCGCGTCGAGCAAGAACGGCGCGGCATATCGGGCCGCGGTGGTGACCTTTCGCGGCAAGGGCGGCATCACCGTTCTGACGAAGCGGACACCCGACATGACGATCGTGGCCAGCAAGGCCAAGACGCTGAAGGTGCCGCTATACTACACCAACAACTGCCCGACCCGGGCCTGCGATCCGGACGAGGTCGGCTTTGGCGACAGGGACTCGGCGCATAGCGACATCCTGAGTTGGATGCGCGACAATATGGAAACGCCGGGCAGCGGCACCGACAACCAGGCTCCGCAGGGCGTGATGTTCATCGTCACCGACGGCATGCGGGACGAGGCCCGCACCAATGGCCGACCCGAGGTGGCGATCGACACGACGCTTTGCGATGCGATCAAGGCGCGCAACATCCGTATCGCGGTTCTCTATACCGAGTATCTGCGCGAAGCGATGGACAACCACAGCTGGTCCCAGAAGAATGTCGCGCCCTATCTGTACCAGGTCGAACCGGCGTTGCAGAAATGCGCTTCGCCCGGCCTGTATACCAAGGTCACGACCGACCAGGACATCTTCGCCGCCATGGACGGCCTGTTCCAGAGCGCCGTGGCGACCGCGCGCATCACCCGGTAGGATGCGCGCGGGGGCGCGGGGTCATCAGCCCGCCAGCGCCTCGACCTGTTCGGCCAGTTCCAGCCAGCGCATCTCGGCCGCGTCCTTTTCCTCCCTCGCCTTTTCGATCGTCTTCATCAGCCGGTCGAACTGGGCGGGGTCCTTGGCATAGAGATCGGGGTCGGCCAGCTTCACCTCGTCGCGCGCGATGGCCGCTTCCAGCTCCTCGATCCGCTTGGGCAGCAGTTCGTAATCGCGCTGGTCCTTGTAGCTGAGCTTGGTCTTGGCCTGGACCGGCGCGGGGGATGCCGGGGCGGCGGCCTTGGCCGGAGCCTTCTTCTCCGCGACCGGCTTGCGCTTGGCGACCCAGTCGGCATAGCCGCCCGCCACCACATCGACCGTCCCCGATCCGTCCAGCCCCAGCGTCACCGTGACGGTGCGGTCGAGGAAGTCGCGGTCGTGGCTGACGATCAGGACGGTGCCGTCATAATCGCCGATCACCTCCTGCAACAAGTCGAGCGTCTCGAGGTCGAGGTCGTTGGTCGGCTCGTCGAGCACCAGCAGGTTGGATTCGCGGGCGAATTCGCGGGCGAGCAACAGGCGCGACCGCTCGCCGCCCGACAGCGTCCCGATCTTCGCCTCGGCCAGCGAGGGATCGAACAGGAACTCCTTGAGATAGCCATGGATATGCTTGCGGACCCCGCGCACGTCGATCCAGTCGCCGCCGTCCGCCAGCACCTCGCGCACCCGCTTTTCCGGGGCCATCAGCTTGCGTTGCTGGTCGATGATGACGCCGTCCAGCGTCTTGGCCAGGAACACCGTGCCTTCGTCGGGCTCGATCTCGCCGGTCAGCAGCTTGAGCAGGGTGGTCTTGCCCGCGCCGTTCGCCCCGACCAGGCCGATCCGGTCGCCGCGCGTCACCTTCAGGCTCAGGTCCTTGATGATCGTGCGGTCGCCATAGCGCTTGGTGACATGCTCGGCCTTGATGACCTCCTTGGTCTTCACATCGTCCGACGCGATGCCCAGCTTCGCCGCGCCCTGCGGCCCGATCATCGCGGCGCGGGTGGCGCGCATCTGGTGCAGCTTTTCCAGACGGCCCTGGTTGCGCTTGCGTCGCGCGGTGACGCCGCGGTGAAGCCAATGCTCCTCGATCTTCAGCTTGGCGTCCAGCTTCTCGGCGGCGCGCTGTTCCTCGGCATAGACCTGTTCGGTCCACGCATCGAAGCCGCCGAAGCCGACCTCGTTGCGCCGCATCTGCCCGCGATCCAGCCACAGCGTCGACTTGGTCAGCCGGGTCAGGAAGGTGCGGTCGTGGCTGATGACGACGAACGCGCCGGTGAAGCGCTTCAGCCAGTCCTCCAGCCATTCGATCGCCGCGAGGTCGAGATGGTTGGTCGGCTCGTCGAGCAGCAGCACGTCGGGGTTCATCGCCAGCGCGCGGACGATCGCGGCGCGCCGCTTCTCGCCGCCGCTGGCGGTCGCGGCCTCGCGGGTCAGGTCGATGCCCAGCTGTCCGGCGATCGCCTCCGCCTCATAGCTTTCCGGCGCGCCCTCGCCCGACAGGACATAGTCCATCAGCGTGGCGCAGCCGGTCAAATCGGGGTCTTGCTCGAGATAAACGACATGGGTGCCCGGCACGATCATACGCCGCCCCTCGTCCGAATCGATGATCCCGGCGATCAGCTTGAGGAGCGTCGATTTGCCCGCCCCGTTACGCCCGATCAGCGCCAGCCGGTCGCGCGGACCGATATGGATGTCGAGATGCCGGAAGAGCCAGCCCGAGCCTTGTACAAGGCCCAGGTCTTCATAGGAAAGAACGGGTGCTGCCATGATGGATTGGCAGTTAGGCGCGAAGGGGGAACCCGGCAAGCGCTCCATGCGCTGTCGCACGGCTGCATGATCCATTCAGAGGCTGTTCAACGGTTTCCCGCTATGCCAGTTTCATGTCGATGACCGTCCTTCTGGCTCTGCTCGCCGCACCGATGGGTCCGCCGCCGATGATCGGGTCGCCCCCCGATCAACGTCGCGGCGACCAGATGCGCGCGGCCCAGGCCCGCCGGGAAGGCAATTTGTCGCTGCGCGAGATCGAGGCGCGGGTGGTGCCCACCATGCGCGATTCGCAATATATCGGCTTCGACTATGATGCGGGCGCGGCCATTTACACGCTGAAGTTCCTGCGCAATGGCACGGTCATCTGGGTGGAGGTCGACGGTCGCACCGGCCGCGTCATCGGCCGGACCGACGGGTGAGCGCGACCCCCGCCGGTTGCAATCGAACAACAGGAGTTTTGCGATGCGCGTTCTGATCGTCGAGGACGAGCCCAATCTCGGCCAGCAGCTGAAGTCCACGCTGGAGGGCGCGGGCTATGCCATCGACCTGGCCACCGATGGCGAGGAGGGGCATTTCCTGGGTTCGACCGAAAGCTATGACGCGATCGTGCTCGACCTGGGCCTGCCCGAGATTGACGGGCTGACCGTGCTCGACCGATGGCGCAAGGAGGGCAAGACCATGCCCGTCCTCGTCCTGACCGCGCGGGACAGCTGGTCGGACAAGGTCGCCGGGCTCGACGCGGGCGCGGACGACTATGTCGCCAAGCCGTTCCAGACCGAGGAGCTGATCGCCCGTCTGCGCGCGCTGATCCGGCGGGCCAGCGGCAACGCCTCGTCCGAACTGACCGCCGGCGACGTCCGGCTCGACACCCGTTCGGGCAAGGTCACGCGCGCGGGCGAGCCGGTGAAGCTGACCGCGCAGGAATATAAGCTGCTCAGCTATCTGCTCCACCACAAGGGCAAGGTGGTCAGCCGCACCGAGCTGATCGAACATATCTACGACCAGGATTTCGACCGCGATTCGAACACGATCGAGGTGTTCGTGACGCGCATCCGCAAGAAGCTGGGCCAGGACGTGATCACCACCATTCGCGGCCTGGGCTACAGCCTGGACGATCCGGCGGCCGGGTCGGCGGGCGCGGCGGCCTGACCGGCGGCCGCACCGGAACATTGCCATGAAGGACGGTGCCACCCTGCGCCCGACACGGCGCACCGGATCGCTGTCGCGCCGCATGATCCTGATCGCCGCAGGGTGGATCACGGTCCTGCTGGCGGGCGGCGGCTTCGCGCTCGACCGGGTGCTGGTGTCGGCGGTCACCCAGAATTTCGACGACCGGCTGGCCTATGTGCTGCGGTCGCTGCTCGTCTCGGCGGAGATCCAGCAGGGCGAGGTGTGGTTCAGCCGCGAGCCCGCCGACCAGGCGTTCCTGGAACCGGGCTCGGGCGTCTATTGGCAGGTGTCGGCACCGGGGCGCGAGGCGTTTCCCTCGCGATCCCTGTGGGACCGGCAGCTGGCCTATGGCACGCCGCACAATGACGACAGCATCCACACCTATAACAGCGACCAGTTCCCCGAGGAAAAGCTGCGCATCGTCGAACGCGATGTGAAGCTGCCCGGATCGGAGGTGCGCTGGCGGTTCCAGGTCGCGCAGAGCCGCCAGGGGCTGGACGCGCAGATCGCCGCGCTCCGGCGGACGCTGGTGCGCAGCTTCGCGCTGCTGGCGGTCGGCCTCCTCCTGATGGCGGCGATCCAGACCTTCTACGGCCTCTATCCGCTGCGCCGGGTGCGCGAGGATATCGCGGCGATGCGCGCCGGGCGGGCGGACCGGATTTCCGACGCCATGCCGGACGAGGTCGCGCCGCTGGTCGAGGAACTCAACGCGCTGGTCGAGCATAACGAGAAGCAGGCCGAGGAGGCGCGGCGGCATGCGGGCAATCTGGCGCACGCGCTCAAGACCCCGCTGACCGTCATCATGAACGCCGCCACCGCGCATGCCGACGACCTGGCCGAGACGGTGATCCGCGAGGCGCGAACGATGCGGCGGCAGGTCGACCATCATCTGGCGCGCGCCCGCGCGGTCGGGCGGCGCGGCTCGGCGCACAGCCGGGCGGAGGTCTGGCCCAGCCTGCAATCGGTCGAGCGCGCGGTCGGCCGCCTCTATCGCCACGCCCGGATCGATGTCGATGGGCCGAAGGACCTGGTCGTCCATGTCGAGCGCCAGGACCTGGACGAGATGCTGGGCAACCTGGTCGAGAACGCGGCCAAATATGGCGGCGGCAGCGTCTTCGTGACGGTGGCCGCGCAGGCGGGCTTCGTCGAGATCCTGGTCGAGGACGATGGCACCGGCATCCCCGAAAGCGAACGCGTCCGCATCTTCGATCGCGGCGTCCGGCTGGACACGGGCAAGCCCGGCACGGGACTGGGCCTCGCCATCGTGCGCGACGTGGCGGAGATTTACGGCGGCACCGTGTCGCTGGAGGAGAGCGAGGACCTGGGCGGCCTGCTGGTGCGGCTCAGGCTTCCGGCGGCGGTAGGGTAGGCCGTCCACCCCGGGCTCGTCGCCCCAGCGAAGGCTGGGGCCGCGTGCGGCCCTCGTCCTTTACGACGAGGTCCCAGCCTTCGCTAGGATGACGTTTGGGATCGGGCTATGGGCTTTCCGGGTTCGCGCGAAGCCGCGATGACGCGAAGAGAAACAGAATAGTTCACGCGGAGGCGCGGAGGCGCGGAGGCGCGGAGATTTCGTACCCGGTGGCGCCGCCACCCCTTCATCTCGCCCGGTTTGCTGGAAAATATTGAGCGAACCGCTGGGCATGCCCTCTCCGCGCCTCCGCGTCTCCGCGCGAACAAAAATCTTCGCGTCATCGCGCCTTCGCGTGAATCGACGGATTAGGCCGCCACCGTCTCCAACGCATCCATCGCCCGCGCCGCAATGCCGATCGACCGTTTGCGCGCCTCGTGGTCGAAGATCGAACTGACCACCATCACTTCGTCCACCTTGGTCCGCTCGACAAAGGCGGCGAGCTGCCGTTCCACGGTCGCGGGCGCGCCGATCGCCGAGCAGGACAGGACATGGTCCAGGATCGCGGCCCCCTGCGCGCCCAGGCTCTCGCGATAGCCGGGGGCGGGCGGGGGCAGCTTGCCCGGGTTGCCGGTGCGCAGCGCGACAAAGGCCTGTTGCTGCGAACTCGCCAGTAGCTCCGCCTCTTCGTCGGTGTCGGCGGCGAAGACGTTGAACCCCGCCATCGCATGGGGCTTGTCGAGCACCGCCGACGGCCGGAAGTCGCGGCGATAGATGGCCAGCGCGTCGTCCAGCGCGTCGGGCGCGAAGTGCGAGGCGAAGGCATAGGGCAGGCCGAGCGCGGCGGCGAGCTGCGCGCCGTAGAGGCTCGATCCCAGGATCCACATTTGCGGCCGCGCGCCCGCCCCCGGCGTCGCGACGATGCCGGTCTGGCCGTCATCCGCGAAATAGCTTTGCAGCTCCATCACGTCGCGCGGGAAGCCATTGGGATCGCTGTCCAGCGTCCGGCGCAGCGCGCGGGCGACCCGCTGGTCCGATCCGGGCGCGCGGCCCAGCCCCAGGTCGATCCGGCCGGGGAACAGCGCATCGAGCGTCCCGAACTGCTCGGCGATGGTCAGCGGGGCATGGTTGGGCAGCATGATGCCGCCCGCCCCGATGCGGATGGTCTTCGTCGCCTGCCCGACATGCGCCAGCACGACGGCGGTCGCGGCGGAGGCGATGCCGGTCATGCCGTGATGCTCGGCGGTCCAGTATCGGTGATAGCCGTTCGCCTCGGCATGAGCGGCCAGGTCGGCGGCATTGGCCAGCGCCTGCGCCACGGTGCCGCCCTGAATGACGGGCACCAGATCGAGCAAGGAATAACGTGTCATAAGAGCAAGATGGGGGTGACGCGCGCCCTTCGCCAGCCAAGACCGGGTATCAGAAGGTCAAGCCATACTTCACCGCGGCCCCGCGCTCGTCGGGCAGGGCGGCGATCTGCCCCGGATCGTGCCGCCAGAAGAGATGGGTGGACAGCTCGCCCGCGCCCAGCGGTACGGCATGGCGCGCCTCGATCAGCGTCTCGCGCCCGGTCGGCGCCAGCGCCAGTCGCTGCGTGGTCCAGCCGTCGACCTGCCCGGCGGCATAATCCCAATGCGCGGGTAGCCGCAGGTCGAGCCCGCCGCCGGTGACGCGCAGCGGTTGCGACAGCCGCACGTCCAGCCGGTCGCCGCCGAACAGGCCGCGCTTGCCCGCCTCGACCGACCAGGACCGGCTGACCAGCAGCCCGCCGCCCATGCCGCCGAACGCGTCGGTCCAGCCCCGGCGCCAATGCCCCGCCAGCGTCCAGCCGTCATCGCTGCGCCAGCGTGCGGCGGCATCGGCGAACCAGCTGGTCGCGCGCGGTTGCCCCAGCGCGCCGCCGAACCAGCCGCCCAGCACCGTCGACCGCTCGGCCAGCCGGGTCAGGCCCAGCGTCGTCGCGACCGGCCCGACGCGCCGGTCGAGCCCCAGCGCCATCTGGTCGTAGCGCGGCGGCGTCATCCCCGGCACGGCGGCGGTGAAGCGGCCATTCTCGGTCGACAGGCTGATGCCGAGCGCGCCCAGCCGCTGGCGCAGCGCCGCCGAGGCGCGCGGTGCCCGGTCGATGCCGAAGCCCGGATCGACCAGCAGGAAGCCGGGCCCCGCCTGTCCGGTCCACCCGGCCACCAGCGAGTCGGCACCGCTGGCAAAGCCGAAGCCGATGGCGGTGTCGGGCGCCAGCGCCTGGGTCATCGTGCCCGCGACGATCCGGCGACCGGCGGCGGGCGCGTCGGAGGGGACGATGGCGCGCAGCCGCGCCTCGCCCGCCGTGGTGATCGCGCTGGTGACCGCGATCGTGCGGACACCGTCGGACAGGCTCGCGCCTTCGATCCGGCCGAGCAGGCTGGGGGCGAGCAGCGCGCGCGGCGCGGCGCGCGCCACCGTGCCCGACAGATCGAGCTGATAGGCGCGCGCATAGCCGTCGAGCGCGACCATGCGCAGCCCCGCGACGGCCGCGTCGCCCATGGCGGGGGACAGGCGCGCATTGACCGACAGAGAGACGGCGGCCCCGGCCGTTCCCGTGCCAGCCACGTTCAACGCACCGACCGGCTGGAAGGCGTTGGTCAGGTCCAGCGTCCCCCGGCCATAGACGCCGTCGCTGCCCGCCGTTCCCGTGTCGCGCGCGGTGCGCAGCAACAGCTCGACGATCTGCGCGGCGGTCAGGTTGGGAAAGGCCTGGGCCAGCAGCGCGGCGGCGCCGCTGATCTGGGGCGCGGCGAAGGAGGTGCCCGACCATAGCTTGCGCGTGCCGGTCTGGTCGGGCGCCTCGACCATCTCGCCCAGCGCGGTCAGGTAGTGCGCGGCGGACTGACCCGCGCGGTTGCTGAAGCTGGAGATGACGCCGCTGGCATTGACCGACCCGGCGATGATGACCTGGCCGCGCGCGACGCTGGCATCGTTGGCGATCTGGGCCAGCGCGGTGGGATCGGCCTCGCCGTCATTGCCCGCGGCGATCACCACGACCATTCCCGCCGCCGTCGCGCGGCCGATCGCGGCGGTCAGGCTGGCGGGCGGAGTCTCGTTGGCGCCCAGCGAGATGTTGACCACCTTCGCGCCCGATTGCCGCGCCACGTCCAGCCCGCGCGTGATCGCATCGAGCGGAAAGGCGCAACCGCTGCCTGCATCGCCCCCGGCGGTGCTGGAGCAGCTGCCGGGCCGGTCGGCGCGCAGGACCACCAGTGTCGCGTCGAACGCGACCCCCTGCGCCCGGACGCCGTCGCGCCCTCCTGCGGCGGTGAAGGCGACGGCGGTGCCGTGCCCGTCCTCGTCGGTGATGCCGCGCGTTCCCGCGACGTCCGAGGAAGCGCTGGCGATTCGTCCGGCGAACAGCGCGTTCGTCGTGTCGATCCCCGAATCGATGATGCCGAGCGCGACGCCCTTGCCGGTCGCCCCGCGCTGATAGGCGGCCAGCGCGTTCATCGCGACCGCCCCCGTCGTCGCGCGATACCCGGCGGTGTCGTAATTGGGGATCGGGGTGGGCGTCGGCGTCGGCGTGGGGCTGGGCGTCGGCGTGACCATGGGCGGCGTCGGTGTCGGCTGGATGCCCGATCCGGCCCCGCCGCACGCGCCGAGCGTCAGGCTGGTCGCCAGCACCGTCGCAATGCCGGTCATGCCCCGCAGGCGCTCGATCCTCACATATCCCCCTTCGTCCGACCCCGTGTGCGATCCTTATCGCCGATCCTGCATCCTGACGAGCCCGGCGGCTTGCGGCGAGGCGACGGCCCGCCTACACGCCCGACCATGCTGCCCGCCCTTGCCCATATCGACGCGTGGATCTTCGATCTGGACAATACGCTGTATCCGGCGAGCGCCAATCTGTTCGCGCATATCGACCGGCGGATGACCGCATTCGTCGGCGAGCTGCTGGGCCTGGACCCCGCCGAGGCGTTTCGCGTGCAGAAGGAATATTTCCATGCGCACGGCACCACGCTGGCCGGGCTGATGGCCGAGCATGACGTCGATCCCGCCGCCTTCCTGGCCTATGTCCACGATATCGAGATGGACGTGCTGGAACAGGACGCGCCGCTCGCCGCCGCGCTGGCGAAGCTGCCGGGGCGCAAGCTGGTCTTCACCAATGGCGACAAGCCCTATGCGCTGAAGGTCCTCGACCGGCTGGGGCTGGGCGAGCATTTCGAGGCGGTGCACGACATCACCGCCATGGGCCTGGTCCCCAAGCCGCAGCCCTCCGCCTATGCGGGGCTGTGCGCGGCGTTCGACATCGATCCGACCCGCGCCATCTTCTTCGAGGACATGGCGCGCAACCTGATCCCCGCCAAGGCGATCGGGATGACGACCGTGTGGGTCGACAACGGCTCCGAACAGGGGCCCGAGGCCGCCCGCGACCATATCGACTATACCGTCCACGCGCTGACGCCGTGGCTGACGAGCATTTTGGAGGACTGACGATGGCTCACGAACTGGCCGCCACCATCGATGCCGCCTGGGAAAACCGGGCCGAGCTGGGTTTCGCCACGCAGGGTGAGGCGCGGATCGCCGTCGACCGCGCGCTGGCGCTGCTCGACCGGGGCGAGGCGCGCGTCGCCGAGCCCGATGGGAATGGCGGCTGGACGGTCAACCAGTGGCTGAAAAAGGCGGTGCTGCTGTCGTTCCGCCTCAACGACAATGTCCTGATCGACAACGGCCCCGGTGCGGGCCACTGGTTCGACAAGGTGCCGTCGAAGTTCAGCGGCTGGTCCGAAGCCGAATTCCGCGCCGCCGGTTTCCGCGCGGTGCCCGGCTCGGTCGTGCGGCGTGGCGCGCATGTCGCCAAGGGCGCGATCCTGATGCCCAGCTTCGTCAATATCGGCGCCTATGTCGGTGAGGGCACGATGGTCGACACCTGGGCGACGGTGGGCAGCTGTGCGCAGATCGGCAAGAACGTCCATCTGTCGGGCGGTGCGGGCATCGGCGGCGTGCTCGAGCCGCTCCAGGCGGGTCCCGTCATCATCGAGGACGGCGCGTTCATCGGCGCGCGCGCCGAGGTGGCCGAGGGCGTTCGTGTCGGCGAGGGCGCGGTGCTGTCGATGGGCGTGTATCTGGGCGCCTCGACCAAGATCATCGATCGCGAGACGGGCGAGGTCTTCCGCGGCCATGTGCCGCCCTATTCGGTCGTCGTTCCGGGCACGACCCCGTCGGTCGACGGCAAGCCGGGCCTGTACTGCGCGGTGATCGTCAAGCGCGTCGATGCGCAGACGCGGTCCAAGACCAGCATCAACGACCTGCTGCGCGACTAAACGCGCCGGACGCGCGATCCTTGGCACGCCCCTCCCGCAGGCGGGAGGGGATGGGGGAGGGCAGGCCACGGGCGATGGTCTCTGTGAGACTCGATGTCCTCTCCAAACCCCTCCCGCCTGCGGGAGGGGCTTATCGTTCACGCGAAGCCGCGAAGTCGCGAAGAAGAATGGGTTTCGCGCGGAGGCGCGGAGAACGCAGAGGTGTCTCGCCCGGCGGCAGCCTCAATATTGCTTCCCCGGCCTATGATGAAAACGGGATGTCCGCCCGAATCGATACCCCTCCGCGCCTCCGCGCCTCCGCGCGAATAAAATCTTCTCTGCTTCGCGGCATCGCGGCTTCGCGTGAACCCAAACTACAAACCGACCCGCTCCGCCAGCCACCGCGCCGCAGCCTCCGGGCTTTCCTTCGCCGCGTCGTCCCGATCGACCCGGTAGTTCGCCTCGCGCATCGCCTCGACCGGAATCCGGTTCAGCATGGGCCGCAGCGCCTTCACGAATCTCGCATCCGCCGTCCGGTCCTTCGCCACCAGCAGCACCGCGTCATACCCCGGTATCGCGCGCTTCGGATCGTCCAGCACCGCCAGCCGCTCCGCCGCGATCCGCCCGTCCGAAGAGAAGGCGGAGATCACATCCGCTCGCCCGCTCTCCAGCGCGCGGTACATGAAGGTCGGGCTGTACGGCGTCTGCCCGGCGAAGCGCAGGCCATAGGCGTCGCGCACCGCCGCCCATTCGGGGCGGTCGAGAAACTCCAGGTCGCTGCCCAGCTTCAGTCGGGGCGCCACACGGCCCAGATCGGCGAGCGACCGCACGCTCAGCCGCTGCGCGACCGGGGCCTTCATCGCAAAGGCATAGGCATTCTCGAACCCCAGCGGCCCCAGCATCGCCACGTCGCGCGTCGCGGCCCATTGCTGGAGCGCGCCCAGCATCGCGGCGCGGGGCGGCGAATCCTGCCGGTGCATCGCGGTGGTCCACAGCGTGCCCGCATAATCGACATAGACGTCGACCCGGCCCCCCGCCGTCGCCTCGAACGCCACCGCCGAGCCCAGCCCGTCGCGATAGCTGACCGAATAGCCTGCACGGGTCAGCCGGTCGCCGATCAGGCGCGTCAGGATATATTGCTCGGAAAAATTCTTCGCGCCGATCACCACCTCGCGCCGCTGTTGCGAGCCGCGCGGCCATAGCGGCTGCGTCGCCAGCGCACAGCCCAGCGCCAGCGCGACCAGCCCGCCGATCCACAGGCCCTTCCGCCGCGTCGCCAGCCCGCGTTCGATCACCCCGATCAGCGCGTCCACCCCCAGCGCCAGCGCGGCGGCGGCGAAGCATCCCGCCAGCACCAGCGCCCAGGCCTGTGTCTGGAGCCCGGCAAAGATCATGTCGCCCAACGAGGGCTGGCCGACTGTCGTCGACAGGGTCGCCGCGCCGATCGTCCAGACCGCCGCCGTCCGGATTCCCGCCGCCAGCACCGGCGCGACCAGCGGCGCCTCGACCAGCCGCAGCTTCTGCGCGCGGGTCATCCCGACCGCATCGGCCGCCTGCAACACCGCCGGATCGAGCCCGGCCAGCCCCGTCACCCCGTTGCGCAGGATCGGCAGCAGCGCATAGAGCGTCAGCGCCAGCAGCGAGGGCAGGAAGCCCAGCGCCGGTATGCCACCGCCGACCAGCCCCGACAGGCTGAGCAGCAGCGGATAGAAGAGCGCGAGCAGCGCCAGCGCCGGGATCGTCTGGACCAGGCTCGCCAGCCCCAGCGCGACCCGCGACAGCCCCGGCCGCCGCGCACAGGCAAAGGCGAGCGGCACCGCGATGACGATCCCGAGCAGCAGCGCGGCCATGCTGACCGTGACATGATGCGCGAGCAGCGGCGGCACGCGGACCAGCGCGTCGAGAAAGGCGCTCATCGGGCGAGCGCCGCCAGCCGTTCGGCCTGGTGCCGGGGAACCGCCATCAGCGCCTGTGCGACCGCGCCGCCCTGGCCCGCGACCAGTTCCGCCGGGGTGGCGTCGGCGACGATCCGCCCCTGGTCCATCACCAATATGCGGTCGGCGGTCAGCAGCGCCTCGGCCATGTCATGGGTGACGAGCAGGGTCGTCAGCCCCAGCCGCGCATGCAGCTCCCCCAGCCGCCCGGCCAGCGCGTCGCGCGTCACCGGGTCGAGCGCGCCCAGCGCCTCGTCGAGCAGCAGGATCGGCGGCTCGGTCGCCAGCGCGCGGGCGATCGCCACCCGCTGGCGCTGGCCGCCCGACAGCGCGTCGGGCATCCGCCCGGCCAACTCGCGGGGCAGGTCGACCAGATCGAGCAGTTCGCCCACGCGATCCCCCACCTGCCGCCCCGCGATGCGCAGCCCGATCGCGATATTGGCGGCGACCGTCATGTGCGGGAACAGGCCGTGCTGCTGGAAGACATAGCCGATCCGCCGCCGCCATTCGGGCGCGGGGCGCGCGCCGGCATCCTCTCCATCGATGGTGACGCGGCCCGTATCGGGCGTCTCCAGCCGGTTGATCATCCGCAACAGCGTCGACTTGCCCGATCCCGACGCCCCGACCAGCGCGACGAAGCTGCCGCGTGCGACGGTCAGCGAAACCCGGTCTACCGCGGCGACCGATCCGTAGCGGCGGCTGACATCGGTCAGGTCGATCATGGCGGGGGCGGGGGATGGCATCGGCATGTCCAACGCAGGGTCGACCGTTTCCGCCCCACCGTCCATCGCCTTTCGCTCTGTTCGCGGGGAACGAGACGCGGTATGACGTGTAAAACATGTTCAACAAAATGCCGCGTCAGGAGAGCCCCATGAACACCATCTCACAGCCCGCCAGCCATGTGCTGGACCGTGTCCTCGTCCTCGAAATGGTCCGCGTGACCGAGGCGGCGGCGATCGCCGCCTCGACGCTGGTCGGGCGCGGTGACGAGAAGGCGGCGGATGCGGCGGCGGTCGAGGCGATGCGCGCCGCGCTCAACGAGCTGGAGATGGACGGCACCGTCGTCATCGGCGAGGGCGAGCGCGACGAGGCACCGATGCTGTTCATCGGCGAGAAGGTCGGCACCGGCCATGGTCCGGAGATCGACATCGCGCTCGACCCGCTGGAGGGCACGACCATCTGCGCCAAGGCGGGGCCCAACAGCCTGGCGGTGCTGGCGATCGCCGAGAAGGGCCATCTGCTCAACGCGCCCGACGTCTATATGGACAAGATCGCGGTCGGCCCCGGCTATCCGGCGGGCATCATCGATCTGGACCGCAGCCCCAGCGAGAATATCCGCGCCATCGCCGAGGCCAAGGGGGTGAAGCCCGGCGACATCGTGGTGTGCGTGCTCGACCGCCCGCGCCACGAGACGCTGATCGCCGAGCTGCGGTCGCTGGGCTGCGGGGTGGTGCTGATCGGCGACGGCGACGTGGCGGGGGTGATCGCGACGACCGATCCGGACACGACGATCGACGTCTATATGGGCTCTGGCGGCGCGCCGGAGGGGGTGCTGGCCTGCGCCGCGCTGCGGTGCGTCGGCGGGCAGTTCAAGGGCCGCCTGCTGTTCCGCAACGATGCCGAGCGGGCACGGGCGTATAAATGGGGCGTGACCGATCTCGACAAGCAATATGACCTGACCGAGCTGGCGCAGGGCGATTGCATCTTCGCGGCGACCGGCGTGACCGACGGCTCGCTGCTGGCGGGGGTCAAGCGGCGGCCCAAGGTGATGACGACCGAGAGCGTGGTAATGCGCGCCTCGTCGGGCACGGTGCGCTGGGTCAAGGGGCAGCACCGGCTGTGATCTGCCAGGTTGATCGTCTTTCCGACGACGTAGCGCCGTGACCTTCACGCCCGCGCCGTTCAGCCTGAGCGAAGTCGAAGGCCATGGGATAAGCGTCGCCAAGCCGCGAACGCCGGGCGTGCGCTTCGACTTCGCTCAGCGCGAACGGATGGGTGAAGTGCGATCGGATGTGGAAGGGCAATGGTCCTGATGTCGCCCATTCTAGCCGCGCTTCTGCTGCTCGCCGCGTTGGGTGGCGTCTGGTGGTTCCAGAAGGGCGATCTGGGCGAATATCGGCGGTTCAAGGCGCTGAACGACGGTCATTCGCGGCGGATGCGCTTCCGGTTGTGGCTGGTGCGCGCGGCGCTGGTCTTCGTCGTTCCGGTGGGGATCGGGCTGGCTCTGCTCGGGCGGCTGGCGGCGCTGGTCACCATGCCGGGCGAGTTCGCACCCCTATCCGCGCTGCTGCCGTCGGTCCTTGCCAGCGACGACGGGGCATTGGGGTTGTTGCTGGGCGGCGCGGTGGGTGGGCTCGTCGTCGGCGCGGTGCTGGCGCGCGTGCTGAAGCGCAGGCCGCTGGGCGATGTCTCCGCGCTGTTGCCGCGTGACCGGCGCGAACTGAAATATGCCGCAGCGCTCAGCGTCATGGCGGGGATCGGCGAGGAGGCGTTCTTCCGCCTCTATCTGCCGCTGCTGGTCGCGGTGTTGACCGGACAGGCCTGGATCGGCTTCCTCGCCTCGCTGGTGCTGTTCGGGGCAATGCATCGCTATCAGGGCTGGGCGGGGATTCTCGCCACCACCGCGCTGGGGGCGGTGATGACGGGGCTGTACCTGATGACCGGCAGCCTGTGGGTCGTGATGCTGGTCCATGCTCTGGTCGACCTGAACGGCCTGGTGGTGACGCCGCTACTGGGCGGGGGGCTCAAAAGATAACCTGCTCCCCGGCGAAGGCCGGGGCCCAGTGACTGCAAGATTCATGGTGCCCCGAAACGGCAAGGGGGAGGCCCATATCCCGAATCCTCGACAACTCCTCGCAACTGGACCCCGGCCTTCGCCGGGGAACAGATAGGTTTCAGGCCGCGCTCAATTCTTCAGCCGCCAGCCGGTGCGGAAGATCCAGCCGATCCACGCCAGGCACGTCAGCAGGAACAGCCCCGTCACCCCCAGGCTGACCGTCGGGGCCACGTCCGATGTGCCGAAAAAGGTCCAGCGGAAGCCGTTGATCAGATACACGACCGGATTGAACAGCGTCACGGTCCGCCACGGCTCGGGCAGGATCGTCACCGAGTAGAAGGCGCCGCCCAGAAAGGTCAGCGGCGTGACGATCAGCAGCGGGATGACCTGCAACTGCTCGAACCCGCGCGCCCAGATGCCGATCGCGAAGCCGAACAGCGAGAAGGTCGTCGCGACCAGCAACAGGTAAAAGATCATCGCCACCGGATGCAGGATCGACAGATCGACGAACAGATAGGCGGTCGCCAGGATCACCAGCCCGATCACCATCGACTTGCTCGCCGCCGCGCCGACATAGCCCAGCACCGTCTCGATCGGCGACAAGGGCGCGGACAGGATCTCGTACATCGTCCCGGTGAATTTGGGCATGTAGATGCCCAGGCTGGCATTCAGGATGCTTTCCGAAAAGATCGACAGCAGCATTAGCCCCGGCACGATGAATGCGCCGTACGGCACGCCCGAAACCTGATTCATCGCAGAGCCGATCGCGGTACCGAACACCACGAAGTACAGCGTCGTGGTGATGACCGGCACCATCAGGCTGGTCCACACGGTCCGCCGGAACCGCGCCATTTCGAAGCGATAGATCGCCCATATGCCATGCAGGTTCATGCGCGCGTCCCCTCGACCAGATCGACGAAAATATCCTCCAGCGAGGATTTGTAGGTTTCCAGATCGACGAACCCGATCCCCATCTCGCCCAGCATTCGCAGGAGCGAGGGGATGCCGGTATGCTCGGCGCGCGCGTCGAAGATGTAGCGAAGGCGGCGCCCTTCATCCTCCAGCGTCAATTCCCATTCCGCCAGCGCGGCGGGGATCGCCGCCATCGGCTCGGCCAGCGTCAGCACCATCTCGCGCTTGCCGAGCTTCTTCATCATCTCGGCCTTTTCCTCGACCAGAAGAAGCTGGCCCTTGGCGATCACGCCCACCCGGTCGGCCATCTCCTCGGCCTCCTCGATATAATGGGTGGTCAGGATGATGGTGACGCCACGTTCCCGCAGGCGGTGGACCAGCTTCCACATATCGCGGCGCAGTTCGACATCGACGCCTGCGGTGGGTTCGTCGAGGAACAGCAGGTCGGGTTCGTGGGCGAGCGCCTTGGCGATCAGCACCCGACGCTTCATGCCGCCCGACAATTCCATCAGCTTGGCATGGCGCTTGTCCCAGAGCGACAGGTCGCGGAGCACCTGCTCGACATAAGCAGGGTTGGGCGCGCGACCGAACAGGCCCCGGCTGAAATTCACCGTGTCGATGACCCGCTCGAACATGTCGACCGACAATTCCTGCGGCACCAGCCCGACTTTCCGCCGCGCGCCCTTGTAATCGCGCAGCGCGTCATGCCCGTCGACCCGGATCGTACCCGCAGACGGCGTGACGATGCCGCAGACGATCGAGATCAGCGTCGTCTTGCCCGCGCCATTGGGGCCGAGCAGCGCGAAGATCTCGCCGCGCCGGATGGTCAGGTCGACCGGATGCAGCGCGGTGACGCCGCTTTTATAGGTCTTCGTCACCCCCTGGATGGACAGGATCGGGTCGGTCATGCGGCAGTCCCCCGTATTTGGTCCCCGTTGGAAGACTGCCGCTTTATCAACCGTTTCGCGCGTCGGCGATGGCCTTTTGCAATTGTTCGATCGGCAGCGCGCCCGACAGGACGCGGTTGCCGACGATCCAGCTGGGCGTGCCGTTCAGGCCCAGGCGACTCGCCGCCTCCATGTTGCGCGCGATCTCGGCATCGGCCTGGGGCTGGAAGGCGGCGAGCCTGGTCGTGTCGACCCCGGCCGCCCTGGCCGCCGCCGCGATCGTCGCGTCGCTGACCGGCCCCCCGGCATAGAGCGCGTCGTGGAACGCCTGGAACTTGCCCTGCGACGCGGCGAGCAGGCTCATCCGCGCCGCCGCCCGGCTGGACGGCGCCAGGATCGGCAGCTCGCGATAGACGATGCGCAGTTTCGGATCGGCCTCGACCAGCTGCTTGAGCAGCGGCAGGCTGGCCCGGCAATAGCCGCAATTATAGTCGTAGAATTCGACCAGCGTGACGTCGCCCTTGGGGTTGCCGGAATAGGCGTTCCCGAACGGCTTGGTCAGGTCGCCGCCGATCGCCGCCACCGCCTTGCCCTGTTCGCGGTCCTGAAGCCGCTGCATCGCCTCCGGGATCACCTCGGGATGGTCGAGCAGATAGGCGCGCACCGCCTCGCCCGAAGCGCCGTGCGGCGCGGCCAGTTGCTGGATGCCGATCGCGGCGCCGCCACCGATCAGGCCGCCGATCACCGCGACGGCGGCCAAGGCCTTCATGCTCATTTGCGGCGCTTCTTCTTGGAACTGGCGGCGGCGTCGGCAGAGGTCATCGCAATATCCTGCGCCCGAATCCATTCGGACGTATTGGGGGTGAGATTGGCCATCGCATAGCGGGCGCTCTGGATGGCGGTGCGGGTGTCGCCCATCATGCTCGCCCGCTCGGCGGTGGCGAGCGCGGCGCGCGGCTCGTCGCCCAGTTGTTCATAGGCGGTGCCGAGCTGGATCCAGGCAAAGGGATTGTCGTCGTCGCGCTGCACCGCGACCTTCAGCACCTTCACCGCCTCGGCCAGATGGCGTTTGTCCTCGGTCGCGATCAGCGCATGGCCGAAGGTCGTCGCGATCAGCGCATTCTGCCCCGACCCCATGGTCGCGGCGCGAAGCGGGGCCAGCGCCTCTTCGGGCTTGCCCGATTCGAGCAGGATCTGGCCCTGGATTTCCTCGAAATAGGGATCGTGCGGGTCGCGCGCGATCAGCGCGGCGGCCTCCGCCTCGGCTTTGTCGGGGTATCCCGCCTTGTGATAGGCATAGGCGCGCGCATAATGCGCATAGACCGACTGGTCGCCGACCGGATATTTGATCAGCGTCGCCTCGGGCGTGGCGACATAGCCCAGCAGCTTGGCCTTCACCCGCAGGAAGCGTTCCTGCAATTTCGCATCGGCCGGCTTGTTCCAGGCGGGCGCGGCCTGGAGATCGGCGGTGAGCGCCTGGATGCGGTCGGCCGATAGCGGGTGGGTCTGCGCGAAGGGATCGATATTGGTGTAGCCGTACCGATATTGCTGGTTCTGCAACTTCTTGAAGAAGCTCAGCATGCCCTTGCCGGTGATCCCGGCGGTGGTCAGGTATCGCGCGCCCGCCGCATCGGCGCTGGATTCCTGCGTACGGCTGAACGCCAGCACCTTGCCCATCGCGGCCTGCTGTCCCGCCGCCATGATCCCCGCGCCCGCCTCGCCGCCGCCCGCCGCCATCGCGGCCAGCCCCAGCACCATCGAGAGCAGGTACATGCCCATGGCGGGCTTCATCGCGGCATCGCCCAGCACGACATGGCCATCGGCGATATGGCCCAGTTCGTGCGCGACGACGCCCTGGACCTCGTTCACATTGTCCGCCGCCTGGATCAGCCCCGAATGGACATAGACGATCTGGCCGCCCGCCACGAAGGCGTTGATCGAATCGTCGTTGATCAGGACGATCTTCACATCGCGCGGCGACAGCCCCGCCGCCTTGATCAGCGGCGCGGACATGTCGGCGAACAGCGTCTCGGTCTCCGCATCGCGCAGGATCGACTGCGCGGCGGCCGGTTGGGCCCAGAGCAGGGCGGTGGCGGCGAAGGCGGCGATCAGGCGCTTCATGATATCCTCTATCGTCGGGTCGGGCCCCGCGCACAACCGGCTTTGCAGGCGCGGGTGCGATGGATAGCCTCTGGCAGCGCATGGCTGAACGCCGGGCGAACGAAAGGGGAGACGGGGATGGTGGCGATGACGATCGACGAACGACCCGCGCCGGTGACGGTGCGACAGGGCCTGCCACCCTGCCGGATTCGGGCCAGCGGTGCGGAAATCCGGCGGATCGCCGACCTGCCCGCCTCCGTCGCCGCTGCGATGGACGCGGCGGCCGGGGGCATCTTGGCCGAGGCGGGCCAGCCCTTCCATGCCACCGACGTCGCGCACCGCGATGCGCCGCCGGGGGTCCGCTTCCTGCGCGCCTATCGGGTGCGCGATCTGTGGCTGGTCTGGGTGGAGCGCGGCGGGATCGCGCATCGCTACGATGTGTTGGGGTTCCGGGACGCGCCGCATGGCGTGGTGGCGGCGGTTCCCGCGAGTCCGGGCCGGATGGGGCTATGCGCCGCGTCGCGCAGGCTGGCGGCGGCGCGGGGATAGGGCGGGGCTTCTTGCCCTCTCCCCTGGACAGGGGAGGGGGTTAGCGAAGCTTGCCAGCCTGCTGGCTAGAGCAAATTCCGATCAGTCTGCATCGTAACCGGCTGCGGCGAAGTAGTTGGCGCATTCGGCAGGCGTGAAGGTGTCGATGGCGGCACCGAT